>NZ_JBJGYM010000050.1:0-2873 GCF_054049995.1 Geodermatophilus sp. SYSU D01106 | reverse complement strand
CCCCCCCACCCGCCACCCCCCCCCCCCCCCCCCCCCCCCCCCGCCCCCCCCCCCCCCCGCCCCCCCCCCCCCCCCCCCCCCCGGGGGTCAGCCCTGCCGGGCGGCGTTGGCCTGGACGGCGGTGCTCACCCACTGCGCCAGGCCCGGCGCCACGGCCTCGTAGGTGGCGGTGAACCGCTCGTCCTCGACGTACATCCGGCCGAGCGCCGCGTGCATCTCCGGCGGGCAGTCGTAGAACCACCGGCAGATCTGCTGCCGCGCCTCCTCGGCGAGGTCCATGCCCGGCGCCGAGTTCGGCGCGACGCCGTCCCGCAGTGCCCGCGCCATCCGCCCGTTGAGGTCCTCGCCCTCGGCCTTGATCCGGACCCAGTCCTCCTTGGTGTAGGCCGCGGTGCGCCGCGAGGACTCGCGGTAGGCGTCGGTGTCGCCCCACCGCTCCTGCACCTCGGCCTCGTACCGCTCCGGGTCGTGCTCGCCGAACACCTCGAACCGCTCCTCGGGGGTCAGTGCGATCCCCATCTGCCTCGCCTCCATCTCCTTCTCGACGGCCGCGACCATCGCCCGCGTCCGCTCCAGCCGGTCCCGCAGCAGCCGGTGCTGCCGGCGCAGGTGCGCCGCGGGGTCGGCGGACGGGTCGTCGAGCAGCGCCGCGACCTGCTCGAGGGGGAACCCGAGCTCCCGGTAGAGCAGCACCTGGTGCAGCCGGTCCAGGTCCGCCGCCGAGTAGCGGCGGTAGCCGGCCGAGGTGCGTCCCGACGGCGACAGCAGGCCGATCCGGTCGTAGTGGTGCAGCGTGCGCACCGTGACGCCGGCCAGCGCCGCCACCTCGCCCACGTTCATCCCGGGTCCCTCCTCCCTGACGGCGACGAGTGCACAGCCTGACGTCGCGTCAGGGTCAAGCGCGATCGTCGCGTCAGGGCCGAGCGCGATCGTCGCGTCAGGGCCGAGCGCGATCGTCGCGTCAGGGCCGAGCGCGATCGTCGGACGCCGTCCTCCGGACGGCGGTGGGGCGGCGGCTGGGTGAGGATGCCCGGGTGGCCGCTGAGGACGTCTCCCCCGAGGACCCCTTCCCCCGGCAGCGGGTGACCGTCCGCGGCACGGAGATGGCGTACGTGGACGTCGGCGAGGGGGATCCGGTCGTCTTCCTGCACGGCAACCCGACGTCGTCCTACCTGTGGCGCAACGTCATCCCGCACGTGCGGCACCTCGGCCGGTGCATCGCGCCGGACCTGGTCGGCATGGGGGAGTCGGGCAAGCTGCCCGACCCTCGGCGCGGCACCTACTCCTTCGCCACCCACGCGCAGCACCTCGAGGAGTTCCTCGACGCCGTCGGCGTGCACCGGCGGGTCACCTTCGTGCTGCACGACTGGGGCTCGGCGCTGGGCTTCGACTGGGCCCGCCGGCACCCCGAGCAGGTGCGCGGGCTGGCGTTCACCGAGGCGATCGTCACCCCGATGACCTGGGCGGACTGGCCGGCCGACGCGCGCGGCATCTTCCGCACCATGCGCGGCGACGACGGCGAGACCGTGGTGCTGGACAAGAACGTCTTCGTCGAGCGGATCCTGCCGGCCTCCACGCTGCGGGGTCTCAGCCCCGAGGCGCACGAGCGGTACCGGGCGCCCTTCCGCGAGCGCGAGGACCGCTGGCCCACCCTCGAGTGGCCCCGGCAGATCCCGCTGGACAACGTGCCGCCGCTGGTCCGCGACGTCGTCGCGCGGTACGGCGTCTGGCTGCGCGGCAGCGCCGTCCCCAAGCTGTTCCTGGACGCCGAGCCGGGCTCCATCCTGGTCGGCCGGCAGCGCGCGCTGGTCCGCAAGTGGCCCGCGGTCACCGAGGTGACCGTGCCGGGCTCGCACTTTGTGCCCGAGGACTCCCCGCACGCGATCGGGCGGGCCCTGGCCGACTGGATCCCGACCCTGGCCTGAGCCGGGTCGCCCGCTCTTCCCGCACCGTTCACCGGGAGCGGGCCGCGCCGTCGACCTCCGCTCTCCCTGCGCCGCCCACGCTGGCGGCGTGCGCGTGGCAGTGGTCACCGAGTCCTTCCTCCCGCAGGTCAACGGCGTCACCAACAGCGTCCTGCGCGTCTGCGAGCAGATGCGGCGGCACGGCGTGCAGGTGCTCGTCGTCGCGCCCGGCCCGGGCCCCGGGGCGTACGCCGGCGCGACCGTCGTCCGGTCCCCGTCGGTGGCGCTCCCGCGCTACGCGGGCTTCCGCGTCGGCCGCCCGTGGCCGGGGCTCGGGCGGGTCCTGCGCGAGTTCGCCCCCGACGTCGTCCACCTCGCGAGCCCGGCGGCGCTCGGCGCCTCGGCCGCGCGGGTCGCCCGCCGCCTCGACGTCCCGGTCGTGGCCGTCCACCAGACCGACCTGGTCGGCTTCGCGGCCCGCTACGGCCTGCCCGGCGTCGGCCGGATGGTCTGGGCGGGCCTGCGGCCGGTGTACGCCGGCGCCGCGGCGACCCTGGTCCCCAGCCGCCCGGTGGCCGACGAGCTGCGCGCCCGGGGCGTGCCGCGCGTGCGGCTGTGGGCCCGCGGCGTCGACTCCGCCGCTTTCTCGCCCGCCCGCCGCGACCCCGCGCTGCGCGCCCGCCTCGCGCCCGGCGGGGAGGTCGTCGTTGGCTACGTGGGCCGGCTGGCCGCCGAGAAGGAGCTGCACCTGCTCGCGGGCCTGGACCGGGTGCCCGGTGTCCGGCTCGTGCTCGTCGGCGACGGCCCGCAGCGCGAGCGGCTCGAGCGGGCGCTGCCCGGCGCGGTGTTCGCGGGCTTCCGCGGCGGGGGGGGGGGGGGGGGCGGGGCCGGCGCCCGCCCCCGCCTCGGCCACCCCCCCCCCGCCGACACCCTCGGCCACGCCGGCCCGCCGGCGCTGGCCCCCGCCCT
>NZ_JBJGYM010000049.1:0-3549 GCF_054049995.1 Geodermatophilus sp. SYSU D01106 | reverse complement strand
CCCCCCCCCCCCCCCCCCCCCCCCCCCCCCCCCCCCCCCCCCCCCCCCCCCCCCCCCCCCCCCCCCCCCCCCCCCCCCCCCCCCCCCCCCCCGCCGGAAGGAGGCACCTGACCTCCGGAGCTGGGTCGTGCTCTGCCCACCACGGCGGGGCAGAGCACGAGGGCGTGCCCCGCACGGGCTCGTGCCCTGCCCACGGAGGCGGGGCAGAGCACGAGCCGCCGCGGGGGAGAGGTGCCCGGAGACGACGGAGCCCGCGTCCCCTCGCACGGGACGCGGGCTCCACCGCGGGGAGGACCGGCGCTCAGGCGGTCCCGGGCCGGGCCGCACTGCCGGCGGCGATCCCGGCCAGCGTCTCGTCCATGTCGCGGTCAGCGTCGGCCGTGCCGGCGTGCACCAGCAGGATCGGCGTCAGGTCGTCGGCGGGCGGCACCGTGCCGGCATCCGCGGGTGCCACCAGCAGCGAGGGCAGCGCCGTGCTCTCCGGCTCGACGGCCACCCCCGCCTTGCGCAGCGAGTCGGCCACCCCGCGGCGCAGCCCGCGCCGGCCCTCACCGGCGCGCAGCTGCAGCGGCGCCGACCGGCCGAGCGCCGCGTGCGCGGCCAGCCGGAGCGCGGCCCGGCCGTCGGCGCCGCCGTCCTGCACGACCGCCACCGCGCCGCGCGGGGCCAGGCCCGGCTCGCCGAGCTCGCCGGACACCGTGACCACCGACCCGTGCAGGGACGCCGGCCACGGGGTGCCCGCCTGCCCGTCGGCGAGGGCGCCCTCGGCGATGCCCCAGCCGCTGCGCACGAGGACGACGTCGGCCTCGCTGCTGCCGGCGAGGTCGGTGACCTCCGCCCAGGGGTCCTCGCTGAAGCGGGAGGCCACCGAGGCCTGCATGCCCCGCTCCTCCACCCGCCGGGCCAGCGCCCGGAGCTCGCCGGCCACGGTCGCCATCAGCGCGAGGTCGGCCCCCAGGCCGCTGGAGACCTCCGGCTTGGGCCGCGAGCGCCGCACCACCCGGGTGAGCACCACCTGCGCCGGACGCTCCCGGCCGGCCAGGTCGCAGGCGAGGTCGACCAGCCCGGCGTCGCGCACCGGGTCGTCGACCACGACCACGACCGTGTAGGCGTCGGTCAGCCCCATCGCCGCGCGCTCGGCCGCGGCGATGTCCCGGGCGAGGACCCGCTTCGGGTAGACGAGGTTGAGCAGCGGCGAGGTCATCACCGTGGTGACGATCGCCATGATCACCATCAGCGTGAACATGGTGTCGTCGAGCACGCCGTTCTCGCGGCCCAGGTTCAGGATGACCAGCTCGGTCAGTCCGCGGGTGTTCATGAGGACCCCGAGCGCGGTGGCCTGCCGGCGGGGCACCCGCTGCGCGCGGGCGGCGGTGAACGCGCCGACGAACTTGCCGGAGATCGCCACGAGCAGGATCAGCCCGAGCTCGCCGACGCCGGTCAGGTCGATCGCGCCGACGTCGACGTTGAGGCCGGTGACCACGAAGAAGACGGGCAGGAGCAGCAGGACGCTCACCTGCTCGAGCCGGTCGATGATCTCGTGGTTCAGCGCGCCGGCGCCCTGACGCGGCATGACGACGCCGAACACGAACGCGCCGAAGATGAAGTGGATGCCGATCTCCTCGGTCACCCAGGCGCTGCCGAGGATGCCGACGAGCACGAGGGCGAGCATCTCCGGCGTCAGCCGGCCCAGGCGCTCGTACCGGGTGACCAGCTGCTTGAGCAGCGGCTTGACGACCAGGAACATCACCAGCGCGAAGACGACCGACCAGAGCAGGATCAGCAGCACCCCGCTGAAGGACCCGGCCGACACGACCGCGACGACGACCGCCAGCAGCGCCCAGGCCAGGACGTCGTCGACGGCGGCGCACGCGAGCGCCAGCACGCCCGTGGGGATCCGGTGCATCTGCCGCTCGGCGAGGATCCGGGCCAGGACCGGGAACGCCGTGATCGACATGGCCACGCCCATGAACAGCGCGAAACCGACGAAGGAGATCGTCGACGTGGCGCCGTCGTCGGCGGTGAAGACGTCGTGCGCCTCGTGCAGGTAGGTGGCCAGCAGCACGCCGAGCGCGAACGGCAGGACGATCGAGGCGACCGACACCGAGACGGCGATGCGCTCGCGGCCGCGGATGAACGACAGGTCGACCTCGAGGCCGACCAGGAACATGAACAGCACCAGGCCCAGCTGCGCCAGCACGTTGAGGAACGGGCGCACGTCGGGCGGGAAGAGCGCGGTGTCCAGGTCGCCCGGGAGGGCGCCGAGCAGCGTCGGGCCGAGCAGGATGCCGGCCACGATCTCGCCCATGACCGCGGGCTGGCCGAGCGTCACCGCCAGCCGTCCCATGAGGCGGGCGATCACGATGATCACGGCGAGGTCGAGGAACACGTAGGCCGTGATCTCCGCGACGGAGTGCGCTTCCACTGGGTCTCCGGGGTCGTCGCGAGCCGCGCGGGACAGCGCGGGGGATGGGGTGCGTGCCGGTCACGGCACCGCACCGGGCGCGGACTGTATCGGCGCCCCGCGCCACGCGGGACCCCTCCGTGCGCGGCGTCCGACGGGGGCGATCGGGGTTCCCGGACGGCGGGCGGCGGGGCACACTGTCGCGCTGCCGCACCGGCGGCGTCCCGGGCCGCCCCGGGGGGAACAGCAGCTTCAGGAGGACTCAGGATGGATGCCGTCGGCCTGGTGGGCGCGGCGCCCGCCACCATCGCGGACTACCAGGTGGTCCGGGTGCTCGGGGAGGGCAACAACGGCCGCTTCTACCTCGCGCGGCCGCCGGCGCGGCTCGGCCTGCCCGACGAGTACGTGGCGGTGAAGGTCTTCACGGGGACGCACAGCGAGCAGGCCTACGAGCGGGGTGTCCGCGAGCTGCGGGCCTTCGCCCAGGTGGCCTCGCCCTACCTGGTCAAGGTGTACGACGCCGTCCTGCAGGACAGCTTCCTGTACGCGATGGAGTACTGCCCGCTCGGCAGCCTCGCCGCCCCGGCGCGGCCGCTCAGCCGCGGCGAGGTGCTGCGCGCGGTGGCGCACGCCGCGCACGCCGCGCACGCGCTGCACGAGGCCGGCCTCACCCACGGCGACATCAAGCCGGCCAACATCCTGCTCACCGAGGACGGCGGCAAGCTCTCCGACCTGGGCCTGGCCCGCTACCTGGCGCCCGGCGTCACGCTCACCGGCATGGCCAGCGCCGCCTCGGTCGAGTACCTCGACCCGGCGCTGCTGCGCGGCGACCGGCCCTCCCGCGCCACGGAGGTCTTCGCGCTGGGGGCCACGCTGAACCGGGCGCTCACCGGTACCGGCCTGTACGGTGAGCTGCCCGACGGCGAGCCGCTGCTGGCGATCCGCCGGGTGATGAGCGCCGAGCCCGCGATCAGCCCCGGCCTGACCGACGACGAGGCCGCCCTGGTGTCGGCCTGCCTCGCCCCGGTGGGGCAGCGGCCGGTCACCGCGCTGCAGGTGGCCGAGCGCCTCGACCGGCTGGCCGCGGCCGCCACCGCCTGACCGCCCCGCACGACGACGGGCCCCGCTCCTCCGGCCGGAGGAGC
>NZ_JBJGYM010000048.1:0-5015 GCF_054049995.1 Geodermatophilus sp. SYSU D01106 | reverse complement strand
GGGACGACGACGTCGTCCCGGGCCCCTCTGTCGTGCGCGGTGGATCAGGCAGCGGCGGCCATGGCGGCCTGCTCGCGGAGCAGCACGCGCCGGACGCGCGGCTTGCCGGTCGTCATCTTCCACAGCTTGCCCAGCTGGGTGGGCAGGTTGCGGGCGGTGGTGTTCTGCAGCCAGCCGTTCGGCAGCGACAGCCGGATGATCTTGTGCCAGGCCGACGCGACCTGCTGCGGCAGCGGCGCCGTGTGGTAGTTCAGGCCGTAGCGGTCGAACAGGTCACGGATCTTCGGCGCGATCTCGGCGTACCGGTTGCTCGGCAGGTCCGGGAACAGGTGGTGCTCGATCTGGTGCGACAGGTTGCCGGTCAGGATGTGCATCGCCTTGGAGCCGGAGATGTTGGCCGAGCCGAGCATCTGACGCAGGTACCACTCGCC
Organism: Geodermatophilus sp. SYSU D01106; assembly: GCF_054049995.1. Taxonomy (NCBI): domain Bacteria; kingdom Bacillati; phylum Actinomycetota; class Actinomycetes; order Geodermatophilales; family Geodermatophilaceae; genus Geodermatophilus; species Geodermatophilus sp. SYSU D01106. Next base: position 4,584 of record NZ_JBJGYM010000048.1, on the reverse strand, counting down.
GCGCGTCTCGCCGTCGATCGACTTCTTCTCGAAGGTCTCGACGCCCTCGGGGAAGTGCCCGCAGAGGATGACCGAGTTCGACCACAGGTTCCGCACGATGTTCGCGGTGAAGTTCGCGGCCAGGGTGGCGACGAAGTTCGGGCCCGACAGCAGCGGGTGGATGACGTAGTCCTTGCGCACCTGCCGGCCGATCTTGACCAGCACCTGCTTGGCCCGGCGGCGGAACTCCGGGTCACCGGTCTGCTTCTTGGCGATCACGGCGCCGAGCTCGAGGTCGTAGGCGGCGATCCCGTACTCGAAGAAGCAGGCGTTGACGAAGCTCCACAGCGGCTGGCCGAGGTACATCGGCGTCCACGGCTGGTCCTCGTCGACGCGCATGATGCCGTAGCCGAGGTCGTTGTCCTTGCCGATCACGTTCGTGTACGTGTGGTGCAGCTCGTTGTGCGAGTGCTTCCACTGCTCGGCCGGGCTCGCCATGTCCCACTCCCACGTCGTGGAGTGGATCTTCGGGTCGCGCATCCAGTCCCACTGGCCGTGCAGGATGTTGTGCCCGATCTCCATGTTCTCGAGGATCTTGGCGATCGACAGGCCGATCGTCCCGGCGATCCAGGCCGGCGGGAAACCGGAGGCCAGCAGGACGGCGCGGCTGCCCAGCTCGATCTTGCGGTGCACGTCGATGACCTTGCGGATGTAGCGCGCGTCGGCCTCGCCGCGGCTGTCCATCACGCCCTGGCGGATCTCGTCGAGCTCCTTGCCGATGAGCTCGATGTCCTCGGGGGTGAGGTGCTCGATCGGGTTGTCGGCCTTCTTCTGCAGCACGGTCATGTCTATGCGGCTCCTCTGGGTCTCGGTGTCGCGTAGGGGGGTCGGTGGTCTGTGAGCCGGGTCCTGCTCAGTGGTCGATGTCGCAGGCGCCGGCGGCAGCGCTGATGCAGGTCTGGACGAGGACGCCGTCGCCCGGGGCGGCGGTGGTCACCTCGCCGGTGCGCAGGTCGCGGACGGCGCCCTCGCGCAGCGGGAGGACGCAGCCGTAGCAGATGCCCATGCGGCAGCCGCTGGGCATGAGGACGCCGGCCTCCTCGGCGGCGTCGAGGATCGGGGTGGCCCCGTCGGCCTCGAGCGACGTCCCGTTCTTCGTGAAGGTGACCGTGCCGCCCTCGCCGGCGACCAGCACCTTCGGGCGAAAGCGCTCGGTGTAGAGCCGGTCGGAGAGGCCGGCGGCGGCCCAGTGCTCCTCCAGCGCCTCGAGCATGCCGACCGGCCCGCACGCCCAGGTGGCGCGCTCGGCGTGGTCGGGGACGAGCGCTGCGATCGCGGCGGCGTCGAGCATCCCGGCCGTGTCGGTGTGCTGCTCGACCAGCCGGATCCGGCCGTCGGCGGCCAGCTGCCGCAGCTCGGCGCCGAAGACGACGTCGTCGGCGGTGGGCGCGGAGTGCACGAGGACGACGTCGGCGAGCTCGGGGTGGTTGCGCAGGATGCCCATGACCGGGGTGATCCCGGAGCCGGCGGTGACGAACAGTGCCTTGGCCGGCAGCTGCGCGGGCAGGCAGAACTCGCCGGTGGCCTGGTCGAGCTGGACGACGGTGCCCGGCTCCGCGCGGCGGACGAGGTGGTTGCTGACCTTGCCGCCGGGGATGGCCTTGACCGTGACCGTGAAGCAGCCGTCGGTGCGGCCGAGGTCGGAGGTGATCGAGTACGCCCGCCACATGCGGACGCCGTCGACGTCGATGCCGATCCGCACGTACTGGCCGGGCCGGTGCGGCTGCCAGTCGGCGCCGGGCCGGATGACGACGGTGGCGGCGTCGCGCGTCTCGGGCAGGACCGCCTCGATGCGCCCGCGCAGCGCGGCGCCGGACCGCAGCGGGTCGATCAGGTCGAGGTAGTCGGCGGGCAGCAGGGGCGTGGTGACGAGCTCGGCGAGGCGCAGGGCGCGGTCGCGCAGCGCCTTCAGGGCCGGCCGGGCCGGGGAAGGGCGCGGAACGGTCGCGGTCATGTCCCTACAGTTCCCTGCGGCTCGCGTAACTACCTGTGCCTTCGACGTGAACGTGGACGCGGATACTGTTCGGAGCGAACAAGTGAGGTCACGAGGAGGTCACGTGACGGTGCAGCAGCAGACCTTCGCCGCCGATGTCGCGGAGGCCGTGATGGCCGAGCTGCCGGCGGTGGCCGAGCGGACCGTGGCGGCGATCGTCGTGGAGGTCCCCAGCTACGCCGAGGCGTTCCGCGGGCCGATGGGCCGCAAGATCGAGAACGCCGTCCAGCTCGCGCTCGCCGGGTTCCTGGAGCTCGCCACCTCGGCCGGTGGGGTCGACGCCAGCCGGCCGATCGACCCCGCCATCCAGGGCGCGTATGCGCTGGGCCGCGGGGAGGCGCGCACCGGCCGGTCGATGGACGCGCTGCTGGCCGCCTACCGGGTGGGGGCCCGGGTGGCGTGGCGGCACCTGAGCGCGACGGCGGTGGCGGCCGGCATGCCCGCGGGGTCGCTGGCCCGTTTCGCCGAGCTGGTGTTCGCCTACATCGACCGGCTGTCAGCGGCGAGCGCGTCCGGCCACGCCGACCACCTCGCGGCCAGCGGGCGCGAGCGGCGCCGGCAGCTGGAGCGGCTCGCGGAGCTGCTGGTCACCGGCGCGCCCGCCTACGAGCTGAACGTCGCGGCCGAGCGGGCGGACTGGACGCCGCCGCGCACCCTCACCGCCGTGCTGCTGCCGGAGGCCGACGCCCGCGGCGCGCTGGGGGTGCTCGACTCCCGCACGCTGCAGGCCGGCGAGGACCTGCCCGGCGCCGAGCCCTCCACCGAGCGGGCGGTGCTGCTCGTCCCCGACGCCGAGGGCTTCGCGCGCGCGGCGCTGCTGTCCTCGCTGGCCGGCCGGGGCGCCGTCGTCGGCCCGGCGCGGCCGTGGCAGGACACCCGCTCCTCGTACTCGCGGGCGCTCCGGGCGCTGCAGCTGGGCCTGCTCCCCGACGGCGAGGCGCCGGTGGACACCGAGGTCCGGCTCGCCGACCTGGTGCTGCGGGCCGACGGCGAGGCGCTGGCCGACCTGCGCGCGCAGGTGCTGGCGCCGCTCGACGACCTCGGTCCCGGGCCGCGGGAAAAGCTCCTGGAGACGCTGCGCTCGTGGCTGCTGCACCACGGCCGCCGCGAGCAGGTGGCCGCCGAGCTGTTCGTGCACCCGCAGACGGTCCGCTACCGGATGGGCCAGCTCCGCGAGCTGTACGGCGCCCGCCTCGACGACCCGACGACGGTGCTCGAGCTGACCCTCGCCCTGGGCGCCCGCTGACGCCCGGCCGCCGCGGGATCAGGCGGCGGGTCGCGGCGAACTGGCACGCCGTGCACAGGGTCCTGCCAGGCCGGGCCGCGAGGGTCGGACCCATCGCGGCACCGCCCCGGCGCCGCGGGCAGCGAGGAGGTCCGCCATGAACCGCACCCACGAGACCGTCGGCCGGCACGCCTGGGTCCGCCGTCCGCGCCCGTCCCTCCCGCCGGAGCTCACTGCCGACGTCGCCGTCGAGGTGGCCGCCGCCGCCCTCGCCGACCACCCCGGCGCGACCATCGAGTGGCTGGAGGTCGACGGCGACGGCCTGTTCGAGGCGCACCTGCGCGGTGCCGACGGGCAGACGCTCGTCGTCCACCTCGACGGTGACCTGCGGGTCGTCGGGTGGCTCGCCGAGGTCAGCTGACCGGGCTCACGAGGGGCGCAGCACCGCGACCAGGAAGTCCGAGTCCGCGGTGAACGCGTGCAGGTGCCAGCTCGACAGCAGCACGTCGGGCTCGAGGCCGGCGGCACGGGCGTCGTCGAGGAAGGAGTCGAAGGCGTAGTCGCGCCCGGCGCCGAAGCCGACCACCGCCCGGCCGCCGTCGGCGAGGTGGGCGCGGAAGCGCCGCAGCACCTCCACCCGCGTCGAGGGCGCCAGGAAGGTCACCACGTTGCCGGCGCACACGACGACGTCGAAGCGGTCGGGCAGGTCGAGCTCCGCGAGGTCGCCGACCAGCCACCGCGCGCCCGGGTGGTCCTGCTCGGCGGCAGCGATCAGCACCGGGTCGACGTCGACGCCGACGACGTCGTGACCCACCGAGGCGAGGTGCCCGCCCACCCGGCCAGGCCCGCAGCCGGCGTCGAGCACCCGCGCGCCGCGGGGCAGCATCGCGTCGACCAGCCGGGCCTCGCCGACGATGTCCATCCCGCCGGCGGCGAGGTCGCGGAAGCGCTGCACGTAGGCGGCCGAGTGGCCGGGATCGGCCTGCGTCATGCGCACCCAGAGGTTCTCGGTCACGCCGTCCACCCTCGCACGCCCGCCGGCCGCACCCGGGCATGCCGGCGGGCCGCCGTCCGGGGTGGGCGGCGGCGGGTCGGGTCGTGGGGTCAGGTGCGCAGCCGGGTGGTGGCGATGAGGATCTCGGTGCCGTCGGGCCGCCAGGTGCGCCACCGGTCGCCGACGCGTTGCACCCGGTAGCCGGAGTGGACCTTGGTGTGGTGGCGCTCGCAGAGCAGGGCGGAGTTGCCGAGGCTGGTCTGGCCGCCGTGTGCCCAGTGCAGGAGGTGGTGGACGTCGCAGAACCAGGTCGGGGCCTGGCAGCCGGCGAAC
>NZ_JBJGYM010000047.1:0-5355 GCF_054049995.1 Geodermatophilus sp. SYSU D01106 | reverse complement strand
AACCTCTTCGGAGGGGATCAGTGGCGAACGGGTGAGTAACACGTGGGCAACCTGCCCCCGGCTCTGGGATAACTCCAAGAAATTGGGGCTAATACCGGATGTTCACCGCTTCCCGCATGGGTGGTGGTGGAAAGGGTTTCCGGCTGGGGATGGGCCCGCGGCCTATCAGCTTGTTGGTGGGGTAGTGGCCTACCAAGGCGACGACGGGTAGCCGGCCTGAGAGGGTGACCGGCCACACTGGGACTGAGACACGGCCCAGACTCCTACGGGAGGCAGCAGTGGGGAATATTGCGCAATGGGCGGAAGCCTGACGCAGCGACGCCGCGTGGGGGATGACGGCCTTCGGGTTGTAAACCTCTTTCAGCAGGGACGAAGCGCAAGTGACGGTACCTGCAGAAGAAGCACCGGCCAACTACGTGCCAGCAGCCGCGGTAATACGTAGGGTGCAAGCGTTGTCCGGAATTATTGGGCGTAAAGAGCTCGTAGGCGGTTCGTCGCGTCGGCTGTGAAAACCCGGAGCTCAACTCCGGGCCTGCAGTCGATACGGGCGGACTTGAGTTCGGCAGGGGAGACTGGAATTCCTGGTGTAGCGGTGAAATGCGCAGATATCAGGAGGAACACCGGTGGCGAAGGCGGGTCTCTGGGCCGAAACTGACGCTGAGGAGCGAAAGCGTGGGGAGCGAACAGGATTAGATACCCTGGTAGTCCACGCCGTAAACGTTGGGCGCTAGGTGTGGGGGCCATTCCACGGTCTCCGTGCCGCAGCTAACGCATTAAGCGCCCCGCCTGGGGAGTACGGCCGCAAGGCTAAAACTCAAAGGAATTGACGGGGGCCCGCACAAGCGGCGGAGCATGTTGCTTAATTCGATGCAACGCGAAGAACCTTACCTAGGCTTGACATGCACGGAAAAGCGGCAGAGATGTCGTGTCCTTCGGGGTCGTGCACAGGTGGTGCATGGTTGTCGTCAGCTCGTGTCGTGAGATGTTGGGTTAAGTCCCGCAACGAGCGCAACCCTCGTTCCATGTTGCCAGCACGTGATGGTGGGGACTCATGGGAGACTGCCGGGGTCAACTCGGAGGAAGGTGGGGATGACGTCAAATCATCATGCCCCTTATGTCTAGGGCTGCAAACATGCTACAATGGCCGGTACAAAGGGCTGCGATACCGCGAGGTGGAGCGAATCCCAAAAAGCCGGTCTCAGTTCGGATTGGGGTCTGCAACTCGACCCCATGAAGTTGGAGTCGCTAGTAATCGCAGATCAGCAACGCTGCGGTGAATACGTTCCCGGGCCTTGTACACACCGCCCGTCACGTCACGAAAGTCGGTAACGCCCGAAGCCGGTGGCCCAACCCCTCGTGGGAGGGAGCCGTCGAAGGCGGGATCGGCGATTGGGACGAAGTCGTAACAAGGTAGCCGTACCGGAAGGTGCGGCTGGATCACCTCCTTTCTAAGGAGCACTGGCCGGCAGACCTCGTTCTGTCGGCCCAGAGCCACGCCCGGACCGTGACCCGGTGCCCATCAGGGGTGCTGGGCGGGTGTTCGGGGTGGTGCTCGAGGGTGGAACGCTGACCAGTTCGGCCGGCCGCTGCTGCGGCTTCCTAGTACGGCGCTCCTGCGGGAGCGCGGGGAACGGGGGCCGGGGGAGTCGGGTCGGTCGTAGGCACGCTGTTGGGTCCTGAGGGAGCGGGCCCTGTGGTGCCGGCGCAAGCCGGCGGGCAGGGGTGTTTCTTCTGTCCGGGCCTCCGGGATCTCACAACGCTCCACCGTCCTGCGGGACATCGGTGGGGGTCTGGTGGGGTCGAGCGCGGGGGTCGCGGGTTGGTCGTTGAGAACTGCACAGTGGACGCGAGCATCTTTGATTCTCTGTATTGCTGCCCGCACCCGGTCGTCGACAGCCCGTGGGTTGTCGGTCGTTGGGTGGGGGTTCGAGTGATGCCAGAGTTCGCGTGTTTGTAGGTTTGTGTGTGGCCAAGATGTTGAGGGCACACGGTGGATGCCTGGGCACCAGGAGCCGATGAAGGACGTGGGAGGCTGCGATAAGCCTCGGGGAGCTGCCAACCGAGCGTTGATCCGAGGGTGTCCGAATGGGGGAACCCCGCACCAGTCATGTGGTGTGACCCGCGCCTGAACACATAGGGCGTGTGGAGGGAACGTGGGGAAGTGAAACATCTCAGTACCCACAGGAAGAGAAAACAACCGTGATTCCGTGAGTAGTGGCGAGCGAAAGCGGATGAGGCTAAACCGTTTCCATGTGATACCCGGCAGGGGTTGTGGGAGCGGGGTCGTGGGACCGATCGTGTCAGTTCTGCCGGACTGGCGGGGAGTGAGAAAGCGTAGTTGTTAGTGGAAGGCCTCTGGAAGGGGTCGCCGTAGAGGGTGAGAGCCCCGTACACGAAAACGCTGCGCCTCCTTGTTGTCGTGTTCCCAAGTAGCACCGAGCCCGTGGAATTCGGTGTGAATCTGGCGGGACCACCCGCTAAGCCTGAATACTCCCTGGTGACCGATAGCGGACGAGTACCGTGAGGGAAAGGTGAAAAGTACCCCGGGAGGGGAGTGAAATAGTACCTGAAACCGTGTGCCTACAAGCCGTGAGAGCCGTCAATCCGCATTCGTGCGGGCGGTGATTGCGTGCCTTTTGAAGAATGAGCCTGCGAGTTAGCGGTACGTGGCGAGGTTAACCCGTGTGGGGTAGCCGTAGCGAAAGCGAGTCCGAACAGGGCGTCTCTAGTCGCGTGCTCTAGACCCGAAGCCGGGTGATCTACCCATGGCCAGGTTGAAGCGCGGGTAAGACCGCGTGGAGGACCGAACCCACCAGGGTTGAAAACCTGGGGGATGAGCTGTGGGTAGGGGTGAAAGGCCAATCAAACCCGGTGATAGCTGGTTCTCCCCGAAATGCATTTAGGTGCAGCGTCGCGTGTTTCTTGCCGGAGGTAGAGCACTGGATGGCCGATGGGCCCCACAAGGTTACTGACGTCAACCAAACTCCGAATGCCGGTAAGTGAGAGCGCGGCAGTGAGACTGCGGGCGATAAGGTTCGTAGTCGAGAGGGAAACAGCCCAGATCATCGGCTAAGGCCCCTAAGCGTGTGCTAAGTGGAAAAGGATGTGGGATCGCAGAGACAACCAGGAGGTTGGCTTAGAAGCAGCCACCCTTGAAAGAGTGCGTAATAGCTCACTGGTCAAGTGGTTCCGCGCCGACAATGTAGCGGGGCTCAAGCACACCGCCGAAGCCGTGGCACTCACGAGATATCCCGCCGGTGTTCTTCGGAACGCCGGCCAGGTTCGTGGGTGGGTAGGGGAGCGTCGTGTGGCGGGTGAAGCGGCGGAGGAATCCAGCCGTGGACGCCACACGAGTGAGAATGCAGGCATGAGTAGCGAGAGGGGAGTGAGAACCTCCCCCGCCGGAAGACCAAGGGTTCCTGGGCCAGGCTAATCCGCCCAGGGTGAGTCGGGACCTAAGGCGAGGCCGACAGGCGTAGTCGATGGACAACGGGTTGATATTCCCGTACCCGCGAAGGAACGCCCATGCTGAACCCAGCGATGCTGACCCACCGAAACCGCTCACTGCTCTTCGGAGGAGTGGGTGGGAGTAGCTGGGGACCCGGACTGGTAGTAGGCAAGCGATGGGGTGACGCAGGAAGGTAGTCGGGCCGGTGAGTGGTAGTACCGGTGCAAGGGTGTGGCCCGTCTGGTAGGCAAATCCGCCGGACACGAGGGTGAGGCCTGACGCATAGCCGAATGAGGCGAATCCGATGATCCTATGCTGCCGAGAAAAGCCTCTAGCGAGTTCCGAGCGGCCCGTACCCCAAACCAACTCAGGTGGTCAGGTAGAGAATACCGAGGCGATCGAGCGAACTGTGGTTAAGGAACTCGGCAAAATGCCCCCGTAACTTCGGGAGAAGGGGGGCCGTCTACCGTGAACCGCCTCGCGCGGGGCAGCGGTGGGTGGCCGCAGAGACCAGTGAGAAGCGACTGTTTACTAAAAACACAGGTCCGTGCGAAGTCGTAAGACGATGTATACGGACTGACGCCTGCCCGGTGCTGGAACGTTAAGGGGACGGGTTAGTGCACCTCGTGTGTGCGAAGCTCAGAACTCAAGCGCCAGTAAACGGCGGTGGTAACTATAACCATCCTAAGGTAGCGAAATTCCTTGTCGGGTAAGTTCCGACCTGCACGAATGGCGTAACGACTTCTCAGCTGTCTCAACCACAGGCTCGGCGAAATTGCACTACGAGTAAAGATGCTCGTTACGCGCGGCAGGACGGAAAGACCCCGGGACCTTCACTACAGCTTGATATTGGTGTTCGGTTCGGCTTGTGTAGGATAGGTGGGAGACTGTGAAGCGGGCACGCCAGTGTCCGTGGAGTCGCCGTTGAAATACCACTCTGGTCGAATTGGATGTCTAACCTCGGTCCGTGATCCGGATCAGGAACAGTGTCAGGTGGGTAGTTTAACTGGGGCGGTTGCCTCCCAAAATGTAACGGAGGCGCCCAAAGGTTCCCTCAGCCTGGTTGGCAATCAGGTGTCGAGTGCAAGTGCACAAGGGAGCTTGACTGTGAGACCGACGGGTCGAGCAGGAGCGAAAGCTGGGACTAGTGACCCGGCACCGGCATGTGGAAGCGGTGTCGCTCAACGGATAAAAGGTACCCCGGGGATAACAGGCTGATCTTCCCCAAGAGTCCATATCGACGGGATGGTTTGGCACCTCGATGTCGGCTCGTCGCATCCTGGGGCTGGAGTAGGTCCCAAGGGTTGGGCTGTTCGCCCATTAAAGCGGTACGCGAGCTGGGTTTAGAACGTCGTGAGACAGTTCGGTCCCTATCCGCCGTGCGCGTAAGAGACTTGAGAAGAGCTGTCCCTAGTACGAGAGGACCGGGACGGACGAACCTCTGGTGTGCCAGTTGTACCGCCAGGTGCACTGCTGGTTGGCTACGTTCGGCAGGGATAACCGCTGAAAGCATCTAAGCGGGAAGCTCGCTTCGAGATGAGGTCTCTCACCCAGTCAATGGGGTAAGGCCCCCGCCCAGACCAGCGGGTTGATAGGCCGGAAGTGGAAGCACCGTGAGGTGTGGAGCTGACCGGTACTAACAGGCCGAGGGCTTGACCACACACCATCCCCACACACACGCGGGGACATCGATGATGTGCGTATGACAGCGTCCACTGTGCAGCTCTGAACGCCCAACCCCCGGGCGCCACCAGCGTGTGGCGCCGGCCGGTTGTTGTTCACAGTGTTACGGCGGCCATGGCGAGAGGGAAACGCCCGGACCCATTCCGAACCCGGAAGCTAAGCCTCTCAGCGCCGATGGTACTGCCCTGGAGACGGGGTGGGAGAGTAGGACGCCGCCGGACAAC
>NZ_JBJGYM010000046.1:0-5444 GCF_054049995.1 Geodermatophilus sp. SYSU D01106 | reverse complement strand
CGCCCCCCCCCCCCCCCCCGCCGCCGCCCGCCCGGCGGCCGCGGCCCGCCCCCCCCGCCCCGCCCCCCCCCCCCCCCCCCCCCCCCCCCCCCCCCCCCCCCCCCGCCCCCCCCCCCCCCCCCCCCCCCCCGGGAGGCGCTCAGGCCGCCGGGACGATGAGCCCGGCGGTGGCGGTGCGTGCCCGGGTGAAGCGGTCGGTGACGTCGGCCCAGTTGACGACGTTCCACCAGGCCTTCACGTAGTCGGCCTTCACGTTCTGGTACTGCAGGTAGAAGGCGTGCTCCCACATGTCGAGCAGCAGCAGCGGCACCAGGCCGACGGCGAGGTTGCCCTGGTGGTCGTAGAGCTGGCAGATGACCAGCTTCTGGCCCACCGAGTCCCACGCGAGGATCGACCAGCCCGAGCCCTGCACGCCGTTGGCGACGGCGGTGAAGTGCGCCTGGAAGCCGTCGAAGGAGCCGAAGTGCTCGTCGATCGCGGCGGCCAGCTCGCCGTCGGGGCGGTCGCCGCCGTCGGGGCTCATGTTCGGCCAGAACACCGAGTGGTTGACGTGCCCGGCGAGGTTGAACGCCAGGTTCTTCTCGTGCAGGTTCGCCGTGCCCAGCCCGTCGTTCTCCCGCGCCTCGGCGAGCTTCTCCAGCGCGGTGTTCGCACCGGTCACGTAGGTCTGGTGGTGCTTGTCGTGGTGCAGCTCCATGATCCGGCCGGAGATGTGCGGCTCGAGGGCGGCGTAGTCGTAGGGCAGGTCGGGGAGCGAGTACTCGGGCACGGGGTTCCCTCCGTCGGGCTGGGCGGACGCCCGTGCTCCTGCCCGGCGGCGCTGACACGCGCGGGCCGATCCGTGGCCCCCACGGGCCAGGAAGCGGCGGTTCTAGCGCTGATGGCCCGTGACGCTCCGGGCGCGGGCGACCAGGGCGTCGATGCGGCGGGCGTGCGCGCCGCGCCAGTAGACGCGCCCGCAGCCCGGGCAGCGGGTGAAGTCGGTGGCGGTGCGCCGGGTCCCGGGCTCGAGCTCGCCGGCCACCTCCGCCGCGGCCACCGGCACCGGGACGCCGTTGCAGGCCGGGCAGCGGGTGAGCGGCGCCAGCGGCGGGCGGAACCGGTCGAGGACGTCGTCGAGCTGCGCGTCCGGGCCGCCGCCGCGCACCCACGCCCCGGCGGGCAGCGCGCGGCGCATGAGCAGGCCGCGGTCCTGGGTGAGCAGCACCCGGTCCTCGGCGACGGCGGCCGCCACCAGCTCGGCGTCGTCGGCGTCCGGGGCGCGGGCCTCCGGCGACCAGGCGGTGTCGAGGCCCAGCAGCCGCATCCGGCGGGCCAGCGCGCCCAGGCCGACGTCGCACAGGAAGCCGCCGGCGGGGACCGGCTGCGGCCGGGGACGGGCCCGGACGACGACGACCGCGCCCGGCCGGGCGCCCGGCCCGACCGGGACGCCGTCGGCGAGCAGCTCGCCCACCTCCGTCAGCGGCACCCCGGCGGCCTGGACCAGGTGGCCGACGGTCGCGTCGTGGTCGGCGGCGAGCACCCGCCGGCCGGCCGCGCGGTCCCGGGCCGGCAGCAGCGGGCGCAGGGCGTCGTCGACGACGACGGCGACGGGGCGCGGGTCCACGGGCGCCTCCTACCCGCCGATGCGGGTCGCGGCCGTCCCGGATGGGCATGACCGGGGCGACCGCACCGCCTCGATCCCCGGGAGTCCCCGTGACCGTCCCCACCGACCGGCCCCTCGCCCTCGTCACCGGCGCTTCCAGCGGCATCGGCCTGGAGCTGGCCAAGCAGTTCGCCGAGCACGGCTTCGACCTGGTGGTGGCCGCCGAGGACGACGAGCTCGACGCCGCGGCCGAGACGCTGCGCGGGATGGGCGCGCACGTCTCCCCGGTGCGCGGCGACCTGACCAGCTACGACGACCGGGAGCTGCTCGTGGCCGCCGTCCGCGGCTCCGGCCGCCCGCTGGCCGCCGCGGCGCTGAACGCCGGCGTCGGGGTGGGCGGCGCCTTCGCCGAGACCGACCTCGAGGCGGAGCTCGGCATGGTGGCGCTCAACTGCGGCTCGACGGTGCACCTGGCCAAGCGCGTCGTCGAGGACATGAGGGCGCGCGACGAGGGCCGGATCCTGTTCACCTCGTCGGTGGCCTCCCAGGCGCCGCAGCCGTTCCAGGCCGTCTACGGGGCGACCAAGGCGTTCGTGCAGTCCCTGGCCCTGGCGCTGCGCGAGGAGCTGTCCGGCACCGGGGTCAGCGTCACCGCGTTGCTGCCCGGCCCCACCGACACCGAGTTCTTCGACCGCGGCGACCTCACCGACACCAAGCTCGGCGCCAGCGACGCCAAGGACGACCCGGCGTTGGTGGCCCGCCAGGGCTACGAGGGCCTGATGGAGGGCGAGGCGTCGGTGTTCGCCGGCTCCCTCACCAGCAAGGCGATGGGCCGCATGTCGGCGCTGACCCCGGACACGGTGGCCGCCAAGACCATGAAGCCGATGTCGGCCCCGGGGTCCGCCGAGAGCTGAGCACCCCGGCACGATCGGAGGCGTGCGCGCCCCCGACGAGCTGCCCGCCGGCCCGCTGCTGCTGCGCCCGTGGCGGGCCGGCGACCTCGACGCCGTCTGGTCGGCGATGCAGGACCCGGCGCTGCGCGCGTGGAGCGCCACGCCGCTCGACGGCAGCCGGGAGACGGCGGAGGAGTGGCTCGCCCGCCGCCTCGACGTCGGCGACCGCCCGTTCGTCCCCTGGGCGGTCGCCGACGCGGCGGACGGCGGCCTGCTCGGCTCGGTCGCGCTGCACTCGGTCGACCTCGAGCAGGGCGACGCCGAGGTCGGCTACTGGACGGTGCCCGCCGCGCGGGGCCGCGGGCTGGCGGCCCGCGCCGTCGACGCCGCCGTCCGGTGGGGCTTCGCGGCGCTGCCGGTCGACCGGGTCGAGCTGGTGCACGCCGTGGACAACCCGGCGTCGGGCCGGGTGGCGGCGAAGGCCGGCTTCACGCTGGAGGGCCGGCTGCGCCGCTCGTTCCGCTACGCCGACGGCGTCAAGCACGACGAGCTGCTGTGGGCCCGCCTCGCCGACGACGACGCGCCCGACCTCAGCACCCGCAGCTGACCGCCCGCGGTGCGGTGAGCGGGTCGACGTCGGGCCGGGTGAGGCCGTCCGCCGTCGCCACCGGCAGCCCCTCGCGGGCCCAGTACTCGAACCCGCCGATCATCTCCCGCACCCGGTAGCCGAGTCCCGCCAGCACGAGCGCGGCGCGGGTGGCGCCGTTGCAGCCCGGGCCCCAGCAGTAGGTGACGACCGGGACGGACCGGTCCAGCTCGGTCTCCGCGCGGTCGGCGAGCTCGCGGCCGGGCAGGTGCACCGCGCCGGGCACGCGGCCCTGGTCCCACGACTCCCGGCTGCGGCTGTCCAGCAGCACGAACCCGGGGTCGCCGGTCTCGAGGGCGGCGTGCACGTCGGAGACGTCGGTCTCCACGGCGAGCCGGCGGGCGAAGTGGGCGGCGGTCTCGGCGGGGTCGGTGCTCCAGTCCATGCGGCGATCCTGCGGGCGGGCGCCCGTCCCGACGAGGCCCCGGACGGCCAGCAACCGCATGAAAAGGGCCGTTGTCACGCTCTTCGCCCTTGACGGGCGGACGCCTGACATCTGAGATGTCAGTTGTGACCGCTCCGCTCGCCCCCGTCGGCCGGGTGCTGCTGCGCGACCAGGCGCTGACCCGCCTCCGCGCCGCGATCGTCACCGGCGAGCTCGCGCCCGGTGCCGTCGTCAAGGACGCCGAGCTGGCCGGCCGCCTCGGCCTCTCGGTGGCGCCGGTGCGCGCCGCGCTGGCCAAGCTGGTCGACGAGGGGCTGGTCGAGGCCAAGCCGCAGAGCCACACCCGGGTCACCCCGCTGCGCCCCCGGCAGGTGCGCGACGCCGCCGCCGTCGTCCGGGTGATGCACGAGCTCGCCGCCCGGGAGGCGGCCGGCCGGGTGACCGGGGACGACGTCGCCGCGATGCGCGCGGCCAACGCGCGGTTCGCCGCGGCCGTGGACGCCGGCGACCTCGACGCGGCGCTCGCCGCCGACGACGAGCTGCACGGCGTGCTGCTCGCGCGGGCGGGCAACGGCGCGCTGACCGCGACCGTCGAGCGGCTCACCCCCGCGATCCGCCGGCTGGAGCGGGCCCGGTTCGCCGCGGCGCACGGGCGGGGGTCCGTCGGGCTGCACGAGCGCCTGATCGCCGCCTGCGCGGCCGGGGACGTCGACGCCGCCGTCGCCACGACCACCGAGATCTGGACGGCGCTGCTGTCCGAACTGGAGGAGACCCATGACCACTGACCACGCCCCTCCCGCCGCCCCCAGGGCGACGACCCTCGCCGACTTCCCGCGGCACCCGCTGCTCTTCGGCCCCTCGCCGGTGCACCGCCTCGACCGGCTCACCGCCTCCCTCGGCGGCGCCGCCGTCTGGGCCAAGCGCGAGGACTGCAACTCCGGCATCGCCTACGGCGGCAACAAGACCCGCAAGCTCGAGTACCTGGTCGCGGACGCCCTCGCGCAGGGCTGCGACACGCTCGTCTCCATCGGCGGCGTGCAGAGCAACCACACCCGCCAGGTGGCCGCCGTCGCCGCGCACGTCGGGCTGTCGTGCGTGCTGGTGCAGGAGAGCTGGGTCGACTGGCCCGACGCCGTCTACGACAAGGTCGGCAACATCCTGATCAGCCGGCTCGCCGGCGCCGACGTGCGGCTGGTCAAGGCCGGCTTCGGCATCGGGTTCAAGGAGAGCTGGGAGTCCGCGCTCGCCGAGATCGAGGCCCGCGGCGGCACGCCGTACGCCATCCCGGCCGGCGCCAGCGACCACCCGCTCGGCGGGCACGGGTTCGCGAACTGGGCGCTGGAGGTGGCGCAGCAGGAGGCCGAGCTCGGCGTCTTCTTCGACACCGTCGTCGTCTGCTCGGTCACCGGGTCCACCCAGGCGGGGATGGTCGCCGGGTTCGCGCTGCTGGAGGAGCAGGGCGGCCGGCCGCGGCGGGTGCTCGGGATCGACGCCTCCGCCAAGCCCACCGAGACCCGCGACCAGGTGCTGCGCATCGCGCAGAGGACCGCGCGCGCGATCGGCGTGCGGCGCGAGCTGACCCCGGACGACGTCGAGCTCGACGAGCGCTACCACGGCGGCGTCTACGGCATCCCCGACGAGGCGACCATCCGCGCCATGGAGACCGCCGCCCGCACCGAGGGCATGGTCACCGACCCGGTCTACGAGGGGAAGTCGATGGCCGCGACGATCGACCTCGTGCAGCGGCGCGAGATCGACCCGTCGTCGACCGTGCTCTACGCCCACCTCGGCGGCCAGCCCGCCCTGAACGGCTACAGCGCGCTGTTCTCCTGAGCTGGCGGGGGGGGGGGGGGGGGGGGGGGGGGGGGGGGGGGGGGGGGGGGGGGGGGGGGGGGGGGGGGGGGGGGGGGGGGGGGGGGGGGGGGGGGGGGGGGG
>NZ_JBJGYM010000045.1:0-10762 GCF_054049995.1 Geodermatophilus sp. SYSU D01106 | reverse complement strand
GGGGGGCGGGGGCGTCGGAGGGGGCGGGGGGGGGGGCGGGGGCGCCCCCCCCCGGGGGGGGGCCGGCGGCGGGCGCCCGCCCCCGGGGCCCGCACCCCCGCGGTCGAGCGCCTCGAGGTGCTCCTTGATGACCTTGAGCGGCAGGTAGTGGTCCCGCTGGGCGGTGAGCACGTACCGCAGCCGCTCGACGTCGGCGCGGGAGAACTTCCGGTACCCCGAGGCGGTGCGCTCCGGGGACACCAGGCCCTCCGCCTCGAGGAACCGGATCTTGCTGATGGTGACGTCGGGGAAGTCGTCGCGCAGCGCGGTCAGCACCGCCCCGATGGCCAGGCGCGGCGTGCGCGCGTCGGCGCCGTCCCCGGACGCACCGGCGGGCGCTCCGGGCACCGGTGTCAGCGGGCCGCGGGCTCGCCGGTGCGCGGGCCGGTGAGGTAGACGAGGCGGAACTTGCCGATCTGCACCTCGTCACCCCCGGCCAGGGTCGCGACGTCGACCGGCTCGCGGTTGACGTAGGTGCCGTTGAGGCTGCCGACGTCGTGCACCGAGAAGCCGCCGCCCTCGCGGTGGAACTCGACGTGCCGGCGGCTGACGGTCACGTCGTCGAGGAAGATGTCGCTGTCGGGGTGCCGGCCGGCGGTGGTGACGTCCTGGTCGAGCAGGAACCGGCTGCCGGCGTTCGGGCCGCGCTTGACGACCAGCAGCGCCGACCCGGCGGGCAGCGACTCGACGGCGCCCGCGTGGGCGTCCGCGGCGGGCTCGCTCACCTCGGGGACGTCGGTGGTGTCCTCGCCGCCGACCTTCGGGATGACGCTGGTCGACTCGCCGACGCGCTCCTGGGAGAGGGCGGCGCCGCACTGCGCGCAGAAGCGACTGCCCTCGGGGTTGTCGTGGCCACAGCGAGTGCAGTGCACGTCTGTTCTCCTCCGGTGCAGGGGGCACCGCCGCGAGCGAGTCCGCGGGCGGCCGGCGGACGACGGTCCGGTCGGTGCCGTCGTGGGTCGGCTGCCGTGCGGCGCACGGCGGGCCGTTGGTCATGGAACCAGCGGTCGGACCGAGGGTCAACCGGACGTCGGGGCGACGTCACACCTGTCCCAGCGGCCCGGCCGAGGGCCGGTTCCCGGGGGCAGCATAGTGATCGTCCCGGGGAGGCCGGCCTCGGCGGGGGCGGTCAGGACGCGTCGACCAGCGCCTGGTAGGCGGCCGCGTCGAGCAGGTCGGCGGTGGCATCGGCGGCGTCGCCGGCCACGGTGATCTCGACCAGCCAGCCCGCCCCGTAGGGGTCGGCGTTGATGGTCTCGGGCGCGTCGCCGAGCGCCTCGTTGACCGCCGAGACGGTGCCGGGCACCGGCGAGTAGACGTCGGAGACCGACTTGGTCGACTCCACCTCGCCGATCGGGTTGCCGGGGCCGACCTCCTCCCCCACCTCGGGCAGCTGGACGAACACGATGTCGCCGAGCGCGTCCTGCGCGTGGTCGGTGATGCCCACGCGGACGACGGTGCCGTCCTGGACCAGCGCCCACTCGTGCTGGTCGGTGTAGCGGCGGTCGTCCGGTGTGGTCGTCATGCGGCGGGTCTCCTGGGGTCGGTGCGGAACGGGACCACCGGCCTAGTCGCCGGGGTCCGGCTGAGCGTATTGAGGCTCGTCGAGCGGCCGCAACGCGTCCACCACGACCCGGTCGCGCTGCTCGATGTCGACGCTGCCGCCCTGCCGGCCGACCCGGTCGACGACGCCGCCGGGGATGCTCATCGCCGTCCGGAGGTCCTGCGCCGAGCCGATGACGACCACCTCGTAGGGCGCCTCCACGGGCCGCCCGTCGATCCGCAGGGCGCCCGGGGTGCCGGTGACGGCGGTGGAGACGCCGATCCGGACGCCGTCGATCTGCATGGTCTCCGCGCCGGCGCCGCGCAGCTCCTGGACGGCGTCGAGCAGGTCGGCGACGCGCACCTGGCCCTCGGGGTCGCGGATGGTGACCACCAGCCCGGGCCCCTCGGCGGCGACGGTGCCGTTGAGGATCGCGAGGGAGTCGGCGCGGGAGGTGGCGTCCTCGAGGGCGGCGGCCGCCTGGCTGTCGCTGTCGGACAGCTCGCGCAGGTCGGCCCGCTGGTCGGCGATCTGGGCGCGCAGCCGCTCCTCCTGCGCGTCGAGGTCGTCGAGGATGCCGATCAGGTCCTCCTCGCGCACGCCCTCGAGCGCCTCGCCGGTGTCGGTGCTGCGCACCTGGACGGCGATCGCGAAGCCGAGCAGCACGGTGAGCACGGCGATCAGGGAGGCGGCCACCAGCGACGAGCGCCGTCGCCGGGGTGGCGCCGCCCGTGCCGCGACGGGCTCCCCGGCGGGGCCCTCCGCCGTCCCGTCGGCGGGACCCTCCGCGGGCTCCGCCGGGGGCTCCGGCACCTCGTCGCGGACCTCCGGCGCCTCGTCGCGGGGCTCCGGCGTCGTCCCCTCCGGCACGGTCTCCTCCGGCATCGCGTCCTCCGGCACGGTCTCCTCCGGCACCGCGTCCTCCGGCACGGTCTCCTCCGGCACCGCGTCCTCCGGCCGGTCGCCGGGACGCCCGTCGCCGCTCATGCCCGGAACAAGTGCCGGCGGATGGCCGCGGCGTTGCCGAAGATGCGGATGCCGAGGACCACGACGACGGCCGTGGACAGCTGCGCGCCGACGCCGAGCTGGTCGCCGAGGAAGACGATCAGGCCGGCGACGACGACGTTGGACACGAACGAGATCACGAAGACCTTCGCGTCGAAGACGCCGTCGAGCCGGGCGCGGGCGCCGCCGAACACCGCGTCGAGCGCGGCGACGACGGCGATCGGCAGGTAGGGCTGCAGCCACAGCGGGACGGTCGGGTCGAGGACGAGGCCGAGCGCGATGCCGACGGCCAGGCCGATCACGGGGATCACGGCTCAGCCCCCCGTCCCGCCGAGGGCGGCCTCGGCCGGCACCCCGGTGTAGGGGTCGGCGGATCGCAGTTCGGGGACTCCCCCGGCGGGCACGGACAGCTCGTCCTCCTGGGCGAACTCGAAACGCAGGCCGAACGACTCGGAGATGACCGCGAGGGCGTTCACCTCGGGGCTGCCCAGGAACCGGGGCCGGAGCTCGTCCGGGTCGCCGATCGCGCTGACGAGGTAGGGGTTGGTGACGGGGCGGAAGTCGACGAGGACCGCCTCGCCGGCGAAGCGGATCGCGGTGGTGGGGCCCAGGCGCTGGCCGTTGATGCTGACCGCCTCGGCGCCGGCGGCCCACAGGGCGTTGACCACCAGCTGCAGGTCGCCGTCCTGGACGCGGCCGCGCTCGTCCTCGGTGGCCGAGCCCCCGACCGGGTCGGCGTCGGCGTCGGGCTCGGCGTTGGCCAGGGTGACCACCAGGCCCGGCCCGCTCACCGCGTCCAGGCCGGCGGCGAGCTCCGCGGCGTCGAGGTCGTCGAGGGCGCGCTGGCCGACGGCGCTGGCGGCCAGCGCGTCGGCGCGGGCGCCGGTGACCTCGCCGCGCAGGCGCTCGAGCTCGGCGGCGAGCTCGTCGGTGGAGGCCGAGCGGGCCTGGATGTCCTCGATGAGCGCCGCCCGCCGCTCCTCCCGGCCCTCGGCGCCGGAGGCGGCCTGGTCGTAGGTGACGGAGAACAGCAGGCCGGCCGCGGCCATCGTCGTGGCGACGGCGAGCGGGCCGAGCCGGCGCCGCCACGGCGGGCGGTCGGGCGCGCCGTCGGCGGCGCGGGCGGCTCGCGCGGCGGCGGCCTGCGCGTAGGCGGGGTCGAGGGTCTCGGCGAGGACCTGGTCGAGCAGCGAGGCGCCCATCGACCGCGGCCCGCTGCCGCGGGGCCGGGGCCCGGGCGCGGTCACGGCCCCGGCCGGGGTCCGGTGCCCGCGGGGGACGCCCCGGCGCGCTCGGCGCGCAACAGGCCGACGACCTGGACGACGTAGAGCAGCCCGGCGAGCACGTACAGGGCGCTGCCCCAGATCGTCAGCGCCCAGGCGAACGGCGCCACCCACGACCAGCCGCCGCCCCCGCTGGCCAGCAGCAGCAGCGGGAAGGCGTAGAGCAGCAGGAAGGTGGCCGCCTTGCCGAGGTAGTGCACCTGCAGCGGCGGGTAGCCGGCGCGGCGCAGCAGCACCAGCATCCCCCCGAGGACGAGCTCCCGGCCGACGAGCACCGCGACCAGCCACAGCGGGACGACGTCGCGCAGCACGAAGGCGACCAGCGTCGCGACGATGTAGAGGCGGTCGGCGGCCGGGTCGAGCAGGGCGCCGAGCCGGCTGGACTGGCCGAGCAGGCGGGCGAGCTTGCCGTCGGCCCAGTCGGTGACGCCGGAGACCATGAGGACGACGACCGCCCAGCCGTCCTCCTCCGGGCCGAGCAGCAGCCACAGGAACAGCGGCACGCCGAGCAGCCGCAGCACCGACAGCGCGTTGGGGACCGTCCACACCCGGTCGGGCAGCTCGTTGCGGTCGGACACGGTGGACCCCGCCCCGGCGTCCGGGACGGGACGGCCCGGGGACGCCGGGACTGCGGCCGACGGCCCCTGCGACGACGTCACTGCTCCTCCACCCCGCTGCACACCGTTGCCGAGGCTAGTGTCCCGCGGCGACATCCCCGGACGCGGCGCACCGGCGGTCCCACCGCCCGGGCCCGGCCGGGAGGCCCGCCCGGGGGCTCGGCGGTCGCCCGGCTCAGCGGCGCCGGCCGCTCCCGGCGTCGCGCTCCAGGACGGCCTCGACCCAGGAGCGCAGGTCCTCGTCCGCGGCCAGCGCGGCGTCGTCGACGGCGATCCACCCCTCCCCCATCGACCGGCCCGCGCCCATCTCCGCCCGCCGCGCCCCCGGCCGGGCGAGGTACTCGGCGTCGCGCTCCGCGGGGACCCGGGCCAGCAGGGCGCCCCCGCCGGTGGAGACGCAGGCGGCCATGGCGCCGTCGACCATGAACGCGAGACCGCCGAACATGGCGACCTCCCGGACCTCCCGCCCCTCCGGGAGGGCGCGGCGGACGCGCTCGGCCAGCTCGGCGTCGTGGGGCATGCACCGTCTCCTCCGTGCGGGACCGGGTCCGCCGCCGATCATGGCGGAACCGGCCCCGGACGGGGAGGGGTCAGGCCGGGACGAGCAGCGACGCCGGGGCCGGCTCGTGGCCCAGCGGCCGGCGGGTGAACGAGCCGGTGCCGTGGCTGACCGAGCGCAGGGCGCCCGCGTAGCCGAGCAGCTCGATCTCGGGCACCTCGGCGCGGACGGTGGTGCGGTCGCGCTCGGGGTCGGCGTCGCTGCCGGTGACCCGGGCCCGCCGGGAGGACAGGTCGCTCATCACCGCGCCGACGTGCTCGCCGGGCACCACGACGGCCACCTCACACCACGGCTCGAGCACCCGGGTGCCGGCCGCGGCGGCGAGCTCGCGCACGGCCAGCGCGCCCGCGGACTGGAACGCCGCGTCGGAGGAGTCGACCGAGTGCGCCTTGCCGTCGACGAGCACGAAGCGGACGTCGACCAGCGGCCGGTCCCCCTCGATGCCCTTGGCGCACTGCGCGCGGATCCCCTTCTCCACGCTGCCGTGGTACTGGTTGGGCACCGCCCCGCCCACGACGCGCTGTTCGAAGGAGATGCCCGAGCCCGGCTCCCCGGGCTCGGCCTCCACCACGACGACGGCGTACTGCCCGTGCCCGCCGGACTGCTTGACCAGCCGCCCGGTGGCCCGCCCCGGCCCGGCGAGGGTCTCCACCATCGGCACGCGCACCGGCACGGTGGTGACCGCGACGCCGTGCCGGGTGCGCAGCCGCTCGAGCAGCACCTCGCCGTGCGCCTCGCCGACGCACCACAGCAGCAGCTGCCCGGTGTCGCGCGAGCGCTCCACCCGCAGCGTGGGGTCCTCGGCGGCCAGCCGGGTCAGCGCCGGGCCGAGCCGGTCCTCGTCGGCGCGGGAGGCGGCCTCGACGGCGACCGGGTGCTGGGGCACCGGCAGCGTCCAGGGCGGCACCAGGCGGGGGTCGCCGGGTGAGGACAGGGTGTCGCCCGTCTCGGCGGAGGCGAGCCGGGTGACCGCGCAGACGTCGCCGGCCGGGCAGGCGGGGACCGGGCGCAGCGCGGCGCCCAGCGGCGAGGAGATGGCGCCGACCCGCTCGTCGGCGTCGTGGTCGGGGTGGCCGCGGTCGGCGCCGCCGTGCCCGGAGACGTGCACCGGGGTGTCGGGGGTGAGCGTCCCGGAGAACACGCGCAGCAGGGAGACCCGGCCGAGGTAGGGGTCGGTCGTCGTCTTGACCACCTCGGCCACCAGCGGGCCGTCGGGGTCGCAGGCCAGCGCCGGCGCCGGGGACCCGTCGGGGCGGGTGACCGGCGGGCAGCCGTGCTCGAAGGGGCACGGGAAGGCGTTGACCAGCAGGTAGAGCAGGGCGTCGAGGCCGATGCCCTGCAGCGGTGCCGCGCACAGCACGGGGTGGAAGTGCGCGCGGGCGACGGCGGTCTCCAGGTCGCTGATCAGGTCGCCCTGCACCAGCTCGTCGCCGGCGAGGTAGCGCTCCATGAGCGCCTCGTCCTCGCTCTCGCCGATGATCCCCTCGATCAGCTCGCCGCGGAGGCGGTCGGCGTCGGGGGCCTGCGCGCCGGGCTGCAGGAGGTTGACCACGCCCTGCACGGCGCCGTCGGGGCCGCGGTCGACCAGGTGCACGGGGTAGACGCCGTCGCCGAGCAGCGTCTGGCACAGCCGGACGGTCTCCTCGACGTCGGCGCGCGCCCGGTCGAGCTGGGTGACGACGACCGCGCGGGGCATGCCGACGGCGGCGCACTCCTCCCACAGCTGCACGGTGGTGGCGTCGACGCCGCCGACGGCGGAGACGACGAACAGGGCGGAGTCGGCGGCGCGCAGGCCGGCGCGCAGCTCGCCGACGAAGTCGGGGCTGCCCGGGGTGTCGAGCAGCGTGATGCGGGTGCCGTCGTGCTCGACGGTGGCGACGCCCAGGGTGACCGAGCGCTGCTGGCGGACCTCGACCTCGTCGCTGTCCAGGCAGGTGGTCCCGTCCTCCACCCGCCCGGCGCGCGGCACCGCGCCGGTGGCGGCGAGCAGCGCCTCGGCGAGGGTGGTCTTGCCGGCGCCGGCGTGGCCGACGAGCGCCACGTTGCGCACCCGGGCGGCCTCGCGCGGGGCGGGCGCCGCGGCGACGTCCCTACCCACGGGGGCCCCCGGGCCGGTCGCCGTCCTGGTCGGTGTCGGGCACGGTGACCTCCCGGGGTCGGCAGGGTGTGGTCTGGGTCACAACCCTGCCCCGGGGAGGCGCCGCCGGGCAAGACCCCCGGGGCTCAGGTGGGGCCGGCCGCCCCCACCAGGACCGGGCCGGCGGTGGTGGACCAGCCGGCGGGGGTGACGTCGGCGACGGCGGCGGTCACGTCGTCGCGGGTGCCGGCGGCCAGCGCGGCCAGCACCAGCCGGGAGGCGGCGGCCGCCGGGCGCCGCTCGGCCGAGAGCACGCGGGTGAGCGTGCCGGCGGGGACGACGCCGGACAGGCCGTCGGAACAGACCAGCAGCCGGTCACCGGGCCGGGCGGCGACGGCGATCAGGTCGGCGGGGCCGGGGTCCTGCGATCCCCCGAGGGCGCGCAGCAGGATCGACCGCATCGGGGAGGCCGCGGCCTCCTCCGGCGTCAGGTCCCCGGAGGCCACCAGCGACTGCACGAGGCTGTGGTCGGTGGTCAGCCGGGTGAGCACGCCGTCGCGGTACAGGTGCGCGCGGCTGTCGCCGACGTGCGCGACCACGACCCGGCCGTCGCGGGTGAGCACCGCGGCGGTGCAGGTGGTGGCCATGCCGCGCAGCGCGGGGTCGGCCGCGGCGGCGGCCCGCACGGCGGCGTCGGCCGCGGCGAGCGCGGCGGCGAGGCCGGCGTCGGGCAGCGCGTCCTCCCCCGCGGCACGGCCCGCGGCGAGGCGAGCGGTGACCTCGGCGACGGCCAGCCGCGCGGCGGTGGCGCCACCGTTGCCGCCGCCGACGCCGTCGGCCACCACCAGCGCGTCGGGGCCGGCGTACCCGGCGTCCTGGTCCTCGCCCCGGGGCCCGGCCAGCGAGGCGGCGGCCGGGTCGAGCACGAGCCGGTCGAGCCCGGGGCCCGCGGGCCGCGGGGCGGGCGGGCCGCCCGGCGCCTGCGCCGCGGGGAACCACGGCAGCGGCACGGAGGGGGCGGTCACGGGCGACAGCATGGACCGCCGCGGCCGCCCGGGGACAGGAACGGCACGCGCCGCCCGCGGGGACGTCCCCGCGGGCGGCGCGACCTGCGGAGAACGGGTCAGACCACCGGGGCCCGGTAGGCCTCCCACGCGTTGCTCATGCGGGCGACCTGGCCGGCCGAGAACGTGTTCATGCAGAAGTCCTCGGTGTAGTCCATGAAGTTGGTGATCGGGTCGAGGCCCGGGTCGCGGGGGCAGCTGTCGCGGCCGGCGTCGGCCTCGCACTCGAACGCGGGGCCGGCCTCGGCCGGGGTGTCGGGCACATGGTCGCCGGGGCCGGTGCAGCCGCCCTGGAAGGTGTGGAACAGCCCGAGCCAGTGACCGACCTCGTGGGTGCCGGTGTCGCCCTCGTTGTAGGGCGCGGCGGTGCCGCCGGGCATCGACTCGTCGAGGATGACGACGCCGTCGCGCCACAGCTGGCCCCCCTTGGCCGACTGCGGGAACGTCGCGTAGCCGAGCAGCCCGCCGCCGATCGGGGCGACGTAGACGTTGAGGGTGGCCGGGCCGCCCTCGCGCAGCGCCGTCTTGGCGGCCCGCTCCTCACGGCTGCCCGGCTCCAGCGCCGCCCAGGCCGGGTCCGCGACGTAGTCGGTGTCGGCGGGGTCGTACACGAAGCGGAACGGGCTGTCGGGGGACGGCGCGGCGGCGCCGGTGCCCGCGTAGGCGTCGTTGAGCACGGCGACCTGGGCGGCGATCTGCCGATCGCGCAGCGCCTTCTGCTCCGGGGACAGCGGCGCGGGGGTGATCACGTGGAAGACGGTCTCGATCGTCACCGAGCCCGCCGGCAGGACCGGGCGGGTCTTCGGCTTGCCGAGGGCGGCGGCCTGGTCGGCGGAGACGGCGTTGGGCTCGCCGCGGGTGGCGCCGGGGCGGACCCGCGCCTCCTCGGGACCGTGCGAGACGTCGTCGGCGTGCACGTCACCGGCGTGCGGGTCGGTGCACGGGGCGACGTCGGCGGGCAGGGCGGCGACCGTGCCGGCCGCCGGGGCGGTCGTCAGGGCCAGCGCCACCGCGGCGCCGAGGGTGAGGGCGGTCCGGCGCAACCGGGTCATGGGTTCCTCCGCGGGGGGTGGGACGGGTGCGCGGAGCCAAGCACAGGCGGAACCGACCGGTTCCGTCGGGCGTGTCGCAGATCACGCAATCCGTCACCGTGCGTGACGGTCGCGGCTCCCCCGTCGTCAGCCCGCGTCGGCGGCCGCGGTGTGCGCGGCGACCGCCGCGGCCAGCGGTCCGTGCACCGCCGGCGGCAGCGCGTGCCCCATCCCGGGCACCGTGACCAGCTCGGCACCGCCGACCACCGCGGCGAGGTGCGCGGAGTGCGGCGGCGGGTTGACCGGGTCCTCGGGCGCCTCGACGACGAGGGTGGGCACCGTGACGGCGGCGAGCTCGGCGCCTCGGTCCAGGCCGGACTGGTCGGCCAGCGCGTGCGCCACCGGCCCGCGGACGCTGCCGGCGTGGTCCATCGCCCGCTCCTCCAGGGCGCGGAACCAGCCGGCGTCGACGGGCAGCACGCCGCCGCTCAGCAGGCGCCAGTGCTCCACCCGCCAGTCGAGCTCGGCCGCCCGGTCGCGGTCGCCACCCATGGTCTGCCAGTACGCGAGCAGCTCGGGCGCGGGACCGGGGAGCTCCCCCGTCCCGGCGACGTCGGCGAGGCCGGCGCCGAGGGCGGAGGTGCACAACACGGTGGCGCTGCGGAGCCGGTGCGGGGCGTCGAGCAGGAGCAGCTGGACGAGGGTGCCGCCCATCGACATGCCCGCGACGTGCGCACGCTCGATCCCGAGGGCGTCGAGGACGGCGACGGCGTCGCGCGCGAGGTCGGCGATCGCGTAGGGCGCCCGGTCGAACACCGCGGAGCTGCGGCCGGTGTCGCGGTGGTCGTAGCGGATGACCCGGTGCCCGGCGGCCAGCACGTCGACCAGCTCCTCGGGCCACAGGACGCCGCTGGCGTTGGCGCCCATGACCAGCAGCAGCGGCGGCGCGGCCGGGTCGCCGCGCTCCTCGGCCCACAGCTGCACACCCGCGCCGGCGGTCACCCGGTGCTCCGTCGTCCTCACGGCCTGCAGCGTGCCTCGGGACGGGAGCCGCTGTCGCACCGTTTGGGCGGTTTGGTTGGGGATAACGGTCGAGTGCCCCTGTGCCGCCCGGGAGGTCGACCTCGCCACGCGGTGCCCGACCTCGCGCTGCGGGGCGAGGTCGGGCACCGCGGGGTGCGGCCGGGCCGGGAGACTGGGCCGGTGACGAGCGCGGGGAGCGGCCACGCGGCCGGCCGGGACCGGGAGAGCAGCACGGCGCACGCCGTCCCGCGGGAGGCCGCCGACGGCCCGCCGCCGTGGGTGGCGGTGTGCGGCACCCCGGTCGCCGTCGTCCAGGGCGCGTGGGGCGGCCGGCGCGGGCTCGGCTCCGGCGACGTCTGCCCCCGCTGCCGCGAGCTCGCCCTCACCTGAGCCGGGGCCCGGCGGGCGTCCTGGCTCACCGCCGCGGGGGGGGGGGGGGGGGGGGGGGGGGGGGGGGGGGGGGGGGGCCGGCCGCGCGGGGGGGGGGGGGGGGGGGGGGGGGGGGGGGCGGGGGGGGGGGG
>NZ_JBJGYM010000044.1:0-11630 GCF_054049995.1 Geodermatophilus sp. SYSU D01106 | reverse complement strand
CCCCCCCCCCCCCCCCCCCCCCCCCCCCCCCCCCCCCCCCCCCCCCCCCCCCCCCCCCCCCCCCCCCCCCCCCCCCCCCCCCCCCCCCCCCCCCCCCCACGCCGGCCGAGCGGATCGCGTCGAGGTCGAGCACCGAGGGCAGGTCGTCGACGTAGGCGCCGAGGAAGTCGTGCCGGCCTGCCGCGGCGTGCGCCCGCGCGAAGGGGATCCGCTGCACGCCGTCGAGCCCGGCGGCGAGCAGCTCGTTGGCGCGGTCGGCGATGACCTTCGTGGCGTCGGTGTCGGCCGGCCCGCCCGAGGGCGGGTTGTACTTGAAGCCGCCGTCGCGGGGCGGGTTGTGCGACGGGGTGACGACGATGCCGTCGGCGAGCCCGGTCGACCGCCCGCGGTTGGCGGTGAGGATGGCGTGGCTGACCGCCGGCGTCGGGGTGTAGCGCCCGGCGGCGTCGACCAGGACCGTCACGTCGTTGGCGGCCAGCACCTCCAGCGCGCTGGCCCAGGCCGGCTCGGACAGCGCGTGGGTGTCGCGGCCGAGGAACAGCGGGCCGTCGTACCCCCGCGCCGCCCGGTACTCGCAGATCGCCTGGGTGGTGGCGAGGATGTGCGCCTCGTTGAACGCCGAGTCGAACGAGGACCCGCGGTGTCCCGAGGTGCCGAACGACACCCGCTGCGCCGGCTCCGCCGGGTCGGGCACCAGCGTGTAGTAGGCGGTCACCAGCGAGGCGACGTCGACCAGGTCGGACGGGGCGGCGGGCTGGCCGGCGCGGGGATCGGTCACGGGCCGATCCTGGCCCGAGGGGGCACCGGCTGGCGACCCGGTGTCACCCCACGCGGGCGGTGGCGCGGCGGATCCGCAGCCCGTCGAGCAGCAGCCCCGCGGCCAGCGCGGCGCCGGCGCCCTCCCCGGCGCGCAGCCGCAGGTCCAGCAGCGGCTCGAGCCCGAGCGCCTCCAGCACCAGCTCGTGCCCGCGCTCGCGGCTGCGCTGCCCGGCCACCAGGCAGGCCTGCGCGGCGGGCTCCAGCAGGACGGCGGCCAGCGCGGCCACCGAGGCGGCGAACCCGTCGAGGACCACCGGCGTGCCGGCCGCGGCGGCGCCGAGGACGACGCCGGCGAGCACGGTGAGCTCCGGGCCGCCGAGCTCGGCCAGCGCGCGCTCCGGCGGGAGCCCGCTGCCCGCCCGGCGGAGCGCGTCCGCCACCACGGCGCGCTTGCGCTCGAGCACCGCGCTGTCGGCGCCGGCGCCGAGGCCGGTGACCTCGGCCGGGTCGGCGCCGAGCAGGCCGGCGGCGAGCGCGGCGGCCACGGTCGTGTTGCCCACGCCGACCTCGCCGAGCGCGAGCAGGCCCTCGCGGGCGCCGAACCGCCGTCCCGCGGCGAGCAGCCGCTCGACGTCGGCGGGCGTCAGGGCGGGCGCCGAGGCGAGGTCGCCGCGCGGGCCGGCGGGGCGGGCGTGCACCGCGCCGGGCAGCGGGCCGCCGTCCACCCCGGCGTCGACGACGACCGTCGTCAGCCCGGCCGCGGCCGCCGCGGTGGCGCCCACCGAGGTGCCGGCCACCGCGGCGCGGGCGACGTCGCGGGTGACGTGCCCGCCGTAGGCCGAGACGCCGAGCGCGGCGACCGGGTGGTCGGCGGCCGCGAGCACGAGCGTCCCCGCGGAGACGTCGCCGCGGCCGAGCGCCACGAGGCGGTCGACCGCGCGGTCGAGGACGCCGAGCGAGCCGGGCGGGGTGAGCAGCCGGTCGGCCTCGTCCCGGGCGCCGACGACGGCCTCGCGGCCGGGCGCGCGCAGGTGCGAGGGCGGCGCGGCGGGACCGCCGTCGTCGGCCGGCCAGCGGTCCTCGACGACGACGGACTCCAGCGGCAGCCGCCGCGACCAGCCGGCCCGCTCCAGCCCCGGCGCGGGCGGGCGCTCGTCGGGCCAGCCCAGGCACAGCCAGCCGAGGGTGGCCACGCCGTCGGGCAGGCCGACCAGCCCGGCCAGCTCCTCGGGGCGGAACAGCGTCACCCAGCCCATGCCCAGGCCCTCGGCGCGGGCGGCCAGCCACAGGTTCTGGATGGCCGCCGCGCAGGACCACAGGTCGGCGTCGGGGAAGGTGGCGCGGCCGAGCACCCCGGCGGCGGGCGTGCGCCGGTCGCAGCACACGACGATCCCCAGCGGCGCCTCCCGCACGCCCTCCAGCTGCAGGTCGAGCAGCCGGCGGGCGGCGTCGGGCTCCAGCTGCGCGGCCTGGCGCAGCCGCTCGCGGTCGGTGAGGACGGCGGCCCGGTCGCGGGTGGCCGGGTCGCGGACGACGACGAACCGCCACGGCTGGCTGTGCCCGACCGAGGGCGCCGCGTGCCCGGCGGCCAGCACCCGGCGCAGCACGTCGTCGGGCACCGGGTCGGGCCGGTAGCGGCGGACGTCGCGGCGCGCGGCGACGACGGCGTAGAGGCCGCCGGCGTGCTCGGGCATGGCCCAGGCCGCCGGGTCGCCGGCCCGCTCGGCGGCGGAGGTGGCGTCGCCGATCACCGGCACGGGCCGCGGGTACGTCACGGCCGCTGCCTCCGCAGCCGGGCGGGGGCGCGGCGGGTCCAGGCCTCCTCCAGGAGGTCGGCGACGAGCGCCTCGTCGGCCGCGGTGAGGTCGACCTGCACGCCGTACAGGCGCTTCCCCCACCACAGCAGCGAGACCGCGCCGCCCTCGGCCGCGCGCGCCTCCGACTCCCCGACCATGACGTTGAGGATGCCCGGTGCCCACAGCGTGGCGAGCACGGCGGTCCCCAGCCGGAAGGACGGGCGGCCGTGGTGGTCGGCCTCCGTGACCTCCGGCAGGGCGAGGGCGAGCGCCCGTACCTGCTCCTCCGTCACGCCCGCGGCGCTCCCGGGTAGTCGCCGACGCTCCAGGCGTTGCCCTCGGGGTCGCGCACGCTGAACTCGCGGCCGCCGTGGCCCGGCTCGTGCAGCGGCCGGAGCACCTCGGCGCCGGCGGCCCCGACCCGCTCCCACACGGCCTCGACGTCGTCGGTGACCAGGTAGGCGCCCGTGCTCCCGGGGCGGACGGGCCAGCCGCCGTCGTCCTCGCGGACGGAGCCGAGCATGACGCCGCCGCCGGGCGGCCAGGCGAGCTCGGCGTGGGCGATCCGGTCACCGTCGGGGACGACGAGGGTCTCGGTGAAGCCGAGGACGTCGACCAGCCAGCGGACGAGAGCGGGGGCGTCGGCGGCGCGGAAGGCGGGCCACACGGTGGCCGGTGGAGGTGTCATGCGGCCGACCCTGGCCCCCGGGCCGCGGCGGTGTCTTGGACGAATCCGAACTCCGCGGCCAGCCAGCGCAGCGGGGAGAGACCGGTGAGGGCCCGCCACTCGCGGGTGAGGTGGGCCTGGTCGGCGTAGCCGGCCCACGCGGCGAGCCCGGCGAGGCCGGGCCGCGGGCTGGCCGCCAGGGCCCGGCGGGCGCGGTCGAAGCGGACCACCCGCGCGGCCTCCTTGGGCGCGAGCCCCGTCTCGGCGCGGAACCGGGTGGTCAGGTACCGCTCGGACCAGCCGACCCGGCGGGCGACGTCGGCCACGCGCAGCCGCCCACCGGACGCCAGCGTCAGCCGCCAGGCCTCGGCCACCTCGGGGGCGGGGTCGCCGTCGCCGGCCGCGCGGCGCAGCACGTCCTCGGCGGCGGCGAAGCGCTCCGGCCAGGTCCGCGCGGCACGGACCCGCTCGACGAGTTCGGTGCTGCCCAGCACGTCGGTGAGATCGACGTCGAGGGCGGCGAACTCGCCGGCGGGCACGCCGAGCAGCCGGCGGGCGCCGAGCGGGGTCAGCGAGAGCTGGACGCCCGCCTGGCGCCCGGGGTGCCGGATCAGCGCCGGGGTGGTGTGCAGGCCGCCGAGCAGCGCGTCGTAGCGGCCGGGCGCCTGGGCGGGGTCGGGGTGGGCGGCGACGTCGAGCGGGTCGTCGAGGGTGACGACGAGCGTCAGCGTGGGGGAGGGGAGCCCGCGGTGGGTGCCCGGCGCCAGGCCGCGCTGCTCGTAGCCGACGGCGTCGGCGACCAGCCCGCGCAGCGCCTGGTGCGGCCGGTGCGGGACGAACGCGCTGGTCACCGGGCCAGGATGGCACCGGCCCCCGACACCGGCCAGGCCCCGACGGGGTGCACTCCGGCGGGCATTCCCGCGGGAACGCCCCGGGACCGGGCGGCGCTCAGACGGTGGAGGCGACGCCCGCGAGGATCGCGAGGGCGAAGAAGCCCACGCCGATCCAGCCGAGGACGATGCCGGCGATCGCCATCCCGTCACCGCTCTCGCCGCGTTCGCGGATCTGGCTGCGCGCGATGTAGCCGAAGACGAGCGCCAGGATGCTCCCGATCCAGTAGAGCCAGAGGATCCCCAGCACCATCGACGCGACGGCGAGGCCGTTGGTGCGCCGCGGCGGCACGGGGTAGCCGTATCCGTACCCGTAGGGCGGGTACTGGCCGGGTCCGTACGGGCCCGGCGGCGGCCCGTAGGCCGGCGGCGGCGTGCCCTGCTGACCGGCGCCGGACCCCGGCGCCCCCCACTGCGTCACGTGCGTCCTCTCCGTTCCGGAACCGACGTGCCCCGGTCCCGCTCCCGGGGACGGTACGGATCCGCACGCCCCCGGGGCAGTCCGCCACCCCGGAGGGGTCAGCCCTCGACGGCGTCCAGGCCCGCTACTCGTCCTCGACTGCGTCGAGGAAGCGCCGGACCGTCTCCAGGAAGACCTCGGGCTGCTCGGAGTGCACCCAGTGCCCGGCGTTCTTGACCTTCACCAGCCGGGTCGAGGGGAACAGCGCGTCCATCCGGTCGCGGTCCCCGGGCAGCACGTAGTGGCTGTTGGCGCCGGCGACCCACAGCACCGGCCCGTCGAAGGTGGCGCCCGGCGGCGGCTCCGGGAAGCCGCGCAGCTCGCCGAGGTCGCGCTCGAGGGTCTCCAGGTTCAGCCGCCACCGCCAGCGGCCCGAGCCCACCCCCTCCCGGACCAGGCTCTGCAGCAGGAACGACCGCACCATCGAGCTCGGCACCGCCTCGCGCAGCGCCCGGTCGGCGTCCTCCCGGGTGCGCAGCGCGCCGAGGTCGACCGCCCGCATCGCCGCGATGTAGGCCTCGAAGGGCGAGGCCTCCTCGTCGGGGTCGTCGGTGCGGCCGCCGGTCAGCGGGTACTCCACCGGGGCGATGTCGACGACGACCAGGCCGCGCAGCAGCTCGGGCCGGCGCAGCGCCAGCGTCATCGCCACCTTGCCGCCCATCGAGTGCCCGACCAGCGTCACCGGCTCCCCGTAGGAGGCCAGCTCGTCGGCCAGCAGCCCGGCCATGTCCACGTAGTCGACCCGGTCGGTCCACGGCGAGTGCCCGTGGTTGGGCAGGTCGAGCAGCGTCACCCGGTGCCCGCCGGCCAGGCCCTTCGCGATCGTCGTCCAGTTCTTGCCCTGGCCGAACAGGCCGTGCACGAACACCACGCGCGGGCCGGACTCGCCGACGGTGCGCCCGGCGAGCCGCTCGTCGGAGGTCGCATCGGCGGTCACCCGGCGATTCCACCAGATCCAGGGGCGACGGCGACCTACCGTGCCGGGGACCAGAGGAGGTCCCCGTGCCCGGACGGCGTCGCGCCGCCACCACGACCACGCGCCGGACGACAGGCCGGTCGACGACGAAGCGGCGGACGACGGCCCGCCGGCCCGCCGTGCCCGACCTGCCCACCGCGGGCCCCGGCGAGCGGGTGTGGGTGCTCGCCGTGCCGTTCCGCGCGCCCGCCCCGGGCGCGGTCTGGCACCCCGGCCTGCAGGCGCACGTGTGGGTGGGCGCTCGGCTGCCCGCGGCACTGGCGCCCTACGACCCGCCGCCGTACACGCTCGAGCGGTACCTGGAGGACGAGCTCAACGACGAGCCGCGCCCGCTGCCGGAGGGCCGGCCGATGGTGCCGCGCGAGGAGCAGTGCACCGGCGCGGAGGCCGTCGTCGCCTCGGCCGCGGCCGGGCACCGGGTGTTCCTGCTCGGCGACGACCCCGGCGTCGGCAAGACCGGCACCGCCGTCCTCGCCGCGCGGGAGATCTGCGAGATGCGCGGCGGCGAGCGGGTGCTCGTCGTGGCCGACCGCCCGGCGGCCATCACCATCCCGCACTGGACCCGCTCGATCGCCGGCTTCGGCGACGGAGGCCTGCGCTGGTGCGTCACCACGTGGGACAGGCTGGCGAAGGTGGCGGGGCTGGAGTTCGACGTCGTCGTCGCGGACGAGGCGCACATGGTCCGGCACACGACGACGCAGCGCTGGAAGCACTGGAAGGCGGTCTCCGGCGGCGGCCGCGTCAAGGACGTCCCGTTCGTCGTCGCCGCCACCGCCACCCCGGCGCACACCCCGCTGGAGCTGCCCTACCTCGCGCCGCAGTTCGCCCAGGTGCACGGCGAGCCGCTGCGCGCCTGGGCCGACCTGCCCGCGAAGCTCGCCGAGCACGGGTTCCACGTGGAACGCGGCCGCTACGGATGGGCGTGGACCGAGGACGCCGACGCCCGACGGGCCGACCTCGCCCGCCTGCAGGGCTGGCTCGCGGGCGGGAGAGGCCCGGCCGACCCGCCCGCCACGCTGCACCGGCCGGCGCCGTGGGGCCCCGTGTCGGTGACCGGCACGCCGGTCGCGCTCACCCCCGCCGAGCAGGCCGCCTACGAGTCGGAGTGGCAGGAGTTCCGCGCCGAGATGCAGCTGGCACGGCGGGCCCGGCAGAGCGCCCGCGGCCGCGCCGCGCTGCTGCGGTTCCGGCAGAAGGCGGGGCTGATCCGCGCGCAGGCGACGGTCGACTGGGTGCGCGCCCAGGTGGAGGCCGAGCGGCAGGTGGCGGTGTCGGTGGAGTTCGTGGAGACCGCGGCCGACCCCATCCGCGAGGCGCTGCTGGACTCCGGCGTCGCGGTCGCGTCGATCTACGGGCGGGACCGGTTCGACGTCGAGGCCGAGCGGCTGCGTTTCCAGACCGGCGAGGCGCCGGTGTGCGTGTTCACCGTGACCGCCTCCATCAGCCTGCACGCCGGCGAGTTGCTGCCCAGCGGCACGACGGCGTCGGCCACCCCGCGGGTCGGGCTGTTCCACCAGCCGCGGTTCTCCGGGATCCAGGCGCGCCAGGTCACCGGCCGCACCCACCGCGACGGGCAGGTCAGCCCGTGGCGGGTGGCCTACGCGGAGGGGACGGTCGAGGAGCAGGTGGCCCGGGTGATGGTCGAGCGGCTGGCGGTCAGCGGGTCGACGGCGGGCGCGGACACCTCGGCGCTGCAGGAGATCGCCGAGCTCCTCGACGCCGACTGGCTGCCGCCCGCCGCGCTCACCGAGGGCTGAGCGCACGTCAGCGGCGGGGGAGCGCCCGCCCGTCGGGGAGCGTGCGGCCGGCGAGCAGCGCCACGAGCGACCCGTCGTCCGCCCGGACGGCGTCCCCACTGCCCCACGCCCAGCCGGTGTCCGATGACTCCAGCCGGACGCCGGCCAGGTCGACGCCGAACCAGGCACCCTCCGCGGCGGTGACGGCGTCGAGGACGGCGGCCACGGCGTCGGCCGGCGCCACCGGCGGCCGGCCGAGCGCGACGGTGACGTCCAGGGAGTGGACGACGGCGTGGCTCAGGGCGCCGGTCGCGCCACCGCCGGGCGGCTGCCACGCGTGCAGGACCGGCGAGCGCAGGGCGCCGAGGAGGTCGGCGGCCGGGAGCGCGGCGTCGCGGGCCGCGACGGTGTCGGACAGGACGCCGAAGTCGCCGCGCGCGGCCGCCATCTCCGCGCCGAACTGCTCGGGGGACAGCCGCGCCGGCATGGTCACGTGCGCCACCAGGTGCCGGACCTGCCAGCCCGCGCACAGCGTCGGGGCGTCCCAGGTCGCGGGCTCGGCGTCGAGCACGCCGGCCAGCCCCTCGTACGTCCGCCCCACCCACGCCGCCACGTCGCGTCCGTCCACGTCGGTCATCGTCCCTCCTCCGTCCGCCCGGTCCCGGGCGCGGTGGGGGAGACGTCCGCCGGGGCCGGGACTCATCGGTGCGGTCGCGGACGGGACGCCCGACGCTCACCCCGGCGACACCCCCGGCCACTAGCCTGCCGCCCGTGATCTTGGTTGCCGCCGTCGTCGGTGTCGTCCTGCTCGCCGCCCTCGCGGTCTTCCAGCTGGCGCTGGTCGGCGGGGCGCCGCTGGGGCGCTTCGCGTGGGGCGGTCAGCACGTCGTCCTGCCGCCGCGGCTCCGCGTGGGCAGCGCGGTGTCGATCGGGGTCTACGGCGTGGTCGCGCTGCTCCTGCTGCAGGCGGCCGGCGCCGTCGACCTGCTGCCCGGCGGCGTGGTCGACGTCGCCATGTGGGTGCTGACCGGGTACTTCACGCTCGGCGTGGCGCTCAACGCGATCTCCCGCAGCCGGCCCGAGCGGCTGGTGATGACGCCGGTCGCGCTGGCCCTCGCGGTCGTCTGCCTGCTGCTCGCACTGCGCTGAGCGCTCAGCGGAGGAACTCGGTGAGCACCCGTTCGGCGCCGGGGGGGAGGGTGTGGTGGGTGGCGCCGGGCAGCGTCACGACGCCCGCCCGCGGCATGAGCCGGCCGGCGTTGCGGGCCACCTGGCGGGGGTCCTGCGCCCGCCCGTCCCCGGCGACGACGACCAGCGTGGGCACGGTCAGCCCGGCCAGCCGGGCCGGGTCGGGACGGCGGGTGCGCACCGGCGCCGCCGTCGGCACCTCGGCGCCGAGCGCCGCGACGTCGAGCCACGCGTCGTCCACCGGCCGGCCGCCGGTCTCCCAGCGCACCAGCGCCCGCATGCGGGCGGCGCTGGGCCGGGTCAGCACCGGGACGGCGTGCAGCAGGTAGCCGGGGGAGAAGCCGGCGAAGGTGGTGGTCGGGTCGACCAGCCCGAGGCGGCGCACCCGGGCGGGCCGGTCGAGCGCGAGGGCGAGCGCCTGCCAGCCGCCGTAGCTGTGCCCGGCCAGGTCGACGGCGCCGAGGCCCAGCCCGTCGAGGACCTCGGCCAGCCAGTCGGCGACGTCCTCGGCGCTGGCGAGCGGGGTGGTGGCGGGGCTGCGGCCGGCGTCGCCCACCGGGTCGACGACGTGTACGCGGCGCACCGCGGCGAGCAGCCGCATCGCACCCGACCAGGCCAGCGCGGTGGCGCCGCCGCCGGGCAGCAGCACCAGCGGGGGAGCCGCGGCCGCGCCGCTGACGAGCACGTGGGTGCGGCCGAACCGGGTGGCGACGTCGACCGGCCGGACCGGCACCGGCCAGCGGGCGAGCGCCGCGTCGTAGGCGGTCTCGAACGCGGCCCGCCGGTCCCCCATGGGCGGAGCCTGCCGGGTGCGCGACACCCCGGCAACGGACGGGGGAGGATCGACGGCGTGCGGCGGGAGGCGAGCGTCCTGCACCTGGACCTGGACGCGTTCTTCGCCGCCGTCGAGCAGCGCGACAAGCCCTCGCTGCGAGGGCGGCCGGTGGTCGTCGGCGGCACCGGCGGGCGCGGCGTCGTCGCGACGGCGTCCTACGAGGCGCGCGCCTACGGGGCCCGCTCGGCGATGTCGACGGCGGAGGCCCGCCGCCGCTGCCCGCCCGGGACGGCGTTCCTCGGCGGCCGGTTCGGCGCCTACCGGCGGACGTCGGACGTCGTCATGGCGCTGCTGCGCGAGCTGTCGCCGCTGGTGGAGCCGGTGTCGATCGACGAGGCGTACGTCGACCTGGCGGCCGGCGACCACGACCTGTCCGTCGACGGCGTCACCGCGCTGGCCCGCACGCTCAAGGAGCGGATCGCCGGGGCCACCGGCGGGGTGACCGGCTCGGTCGGGATCGGCAGCTCCAAGCTCATGGCGAAGATCGCCTCCGACCTCGACAAGCCCGACGGCCTCGTCGTCGTCCCGCCGGGCTCCGAGCTCGACGTGCTGCACCCGCTGCCGGTGACCCGGCTCGGCGGGGTCGGCCCGGCCACGGCCGAGCGGCTGCGGCAGGTCGGCGTGCGCACGGTGGCCGACCTGGCGGCGAAGACGCTCCCCGACCTGGTCACCCTGGCCGGACGGGCGCACGGCACCGGGCTGTACCAGCTGGCACGGGCGGAGGACGACCGGCCGGTGGTGGCCGAGCGGGGGGCCAAGTCGGTCTCGCAGGAGTCGACCTTCGAGCGGGACCTCACCGACCTCGCGGAGCTCGGCCGGCTCATCGACTCGATGGCCGCCCGGGTGGGCGACCGGCTGCGCGGCTCGGCGCTGTCGGGGCGCACGGTCACCCTCAAGCTGCGCCGCTACGACTTCACGACGATGACCCGCTCGCAGACGCTGCCCCAGCCCACGGACGACGCCCGGCAGGTCGCCTCGATCGCGCGGCGGCTGCTCGCCGAGGCCGGCACCGGCGGCGGGCTGCGCCTGATCGGCGTCGGCGTCTCGGGGCTGTCGCAGTACGCGCAGGGCGACCTCTTCGCGGAGGAGCCGGCGACCGGCGAGGAGGCCCTGGACGACGACGTCGTCGAGGCGCCCGAGGCTCCGCCGCCGCCCGCGGACCGGCGCTGGTGGCCGGGGCAGGACGTCGTCCACGACGAGCTCGGCGCCGGCTGGGTGTGGGGCCGCGGCCTGGGCCGGGTGACGGTGCGCTTCGAGGGGCCGCGGACGCCGCCCGGGCCCGTGCGCACGCTCGCCGCCGACGACCCGGCCCTGCACCCCGGTGACCCGCCGGAGTGGCGCGCGGAGGTGCCCGCCGCCGGTTGACGCGGCGCCCGATCAGCCTCCTGACCTGCGGTTTCGTCTTGCCGGATGCCCGCCGATCGGCTAGTGTCGAACACACGTTCGATACGAGGTCGGGAGGTGGGCGGGGTGGGGGAGCTGGCCTCCGCGCTCGACGCCCTGGCCGCGGTCGACCTCGACGAGCTCGGCGACGCCGAGCTGCTGGACCGGGCCCGCGAGCTCGTCGTCGCCGCGCACCGGGTGCACGCCGAGCTGACCCGGGTGGTGCGCCGCAGCGACGTGCGGGGCGCGAGCGAGCACGACGGCGCGCGCACCGTCGGCGGCTGGCTGCGCGGGGTCCCGCGGATCTCCGGCGCCTGGGCCGGTGACCTGGTGCGGCACGGCCGCGCCCTGGAGTGGCTGCCGGCGACCGCCCGCGCCTACGCGCAGGGATGCATCGGCGCCGACCAGGTCGACGTGATCGCCGTGATCGTCACCCCCGCCCACCTCGATCTGGCCCGCGCGCAGGGCATCGACGTCGGCGCGGTGGAGGCCGCGCTGGTGCAGCTGGCCGGTGCGGGCACCCACCGGCAACTGCAGCAGGCGGTCGGGGACTACCTGGCCAAGCTCGACCCCGACGGCGCCGAACCCGACCCGGCCACCGAGCGGGCGGTCACCCTCGTCCAGCACCCCGACGGCACCTGGACCATCGGCGGGCACCTCGACGCCGTCGGCGGCCAGAAGGTCGCCACCGCCCTGGAATCGGTGCAGGCCGCCTCCCGCTGCGCCGGTGACGACCGCTGCCGCGCCCAGCGCACCGGCGACGCGCTGGTGCAACTGGCCGACGTCCAGCTCGCCGCCGGCGACCTGCCGGTGCTGCGCGGCACCCGGCCGCAGGTGGTGGTCACCGTGCCGCTGGCCGACCTCACCGGCAGCGCCACCGCACCCGGCGCCGCGCGCACCGCCACCGGCGCCACCCTGTCGGCCGCCCGCGCCCGCTGGA
>NZ_JBJGYM010000043.1:0-13575 GCF_054049995.1 Geodermatophilus sp. SYSU D01106 | reverse complement strand
CCCCCCCGACCCCACCACCCCCCCGCCGCCCCGCGGCGGGGCCCCCCCGGGGCGGGGCCCCCCGCCCCCCCCCCCCCCCCCGGCCCCCCCCCCCCCCCGCGACGTCGTCGTCGGTGGAGCCGGGAACGCCCTCGAGCAGCCGGTCCAGCAGCGCGTCGAGGGGCCGGTCGCCGGCCTCGGCGAAGGCCGCGGCGAGCCGGCCGATGCCCTCGTCGAGGTCGGTGCGCCGCCGCTCGACCAGGCCGTCGGTGTAGAGCAGCAGCGTGCTGCCGGGCTCCAGCCGGGCGCGGTGGGTGTGCCGGGGCCTCTGCGGATCCAGCCCGACGAGCAGATCGGTGGCGGCGGTGAGCACCTCCACGCGGCCGTCGGGGGAGCGCAGCAGCGGCGGGGGGTGCCCGGCGTTGGTCCACGACAGCACCCGGCCGCCGTCCGAGCGGTCCACCCGGGCGAGGGCGACGGTGGCCAGCGCGCCGGTGCGCAGCCCGCCGACGGCCGCATCGAGCCGGGACAGCGCCAGCGACGGCGGCTCGCCGCCCTCGAAGGCGAACCCGCGCAGCATCGCCCGCAGCTGGCCCATGGTGGCGGCGGCCCGCACGTCGTGGCCGGAGACGTCGCCGATGACCAGCACCGTGGCGCCGTCGGAGTCGTCGAAGGCGTCCCACCAGTCGCCGCCGACCTGCGCCCCGGCGCTGCTGGGCAGGTAGCGGGCGGCCAGCTCCAGGCCGGCCGGGGACGGCAGCTCGCCGAGCAGCGCCCGCTGCAGCGTGGTGGCCACCGACTCCTGCCGGGCCAGCAGCGCCGCGCGGCTCACCGCCTGCGCGGTGTAGCGGGCCAGCGCCAGCACCAGCCCCTGCTCGACGGCGGAGAACTGCCGGGGCTGTGCCCACACCAGGCTCAGCGTGCCCGGCACCGAGCCCGCGACGGGCAGCGGCAGGTGTGCGGAGGCGCCGACCGGCGGAGGCGAGGGGACCGGGGGGTGTGCGTCGGGGAAGCGCTCCGCCGCGGCCGCGGCGTCGGGCAGGAACACCGCCCGCCCGGTGGCCAGCGCCGCCGTCGGCGGGGAGTCGACGCCCAGCGGCAGCGACGGCAGGTCGCCGTCGGCCGGGGCGCCGGCCGACGGGACGAGCTGGAGGCGCCGCCCGGCCGGGTCGACGAGTGCCAGGCAGGTCCACGAGGTGCCCAGCGCGTCGGCCGCGGCGGCGGTCACCGCGGCCGCGACGTCGGGCAGCGTGGCCGCGTCGGCGAGCGCCTCCGCGAAGCGCAGCAGCAGCCGGTTCTGCTCGCTGGTGCGCCGGGCGCCGGCGATGGCCGCCCGCAGGCGCAGCTCCGAGGCGGCCAGCCCGGCGATCTGGGTGAGCACCTCGACGTCGGTGTCGGTCCAGTCGCGCGGGCGCCCGTCGATGGCGCAGACCGCACCGACCACGTCGCCGTCGGGCCCGACCAGCGGCACGCCGCAGTAGGCGACGACGCCGAGGTCGGCGATCGCGCCGTTGCCGGCGAGCACCTCCACCTCGCGGGCGTCGCGGACGACCAGCGGCCGCGCGGTGGCCCGCACGTACTGGCAGAAGGAGTGGCTCAGCGGCGTGCGGCGGCGCTGCTGCCAGGCGTCGGGCAGGCCGACGGCCCCGGGGAACACCTGCTCGTCGGGGCCGACGAGGGTGACCAGCGCGGTGGGGACGTCGAGCATCGTGCGGACGAGGGTGGCCAGCCGGTCGAGGTCGGCGTCGGCGATGGCCGGATCGTCCGCCGGATCGTCGGCCGGGTCGTCCTCGCTGGTCACGCGGCCACGGTAGTCGCCGGGGCGGACATCCCGGCCGCCCACCGGGGCGGGCCGGTCATTCACGGGGTGTTCGCCGCGCCGCCGGCAGGCCGTCCACCCCGACAGGATGGGCTGCCGTGCGGGCCGCCCGGCGAGGGCCGCCGGCCGAGCCCGCGGAGGCCCTCGTGACCCGTCTCTCGCGTCGCCGCGCCGGCGTCGCCGGTGTTGCCGGCGCACTGTTCGCCGTCCTGCTCGGATCCGCCGTCCCGGCGTCGGCCGCGCCCCCGGGCGGCGCGCCGGGCGGCGGACCCACCGCCGGGGAGGGCGAGCTGCTCGTGATCGGCCACCGCGGCGCCTCGGGGTACCGCCCCGAGCACACGCTGGCGGCCTACGAGCTCGCCGCCCGGATGGGCGCGGACTCCATCGAGTGCGACGTCGTCAGCACCGCCGACGGCGTGCCGGTGTGCCGCCACGGGAACGAGATCGGCGGCACCACCGACGTCGCCGACCACCCCGAGTTCGCCGACCGGCGGACCACGAGGACCGTCGACGGCGTCGAGCTGACCGGCTGGTTCACCGAGGACTTCACGCTGGAGGAGCTGCGGACGCTGCGCGCGGTCGAGCGGCTGCCCGAGGTCCGCGAGGAGAACACGCTCCACGACGGCCTGTACCCGGTGCCCACGGTCGAGGAGTTCCTCGACCTGCGTGCCGACCTCAGCCGGGAGCTGGGGCGCGAGATCGGGGTCTACGTCGAGACCAAGCACCCCACCTACTTCGACTCGATCGGCCTCTCCCTCGAGGAGCCGCTGGTCGCCGAGCTCCGCGACGCCGGCCTCGACAGCCGTCACTCGCCGGTGTTCCTGCAGTCGTTCGAGACGGCGAACCTGCGTGACCTCGACGCGCTGGTCGAGGTGCCGCTCGTGCAGCTGCTGTCGGCGAGCGGCGCGCCCGCCGACCTGGTGGCCGCCGGGGACCCGCGCACCTACGCCGACCTCTCCACCGCCGGGGGCCTGGCGGAGATCGCGGCGTACGCCGACGGCGTGGGCCCGGAGAAGGACCAGGTGATCCCGCGGCTGGCCGACGGCAGCCTGGGTGAGCCGTCGTCGTTCGTGGACGACGCGCACGCGGCCGGGCTGCTGGTGCACCCGTACACGTTCCGCAACGAGAACACCTTCCTGCCCGCCGACCTGCGCGAGGGCACGGACCCGGCCGGCCACGGGCGGGCGGTGGAGGAGCAGCTGGCGTTCTGGGCGACCGGCATCGACGGGGTGTTCACCGACCACCCCGACGCCGCCGTCGTGTCCCGGGAGCTGTTCACCCGGGGTGAGCGCGCCGCCTGAGCGCCCGCGTCCCCCGGCGGCGGCTCACCGCTGCCGGGGGACGCGGCCCAGCAGGTGGAACTCCGGGTTGGGCGGGATGGCGGCGAAGTGCGCCAGCCGGTTGGACAGGGCGAAGAACGAGGTGATCGCGCCGACGTCCCAGACGTCCTCCTCGGTGAGGCCGTGCCCGCGCAGCCGGTCGAGGTCGTCGGCGGTGACGGCGGCGGGCTCGGTGGCCAGCCGGACGGCGACGTCGAGGACCGCGTGCAGCCGCGGCGACACGGGGGCCTTGCGCCAGTCGACGGCGACCAGGTCGGCCAGCAGCGGGTCGCGGGTGCGGATGCGGGCGATCGCCCCGTGCGCGACGACGCAGTAGGCGCAGTCGTTGGCCGCGCTGGTGGCCACCACGATCAGCTCCCGGTCACCCGTGGACAGCCCCGGGGTGTCCTTCTCCATGAGCGCGTCGTGCATCGCGAAGAACGCGCGGGCCTCGTCCGGGCGCCAGGCGAGGGCGGCGAAGACGTTCGGCAGGAAGCCCGAGCGCTCCTGCACCTCGGCGTAGCGCTCCGCGAGGTCGGCGGGCAGGCCGGCGGGGTCGGCGACGGGGAAGCGGCTGATCGGGGTGTCGGCGGTCACGCCGGGCAGCCTCCCGCGCCGCCCTGCCCGCCGTCGACCGCCCGCCGTCGACCGGCCGCCCGTGGGCGCCGCCGGGCAGAGTGGGGGCCGTGTCGCGCCGGAGGTCGGTCCTGCTCGCGCTCGCCGTGCTGGCCGGCGGGTGCACGGCGGCCGAGCAGCCGGCGGTCACCCCGCCCTACCGGCTCGAGCCGGCCTGCCCGGCGCCCACGTCGCCGACGGTGGTGTCCGCGGCGCTGGTCAACGAGGTGGTGGCGGTCAGCGACCTGCCGTACTGGCAAGCCGGCGACGTCGGCGCCAGCGCCCGGCTCTCCGACGGCCGGCTGGTGTGGGTCTTCGGCGACACCGTCCGCGCCGACGGCGTCGAGCCGCGGCTGGTGGCCAACTCCGTGCTGCTCACCTCGGGCACCTGCGTCGCGCAGCTGCTGCCGCCGGGAGAGGGGCCGGTGGTGCCCGACGTGGCCGCCGGCCAGGTGCAGTGGCCGATGTCGGTGGTCGTGCTGCCGCCCTCGCCGGGGCTCGCGTACCGGGGCGTCGACGACGTCGTCGTCGTGATGAGCGCGCGGACCGAGCGCGGCGACGGCACCGGCGGCCTGCTCGACTTCCGCTTCCGCGGCACCTCCGCGGCGGTGTTCACCGTGACCGACGGCGGCGCGCCGCAGCCGCTCGAGGTGCTGGAGGTGACGCCCGACGACCCGTCGGCGACGCAGGTCAACTGGGGCGCGGCCGCCACCGTGAGCGGCGGGTGGTCCTACGTCTACGGCACCCGGCTCACCGGGGAGCCGCTGGTGTTCGGCCGGGAGCTGTACGTCGCCCGGCTGCCGGTGGCGGACCCCGCCGACCGCTCCCGCTGGGAGTTCTGGGACGGCGCCGCCTGGCAGCCCGACATCGCCGCGGCCGCGCCGGTGCTGCCCGCCGACGGCGGGGTGTCGCAGACGCTGTCGGTGGACCGGGTCGGCGACACGTGGGTGGCGGTGTCCAAGCGCGGCGGCGACCTCGCCGACTTCGTCTACACCTGGACCGCGCCGGAGCCGACCGGCCCGTGGACGCCGAGCCGGGCGCTGCCGGCGCCGGCCGGCTACGACACCGGGCGGCTCACCTACGCGCCGCTGGCCCACCCGGAGGTCCCACTGGCGTCGGGCGGGCTGCTGGTGTCGGTGTCGCGCAACACCACCGACCTGGCCCAGCTGCTCGCCCAGCCCGAGGTGGGGCGGCCGCTGTTCGCCGAGGTGCCCCGGCCCTAGGCCGTGACCTGTCGGCGATGTGTACCTGGGGTGCGTTCCGCGGGCCGGAGTACGCCATCGGCGCACACCGCCGTCCCGACTCCGCCGTCATGCCCCACTCGGACGCGCTCCCGACCTCGTCGGCCGGGGGAGGGGCGGTCAGCCGGCGGTGACGACGCGGTCGCGGCCGGCGCGCTTGGCCCGGTACAGCCGGGCGTCGGCGAGGCCGAGCAGCTGGGCCGGCGTGCGGTCGGTGACCTCCGCGGTGCTCGCGGCGCCGACGCTGATCGTCACCGGCAGCTCCCCGGTGAGCGGCGCCCACGGGTGCGCGGCGACCGCGCGGCGGACGTCCTCGAGGTGCGCGGCGGCCCGGTCGGCGTCGGTGCCGGCGAGCACCAGCACGAACTCCTCGCCGCCCAGCCGGGCCGCGAAGGAGGTGGCGCCGGGCAGCGCGGTGTCCTGCAGGAGGCCCGCGACCGTGCGCAGCACCTCGTCGCCGACGGCGTGCGAGCAGGTGTCGTTGACCCGCTTGAAGTGGTCGAGGTCGAGCAGCGCGACGACGACCAGCTCGTCGGCGGTGGCCGGCGCGGCCAGCAGCCGGGGCAGCTCCTCGTCGACGTGCCGGCGGTTGTACAGGCCGGTCAGCGGGTCGCGCAGGGACAACTCGCGCCAGCGGCGGCTCTGCCGGCGGGCCTCGGTGGTCTCGTACATCGCCTGCAGCGCGCGGGCGCGGGCCTCGCGCTGCGCCGACTGCTGCTCGACGAGCTCGGCGACGTAGCGCTTGTGCTCCTCGAACGCGGCGCGGTGGTCGCCGGCGGCGGCGTGCAGCTCGGCCTGCTCGGCGCGGGCGCGCACCCGGATCGAGGCCAGCCCGTGCTCGGCGCAGCGGCGCAGGCACTCGGCCAGCGTGCGGCCGGCGGCCTCGACCTCGCCGCGCAGGCGCTGCACCTCGGCGAGGGTGAGCAGGAAGTCGGCCCCGGCGTCGCCGTCGTGCGAGGCGTCGAGCGCGCGCAGCCCCGGCAGCAGGGCGGCCTCGGCCTCGTCCAGCCGGCCCAGGCCCATGAGGGCGCGGGCCACGGTGTCGAGCCGGCCGACGTCGAGGGGCACGCCGTGCTCGGCGGCGAGCGCCTGCAGCCGGTCGCTGTGCTCGAGCGCCGACTCGAACCGGCCGGAGAGGGTGTCGGTGTAGGCGCGGTTGTTGAGGATGCGCAGCTGCCGGTCGACGTCGCCGAGGTCCTCGGCCAGCCGCAGCACCGCCGCGTAGCGCTCGGGGGCGGCCGGGTCGCGGGACAGGCCCAGCACGTCGGCCATCCGGACCAGGTGGTCGACCCGGAGCGCCGGCAGGTCGTCGTCGTCGAGCAGGTCGACCGAGACGACCGCGTGCTCCAGCGCGCCGGCGAGGTCGCCGAGCTCCTGGAACACGGCGGTGAGCACGAAGGAGCTGCGGGCCAGCAGGTGGCGGTGGCCGGTGTCGGTGGCCCAGCGGTGCACCTCCTGGGCGGTGCGGCCGGCGTCGGAGACGGCGCCGCGGCGGCGCAGCAGGTCGGCGCAGACCAGGCGGGCGCGCTGCTCGAGGTCGGCGCGGCCGAGCTCGCGGGCGGTGGCGAGCGCGGCCTCGGCGCGGTCGGCGGCGGAGCCGGCGTCGAAGCGGGACAGCGTCTCGAGCTCGTCCAGGACGGTGGC
This sequence comes from Geodermatophilus sp. SYSU D01106, assembly GCF_054049995.1. Classification (NCBI taxonomy): domain Bacteria; kingdom Bacillati; phylum Actinomycetota; class Actinomycetes; order Geodermatophilales; family Geodermatophilaceae; genus Geodermatophilus; species Geodermatophilus sp. SYSU D01106. The sequence goes on along the minus strand of NZ_JBJGYM010000043.1, from coordinate 6,958 downwards.
CAGCGCCGCCCCGGCGTCGGCCCGCGGGGGTACCGCGGGCACCGGGTCCTCCCGGACGGCCAGACTGGTCACGGCCTCGGGATCGGCAGCCCCGGCTCCGGTACTGAGTCGTCCCGGATCAGGACCACCCCGACGGGTGAGCACCGCGCTCAGCCCCCGGCCAGCAGGGCGCGGACGGCGTCGACGGTGTCGGCGTCCGCGGCGGTGCGGTCGGGCCGGTAGCGCAGCACCCGGGCGAAGCGCAGCGCGACGCCGCCGGGGTAGCGGGTGCTGCGCTGGGCGCCGTCGAGGGCCACCTCGACCACCACCTCCGGCCGCAGCTCCAGGCCCCAGTCGTGCTCGGTGCGGGCGTGCGCCGGGAAGGTGGCCGTCTGCCAGTCGAGCAGCTCGTCGGTCATGCCCTTGAACGTCTTGCCGACCATGAGCGGCTCGCCGCCGTCGGGGTCGCGGGCGCCGAGGTGGATGTTGGACAGCTTGCCGGTGCGCCGCCCGTAGCCCCACTCCACGCCGAGGACGACGAGGTCGAGGGTGTGCACCGGCTTGACCTTCTGCCAGGCGCGGCCGCGGCGGCCGGCGGCGTAGGGCGCGTCGAGGGCCTTGACCACCACGCCCTCGTGCCCGGCCGACAGCGCGTCGTCGAGCACGGCGGCGGCCTCCTCGGCGGTGGGCCGCCGCGCGCCGGGCATCCGCAGCGGGGCGGCGTCGTCGGCGGCGAGCAGCCCGTCGAGCACGGCCAGCCGGGTGGCCAGCGGCTCGTCGAGCAGGTCACGGCCGTCGAGGTGCAGCACGTCGAAGAAGAACGGCGAGAGCAGGACGGCGGCCGCGTCGCCGGGGTCCGTGCCGTCGCTGCCGAAGCGGCTCATCGTGTCCTGGAACGCGCGGGGGCGGCCGTCGTCGTCGAGGGCGAGGGTCTCCCCGTCGAGGACGGCGGTGCGGCAGGGGAGCGCCCGCACCCGCTCGACCAGCTCCGGGACGCCGCCGGTGACCTCGCGCAGCGTGCGCGTCCACACCCGGACGTCGTCGCCGTCACGGTGCACCTGGATGCGGGCGCCGTCGAGCTTGTGCTCCACGGTGACCTCGCTCCCGAGGTCGCCCAGCGCCGCGTCGAGCGAGGAGCCGGGGCTGGCCAGCATCGGCCGCACCGGGCGGCCGACCCGCAGGCCGACGGCGGCCAGCGCCTCCTCGCCCCCGGACAGGGCGGTGGCGGCGGTCTCGTCGAGGCGGCCGGTGAGCATGGCCGCCCGGCGCACGACCGCGGGCGGCACCTCCGCGGCGGCGGCGACCGCGTCGAGCAGCACGCCCTCCAGCGCCCCCTGGCGCAGCTCGCCACCGAGCAGCCGGGTGAGGAAGCGCTGCTCGTCGGCGGTGGCGGCCGACAGCACCTCGCCCAGCAGCGCGGCGCGGCGGGCGGCCGCGCCGGACCCGGTGGTGCCGGCCAGCGCGGTGAGCGCGGCGTCGACCGCGGCGACGGTCAGCGACGGCGCGTCCGCCGGCGGCGGCACCGCGCGGGACAGCGTGCGCCAGCCGACGCCGACGCGGCCCTGCGGGAGCTCGCCGGCCAGCCACGCGGCGACCGGGCCGACCTCGCCGGGGCCGGCGGCGCGCAGCGCGCCGGCGATCGCGGCCGCCTTCGCCGTGCGGGCGCGGGTGGCCGCCACCGCGGCCGAGGCGGCGACGACGTCGGCGAGCAGCACCCCGCCATGCTCGCAGCCGGGTACGACAGCGCCGGTCTCCCGCGCGGGCCCGGACGCGGTCAGCGCAGCGCCACCTCGGTGCCGGCCGAGAGCCACCGCGCCGTCACCTCGCGGCCCGCGGCCAGCAGCGCCCGCGCGCCGCCGGTGTCGCGCGGGCCGGTGGGCAGCCGGTCGAGCAGGCCCGCGGCCCAGGCGTCGGCGACGTGCGGCAGCACCTGCACCCGCGGGTCGGCGAGTGCGCCCGCCACCGCGGCCCGGTTGGCCACCGTGCGGGCCACGGTGAACGCCTGCAGCACGGTGTCCAGCGCGCCGGGGCCGGCCTCGACCGGCGCCACGTAGGGGTCGCGGTCGGGATCGGCCGGCACGCCGCAGGCCAGCGGGCCGGCGGCGCCGGGGTGCGCGGCGCAGCGGCCCTCGACGGCGGTCACCGGCGCCAGGCCGCAGTCGAGCACCAGCACGCGGTCGTCGGGGCCCGCGTCGGCGAGCGCGCCGGCCACCGGGACGCCGTCGACGATCCCGCCGTCGACGTGCAGGTGCCCGTCGGGCAGCCGGACGGGCGCGAACAGCCCGGGCAGCGCGCAGCTCGCGGCGAGCACGTCGCCGACCGGGCCGGTGCGGTGCCGGGCCGCCGCGCCGCAGTCGAGGCAGGTGGTCGTGACCGACAGCGGCACGGCGAGCTCGCCGAGGTCGTGCGCGGGGACGTGGTCGGCGACCAGCCGGCGCAGCGGCCGGTCGTCGAGGAACCCGGCGCCGCGGCGCAGCGAGCGGACCAGGCCGCGGGCGCGGGCGGGCCAGCCCGGGCGCAGCACCCGGCCCATCGCCGGGTCCGACCACAGCTCGGTCAGCCGCGCGGCCCGGTCGGGACCGGGCGCGGCGGCGAGGAAGGCGGCGTTGACCGCGCCCACCGAGGTGCCGTGCAGGGCGTCGACGGCGAGGCCGGTGTCGAGCAGGGCGCGCAGGGCGCCGGCCTGGAAGGCGCCCATGGCGCCACCGCCACCGAGCACGAGGTGGGTCCGCGGGGTCACCGGACCCATGGTGCACCGGAGGTGGCCGGTGGGTGGCCGTGCGGTGTCGCGCGCCTCGGCGCGCGGTGCGCACCAGGCCCTCGACGCGCGGCGCACCATGCCCTCAGCGCGCGGCGCGCCATGCCCTCACCGCGCGGCGCGCACCATGCCCTCCTGGGCCACGGTGAGCACCAGCCGCCCGCCGCGGTCGAACACCCGGCCCGAGCACATCGCCCGCCCGCCGCCGGCCCAGGTGCTCTCCTGCTCGCAGAACAGCCAGTCGTCGGCGCGGGCCGGGCCGTGGAACCAGACGGCGTGGTCGAGGCTCGCCGTCGCCAGACCCGGGGCGCCGATCACCGTGGCGTGCGGGGCGACGGCGGTGGCCAGCAGCAGCATGTCGGTGGCGTAGGCGAGGGCGACGGCGTGCGCGAGCGGCTCGTCCGGCAGCGTCTCGCGGGAGCGGAACCAGAAGCGCTGCCGGGGCGGCGCGGGCTCGCCGCGGCCGGCGGCGACGCGGGGCAGCGGGCCGTCGAAGCGGAAGTCGAACGGGTGCCGCCGGTCCAGCCAGTCCAGCCACGCGCGGACGGGGGCGGGGGCGTCGGCCAGCGCCTCCTCCGGCCGCGGCAGGTCCTCCGGCGGGGTCGCGGCGAGCGCGGGCACCTGGTGCTCCGGGCCGGCCTGCGGCCGGGTGAAGGAGCAGGTCAGCTCGAGGATGGCGGCCTCGCCCTGCCGGGCGGTCACCTCGCGGGTGGTGTAGCTGCCGCCGTCGCGGACGCGGGTGACGGCGAGGTCCACGGCCGCCGACGGGTCACCGGGGCGGACGAAGTAGGCGTGCAGCGAGTGCACCGGACGGCCGGCGTCCACCGTGCGCGCGGCGGCGGCCAGCGACTGCGCCACCACCGCGCCGCCGAACGCGCGCTCCCCGGCGGGGCCGCCGCGCGGCGCGGCGCGCAGGACGTCGTCGCCGGAGTCGGAGAGGTCCAGCAGCGCGGCCAGGGGTGCGCGGGGGGAGGGCGGCGGCACGGCGGGGAGTCAAGCACCCCCGCCGGTCACCGTGAGGGCGACGCCCCCGGCGAGCCGGTAGGGCGCGGGCGCCACCAGGTCGCCGACGACGCGGCGCAGCCGGGACACCTCGGCCCGCGCGGCGACCACGTGCCCGTCGTCGCCGAACAGCGCCCGGCCGAGCGCCGCGGCGTCGAGCCCGGCCGGGCCGGCGGCGGCCACCAGGGCGAGCACCTGCGCCTGCCGGCGGGTGAGCCCGGCCGACCAGGAGCCGTCGCCGCCGCGCACCCGCAGCACGGGCGCCGCGGTGAGGTCGAGCTCGGCCGACACCGGCGCGCGGGCCTCCGCGGGGCGCAGCAGCCAGCCCTCGCCCAGCCGCTCGGGCGTGCACAGCCCGAGCCCGGCGACGGCGAGCGGCCGGCCGGCCCGCGGGACGGCCACCCGGGCGCCCGCGGCGACACCGGAGCGGGCGGCGACCCAGCCGTCGTCGTCGACGAGCAACAGGGGCCCCCGCGCGGTGCCCAGCACCGGCCCGGCCGCGCGGCGCAGCCGGTCGAGGTGCTGCTCGTGCCGCCGCCACAGCCCGGTCTCGGCCAGCCGCACCGAGGTCTCCACCAGCGCCCCGATCGCCGGGTGCAGGGTGAGCGCGGGCCCGCTGACGTCGACCACCCCGAGCAGCTCCCCGGTGACCGGCGAGTGCACGGGCGCCGCCGAGCAGTACCAGGGGTGCTGGGCGGCCTCGAAGTGCTCGGCGGAGAACAGCTGCACCGGCGCCGCCTCGGCCAGCGCCGTCCCGATGGCGTTGGTGCCCACGGCGGCCTCGGTCCAGGTGGCGCCCTCGGCGAACCCGAGCCGGTCGGCGTGCCGGCGGGTGGCCGCCGACCCGTCCCGCCACAGCACCACGCCGTCGGCATCGGTGACGACGACGAGGCCGTGCGAGGCCTCCGCGACGCCGACGAGCACCTGCCGCAGCTCGTCGACCACCGCCTCCAGGCCGGAGGTGCGGCGGCGGGCCTGCACCGCGTCGGCGGGCAGCGGGTCGCGCGGCCGGGGCCGGTCGGGGTCCATGCCCAGCCCCAGCACGCGCGACCAGGACCGCTCGACCACCCGGCGCGGGCGCACCGGCGGACGGCCGCCGGCGAGGACGGCGTCGTGCACGCGGGACAGCACGCGGGCGTGCGTGGACAGGTCGGTGCCGGGCGCGACCGCCGACCACGCGGGCACCGGCGCCTCCTCGGCGTGCAATGCGCTGCAACGCTCCCGCCGCAGGTCCGGCGGGTGCTGTGCTGCACATCACACCACGTGTGCTGCTCGCCAGGGAGGACCCCGCATGACCTCGACCCTCGACACCCCGTCCACGGCCCCCTCCACCACCCCGGCCACCCGCGCCCGGGCCTGGTTCGCCGACCTCGAGGACGCGCTGCGCGCCCGCGACGTGGACCGCGCCGCCGGGCTGTTCGCCGCCACCAGCTTCTGGCGGGACCTGGTCGCGTTCACCTGGAACATCACCACCGTCGAGGACCGGGCCGGCGTCGCCGACCTGCTCACCGCCACCCTCGACCGCACCGACCCCTCCGGGTTCGCCGTCAGCGAGGAGCCGACGGAGGACGACGGCGTCACCACCGCCTGGTTCACCTTCGAGACGGCGGTCGGCCGGGGGCGGGGCCTGGTGCGCCTCGTCGAGGAGGACGGGCAGCCGCGGGCCTGGACGTTCCTCACCACGCTGTACGAGCTGACGGGCCACGAGGAGCCGCGCGGGCCCGGCCGGCCGAAGGGCGCCGAGCACGGGATCAACCGGGAGCGGCTGACCTGGGCCGAGCGCCGCGCACGGGAGGACGCCGAGCTCGGCCGCACCACCCAGCCCAACGTCCTCGTCGTCGGCGGCGGCCAGGGCGGCGTCGCGCTCGGGGCACGGCTGCGCCAGCTCGGCGTCCCGGCCCTCGTCGTCGACCGGCACGCCCGGCCCGGTGACCAGTGGCGCGGCCGCTACAAGTCCCTCTGCCTGCACGACCCGGTCTGGTACGACCACCTGCCCTACCTGCCGTTCCCCGACAACTGGCCGGTCTTCGCCCCCAAGGACAAGATCGCCGACTGGCTCGAGTCCTACGTGCGCGTCATGGAGATCCCGTACTGGGGCTCCACCGAGGTGCGCAGCGCCGCCTACGACGAGGCGGCCGGCGAGTGGACCGTGCAGGTGGTCCGCGACGGCGAGGAGCTCACGCTCCGGCCGAAGGAGCTCGTGCTGGCGACCGGCATGAGCGGCAAGCCCAACGTGCCCGAGATCCCCGGCCAGGACGTCTTCCGCGGCGAGCAGCACCACTCCTCGGCCCACCCCGGGCCGGACGAGTACGCCGGGAAGCGGGTGGTCGTCATCGGCAGCAACAACTCCGCCTTCGACATCTGCGGGGCGCTGTGGGAGCACGGCGCGCAGGTGACGATGGTGCAGCGCTCCTCCACGCACATCGTCAAGAGCGACAGCCTCATGGAGATCGGCCTCGGCGCCCTCTACAGCGAGGAGGCCGTGGCCGCAGGCATGACCACGGAGAAGGCCGACCTGACCTTCGCCTCCATCCCGTACCGGATCCTGCACGAGTTCCAGATCCCGGCCTACGAGCAGATGCGGGAGCGCGACGCCGACTTCTACCGCCGCATGGAGGAGGCCGGCTTCTGGCTCGACTGGGGCGACGACGGGTCGGGTCTGTTCATGAAGTACCTGCGCCGCGGCTCGGGCTACTACATCGACGTCGGCGCCGCCGACCTGGTGGCGAACGGCGACGTCGCGCTGGTCCACGGGCAGGTCGTGCGGCTCACCGAGGACGCCGTCGTCCTGGACGACGGGACGGAGCTCCCGGCCGACCACGTCGTCTACGCCACCGGCTACGGGTCGATGAACGGCTGGGCGGCCGACCTCATCAGCCAGGAGGTCGCCGACCGGGTCGGGAAGGTGTGGGGCCTGGGCTCGGACACCACCAAGGACCCGGGCCCCTGGGAGGGCGAGCAGCGCAACATGTGGAAGCCCACCGCCCAGCCGGCGCTGTGGTTCCACGGCGGCAACCTGCACCAGTCGCGGCACTACTCGCTGTACCTCGCGCTGCAGCTGAAGGCGCGCCAGGTGGGCATCCCGACGCCGGTGTACGGGCAGGCGCAGGTGCACCACCGGCGGTGAGCGGCCCGGGGGGGGGGGGGGGCGGGCGGGGCCGCGCCCCCCGCCGCCCGCCCCGCCCCGCCCCCCCGCGGGGCGGCGGGCGGGGGTCGCGG
>NZ_JBJGYM010000042.1:0-14064 GCF_054049995.1 Geodermatophilus sp. SYSU D01106 | reverse complement strand
GGCTCGAGCGCCTCGACCCCGGGCGCGCCCCCCGCGGCCCGCCCCCACCGCCCCGCCCCCCACCCCCCCGGCCGCCCCCCCCCCCCCCCCCCCCCCCCCCCCCCCCCCCCCCCCGCGCCCCTCCGGGAGGGCGAGCCGGGCTGGAACCCCGACCTCGACGGCGACGGCGACGGGGTCGGCTGCGAGTCCTGACCGGCGCGCTGGGCTACCCTGGACGACGGCACGAGCCCCGCCGAAGCCTCGGCATGCTCGCTCACATCAGCGACCCCGAGCCCCGCCCTCCCGGCGCGGGGCATCGACCCTGGAGCGACATGACCGCCTCTACCGGCACCCGTCCCCTGACCACCCCGAGCGGGGAGGCCGACTTCAAGGTCGCCGACCTCTCCCTGGCGCCGTTCGGCCGCAAGGAGATCCAGCTCGCCGAGCACGAGATGCCCGGACTGATGGCGCTGCGCGCCGAGTACGGCGACGAGCAGCCGCTGGCCGGCGCCCGCATCGCGGGCTCCCTGCACATGACCGTGCAGACCGCCGTCCTCATCGAGACCCTCGTCGCGCTCGGCGCCGACGTCCGCTGGGTCTCCTGCAACATCTTCTCCACCCAGGACCACGCGGCCGCCGCGATCGTCGTCGGCCCCGAGGGCACGGCCGAGGCGCCCGCCGGCGTCCCGGTCTTCGCCTGGAAGGGCGAGACGCTCGAGGAGTACTGGTGGTGCACCCAGCGCCTCTTCGAGTTCCGCGACGAGGCCGGCGACGTCGTCGGCCCGAACATGCTGCTCGACGACGGCGGCGACGCCACCCTGCTGGTGCACCTCGGCACCCGCTTCGAGGCCGACGGCGCCGTGCCCGACACCACCGAGGCCGACTCCGAGGAGTACGGCGTCATCCTCGACGTGCTGCGCGGCACCCTGGCCGCCGACGCCGGCTACTGGACCCGCATCGGGCAGGGCATCCAGGGCGTCACCGAGGAGACCACCACCGGCGTCATGCGCCTGTACGAGCTCGCCCGTGACGGCCGGCTGCTGTTCCCGGCGATCAACGTCAACGACTCGGTCACCAAGAGCAAGTTCGACAACCTCTACGGCTGCCGGCACTCGCTGATCGACGGCATCAACCGCGCCACCGACGTCATGATCGGCGGCAAGGTGGCCGTGGTCTGCGGCTACGGCGACGTCGGCAAGGGCTGCGCGGAGTCGCTGCGCGGCCAGGGCGCCCGGGTCATCGTCACCGAGATCGACCCGATCAACGCCCTGCAGGCGGCGATGCACGGCTACGAGGTGACCACGCTCGACGAGGTCATCGGCAAGGCCGACATCATCATCACGGCCACCGGCAACCGCGACATCATCACCGCCGAGCAGCTCGGGCAGACCAAGCACCAGGCGATCGTGGGCAACATCGGCCACTTCGACAACGAGATCGACGTGGCCGGCCTGGCCCGCACCCCGGGCATCACGCGGACGCAGATCAAGCCGCAGGTCGACGAGTGGCGGTTCGCCGACGGCCACACGATCATCCTGCTGTCGGAGGGCCGGCTGCTGAACCTCGGCAACGCCACCGGGCACCCGAGCTTCGTCATGAGCGCCTCGTTCTCCAACCAGGTGCTCGCCCAGATCGAGCTGTGGGCCAACCGCGCGGCGTACGAGGGCAAGGAGCCCACCGTCACCGTGCTGCCCAAGCGGCTCGACGAGCACGTGGCCCGGCTGCACCTCGACGCGCTCGGCGTGAAGCTCACCGAGCTGTCCAAGGTGCAGGCGGACTACATCGGCGTGCCGGTCGAGGGCCCGTACAAGAGCGAGCACTACCGCTACTGACGAAGGACCCCCTCGCCCCCCACGCCTCGCACGCTCGGCGCGGGACCCTGCGAGGGGGCCGTTCCCGTCCCTCGCCAGGGGGAACCTGGGGCTGATGGGGGCGCCGGACCGGGACTCTCCGGTCCGGCGCCGCCGTTATCGGCCCGTGACGTCGCAGAATGGGTCCGTGCCTCCGACCGCAGCGAACACCGGGCCCAGCCGCGGCCGCGTCCTCGTCGTCGACGACGACGCCGCCCTCGCCGAGATGCTCGGCATCGTGCTGCGGCGCGAGGGCTACGACCCCGCCTTCGTCTCCGACGGCAACCGCGCGGTGTCGGTGTTCCAGCAGACGCGCCCCGACATCGTCCTGCTCGACCTGATGCTGCCCGGCCGCAACGGCCTGCAGATCGCCCAGGACATCCGCGCCCAGTCCACCGTCCCGATCGTCATGCTCACCGCCAAGGGCGACACCATCGACGTCGTCCAGGGCCTCGAGGCCGGCGCCGACGACTACGTGACCAAGCCGTTCAAGCCCGTCGAGCTCGTCGCCCGGGTGCGCGCCCAGCTGCGCCGCGGGGAGACCGGCCAGGCCGAGTCCCTGGCGATCGGCGACGTGCAGATCGACGTCCCGGCCCACCAGGTGACCCGCGACGGCCAGCCGATCGCGCTCACCCCGCTGGAGTTCGACCTGCTGGTGGCCCTGGCCCGCAAGCCGCGCCAGGTGTTCACCCGCGAGCTGCTGCTCGAGCAGGTGTGGGGCTACCGCCACGCGGCCGACACCCGGCTGGTCAACGTCCACGTGCAGCGGCTGCGCGCCAAGATCGAGCGCGACCCGGAGAAGCCGGAGATCGTGCTGACCGTGCGCGGGGTGGGTTACAAGGCCGGCCCGCCGTGACCGCATGAGCACGACCGAGCGGGCCGCCGCACCGGCGGACGCCGAGGTCCTCGAGTCGCCCCGGTCGGCGGCGCGGCGCCGGCTGCCCCGGGACCTGCCGACCCTGCGGCGCGGCGTGCGCCGGCGGGCCGGGCGGGCGCGCCGGATCAGCCGTGCCCTGCTGGCCGCGGCGCTGTCGGCCTGGCGCTCGTCGCTGCACGTGCGGATCGGCGCGATCACGATGGTCGTCGCCGGCACCGTCGTCGTCATCGTCAGCCTGGTGCTGTTCAGCCAGATCCGCACCCAGCTGCTCACCGTCAAGCAGCAGGCGGCGATCGACCAGGTGCAGTCGGGCGTCTTCTACGCCCAGACCGAGGTGGTCGGCATCGCCGCCGGCGACGCCGCGAGCGTGCGCACCACGCTGGACCGCACCGTGCAGCAGCTGCTCACCCGGGGCGGGTCGGCCGGCGACTTCGACGTCGTCATGGTCTACCGGGCCGGCGAGACCGAGCGGCCGCCCGCGGTGAGCCAGCGCGGCATCTACCCGGCGCTGCCCGACGGGCTGCGCGCCGACGTGCGCGGCGGCGGGCAGTCCTACCAGTACGCGATGGTCCCCAACGCCGCCGGCCAGGAGCGTCCGACGCTGCTCGTCGGCTCCCCGGTGCCCGGCGGCGCGTCGTCGTCCGGGCAGATCGAGCTGTACTACGCCTTCCCCCTCGACCAGGAGGAGGAGACGCTCTCGCTGATCCGCAGCACCGTGGCGATCAGCGGCATCGCGCTCACCCTGTTCGTCGCCGGCATCGGCGTGCTCGTCACCCGGCTGGTCGTCGACCCGGTGCGCCGCGCGGCGGGCACCGCCCAGCGGCTGGCCGAGGGCCAGCTCGAGGAGCGGATGGCCGTGCGCGGCGAGGACGACCTCGCCCGGCTGGCCACCAGCTTCAACGCGATGGCCGACAGCCTGCAGCGGCAGATCACCCAGCTCGAGGGCCTCTCGCAGCTGCAGCAGCGGTTCACCTCCGACGTCAGCCACGAGCTGCGCACCCCGCTCACCACGGTGCAGATGGCCGCCGACGTGCTGCACGAGTCGCGGGAGGACTTCGCGCCGCACGTGGCGCGGTCGGCCGAGCTGCTGCACGAGGAGCTCGAGCGCTTCGAGCGGCTGCTGTCGGACCTGCTGGAGATCAGCCGCTACGACGCCGGCGCCGCCGTCCTGGACTGGGCGCCCACCGACCTCGCCGCCATCGTCGGCCGGGTCACCGACGGCATGTCCGCGCTGGCCGAGCGGCACGGCTGCGAGCTGCAGGTGACCTGCCCGCGCGACCCGGTGATCGCCGAGGTCGACGCCCGGCGGGTGGAGCGGATCCTGCGCAACCTCGTCGGCAACGCCATCGAGCACGGCAACGGCAAGCCGGTCGAGGTGACGCTCGCGGCCAACCGGACGGCGGCCGCGGTGACCGTCCGCGACCACGGGGTCGGCCTCACCTCCGCCGACGCCCAGCACGTGTTCGACCGGTTCTGGCGCGCCGACCCCTCCCGGGTGCGCACCGTCGGCGGCAGCGGCCTCGGCCTGTCGATCAGCCTGGAGGACGCGCGGCTGCACGGCGGCTGGCTGCAGGTGTGGGGACAGCCCGGCCTCGGCGCGCAGTTCCGGCTCACCGTCCCGCTGACGGCGGGCACCGACCTCACCAGTTCCCCGCTGCCGCTGCGGCCCACGATCGTGCGGCGCCCGGCCGGCGCGACGGCCCGGTCGGCCGCGCAGCCGGCGACCCGCCCGGCCCTCCCGGCGGTGTACCGGCCGTGACCCGACGCCGCGCCGTCCTCGCCGCGCTCGTGCTGGGGCTGCTGACCGCCTGCTCCACGGTGCCCACCGGCTCCCCGCCGGTGCAGATCACCGAGGCGCCCACCCGGCCGGCCGGCGAGGTCGGCATCGAGCCGGTCGGGCCCGCCGCCGGCGCCTCCCCGGAGGAGATCGTGCGCGGCTTCGTCGACGCCGCCGCCAGCAGCGTGCAGCGCCACCCCGTCGCCCGCGACCACCTCACCCCCGAGGCCGCGGCCTCCTGGTCCGACGAGTCGGGCATCACCCTCGTCGGCGCCGACTACGCCACGGTCACCGTCGAGGAGGGCACCGTCGCGCTGACCGGCGACCTGGTCGGCACGGTCGACCCGCGCGGGGTGTTCGAGGCCTCCGCCGGCCAGCCGTTCACCCACGAGTTCACGCTCACCGAGGTGGGCGGGCAGTGGCGGATCGCCAACCCGCCCGACGGCCTGGTCATGCTCGTGCCCGACTTCGAGCGGCTCTACGACGACCTCGCCGCCTACTTCGTCGACCCGACCGGCCAGCGGGTCGTGCCCGACCGGCGCTACCTGCTCGGCGGCGGCGCCCAGCCGACGACGCTGGTGCAGCGCCTGCTCGACGGTCCCTCGCCCGCGCTGTCGGCGGGCGTGGGCAACGCCCTGTCGGGCGTGACGCTCACCCGGGCGGTCACCGTCTCGGGGGCCACCGTCACCGTCGACCTCGCGGGGCTCGACGACCTGCCGGCTCCCCAGCTGTCCACCCTCTGCGCGCAGCTGGTCTGGACCCTCGACCAGCTCGACGGCGTGAGCTCCGTGGAGATCACCAGCGGCGGCGACCCCCTCCCGCTCGACGGCGTCCCGACCGTGCAGCGCACCGACGACTGGGCCGGCTACAGCCCGGACTCCGTGCCCGCCGACGCCGCCGGCCACTACCTCGACGGCGGCCGGCTCATGACCGTCGACGGCCGCCCGGCGCCCGGGCCGGCGGGGGAGGGCGCCTACGGGCTGGCCTCCGCGGCGGTGGCGGCCGATGCGCGCACCAGCGCGCTGACGTCGATGGTCGGTGTCTCGGTGTCCGGGGGCACCGCCACCTTCCTGGCCGGCGACTACGGCCGGGAGCTCACGACGGTGTTCACCGCCGGGCGGCTCTCGGTGCCCACGGTCGCCGCGACCCGGCCGGAGTACTGGGTGGTCCGCGACGAGACGACCGTGGTGCGGGTGCCCGCCGGCGGCTCGCCGCAGCCGGTCAACGCGCCGACGCTGCCCCAGCAGGGACGGGCGACGGCGCTTCAGCTCTCGCCCGACGGCGTGCGGGCCGCGCTCGTCGTCGGCGCGGCCGACGGGTCCTCGCTGCTCGTGGGCACCGTCGTCCGCTCCGACGACGGCCCGGTCGCGCTGCGCGACCTGCGCGAGATCGCCCCGTCGCTGACCGGCGTCACCGACGTCGCCTGGCGCGACGCGGGCACCCTCGTCGTCCTCGCCGCCACCGGCGGGGAGGACGGCACCGTGCCCTACGAGGTCGGCGTCGACGGCTGGGGCCTCACCGAGGTGCCCACCGCGGGCCTGCCCAGCCAGCCGACCGCGGTGGCGGCCGCGCCGGGCCAGCAGCCGCTGGTCAGCGCGGGCGGGTCGGTCTGGGTGCTGGCGGGCGGCACGTGGGTGACGCTGGTGCGCGGGCAGCAGCCGGTGCCCGGCATCGAGCCCTTCTACCCCGTCTGAGTCCACAGATCGGGCGGCGCCCGCCCGCCAGGGCCGCGCCGGCCGGAGGGTGGCGGAGTGCGCGCGCTCGCGGCGGCCCTCGCCGACCTGGTGCTGCCGCGCACCTGCGCCGGCTGCGGCGTGCCTGGGCCGGTGCTGTGCCGCCGCTGCGCTCGGCTGCTCGCCCGCCCGCGAGAGGCAGCGCCGCGCCGCGTGCCGTGGGGGATGCCGCCGACCGTCGCGGCGGGCGCCTACGCCGGGCCGGTGCGCCCGGCGGTGGTGGCGTTCAAGGAGCGCGGCCGCGCGGAGCTGGCCGGGCCGCTCGGCGCCGCGCTGGCCCTCGCCGTCGCCGTGCACGCCACGCTGCTGCCCGGCCGCCCGGTGGTGCTCGTGCCGGTCCCGGCCACCCGGGCCGCGCTGCGCGAGCGAGGCCGTGACCACGTGCGGGAGCTGGCCGGCGCCGCCGTCGCGGAGTTGCGGGCCGCCGGGGTGGAGGCGGCCGAGGCGCGGCTGCTCGCCCGCGCCGGCCGGGTCCGCGACTCGGCCGGGCTGACGGTGGCGCAGCGCCGGGCCAACCTCGCCGGCACCTTCGCCGTCCGGGGTGCCGCGCCGCCCGGGGCGCTGCTCGTGGTGGTCGACGACGTCGTCACCAGCGGCACCACGCTCACCGCGGCGGCGGGCGTGCTGGCCGCGACACGCCCGGACGGCGACACGCCGGTGCTCGGTGCCGTCGTCGCCGCGACGCCGCGGCCGGTCCTCCCGCGCGTTCCCGCGGCGCCACCAGCGATCCCGTCCCGGGGCGCGCGCACCGGTCCCCGGCGCCCCGGCTGATCGACTGTCCCGGCCACGTGACAGCGACTAGCGTGCCATTGGTCACACCCGACGACCGGGAGGTCCTATGGAGATCGTGGTCCGTGGCCGCAACGTCGAGGTGCCGGAGCACTTCCGGCAGCACGTCGAGGACAAGGTCGGCCAGCTCGAGAGATTCGACGGCAAGCTGTCCCGCATCGACGTCGAGTTGTTCCACGAGAAGAACCCCCGCCAGTCCGCCAGCTGCCAGCGCGTCGAGATCACGCTGCGCGGCAAGGGACCCGTGGTCCGCGCCGAGGCCAGTGCGCCGGACTTCTACGCCGCGCTCGACCTGAGCTGCGGCAAGCTCGACAACCGCCTGCGCCGGGCCAACGACCGGCGCCGCGTGCACCACGGCCGGAGGACCCCGGCCAGCGTGCGCGTGGGCGGCGGCCCGGCCGACGCCGCGCCGCTGGCCACCCCCTCGCTCGGCCTCGCCGACGGCGCCCTCGACCGGTTCGCCGACAGCGAGCCGGCGGTCACCGACCTCGACGAGCACCTGCCGGGGCAGATCGTCCGGGAGAAGCACCACCCGGCCACCCCGATGACCGTCGACCAGGCCCTGCACGAGATGGAGCTCGTGGGGCACGACTTCTTCCTCTTCCACTGCGCCGACACCGGGCAGCCGACCGTCGTCTACCGGCGGCACGCCTTCGACTACGGCCTCATCCGGCTCGTCGACCAGCCGCTCGGCGCGGCCGCGTCCGCGGCGGCCCCGGCGGCCGAGCCCGCCGCCGTCCCGCGCTGACCCGGGGGCAGGGGCCCGGCATCCCGGGCCCCTGCCTCAGTCGGTCGCCAGCCGCCCGAACAGCACCGCGTCGGAGAAGCGGCCGTCGCGCAGCGGCAGGCAGCCGCGCACCACGCCCTCCTCGGTGAACCGGGCGCGCCGGGCGACCGCCTGCGAGGCGGCGTTGTCCACGTCGACGACGAGGTGCACCCGCGGCGCACCGTGCGCGAACGCCCAGCCGGCGAGGCCGGCGGCGACCTCGGCCGCGAAACCGCGGCGGCGCGCCCAGGGCGCCACCGAGTAGCCGATCTCGGGGCCCAGGTGGCGGGCGCCGCCGAGCAGCAGGCCGCCGGTGCCCACGAACCCGCCGTCGGCCTCGGCCACCACCGGCAGGCCGGTGCCCTCGGCGCGCTGCCGCAGCACCGTGTCCAGGAACGCGCGGGCGTCGTCCTCGGTGTAGGGGACCGGCGCCCCGGTGACCCAGCGCTGCGTCTCGGGGTCCTGCATCGCGCGGGTCACCGCGGCGGCGTCATCGGTGGTCGGCGGGCGCAGCACCAGGCGGGCGGTGCGCACCACCGCGGTGGTCAGGTCGGTGCCGGAGAGGTCCACCGGGTGATGGTCAGGCGTTGCCCAGCACCCGGTCGACCGAGATCTCGATGACGACCCGCGCCGGGTTCTCCCGCGGCTGCCGGTAGCGGCGGGCGTAGCGGGCCTCGGCGTCGGCGACCGACGCCGGGTCGTCGCGCACGACCGCCGCCCCCTCCAGGGTCAGCCAGCGCCGGCCGTCGACCTGGCAGACGGCCACCCGCGACTGCCCGGCCCGCACGTGCCGGGCCTTGGCCGACGTGCCGGAGGTGATCACCCGGGCCGTGGCGGTGTCCGGGTCGAAGGTGACGCCGACCGGCACGACGTGCGGGCTGCCGTCGGCGCGCAGCGTGGTGAGCGTGGCCAGGTGCCGCTCGGTGAGGAAGGTGAGCAGGTCCGGCGCGAGGTCGTGCGGGTCGTGGGCCACGCCGAGAGGTTAGGTCGCCGCGGCGGCGGGCACCGGCGGCCCGTGGAGCTGACCGGGGCGAAGGTGCTGGTGGCGGGCGCGACCGGGATGCTCGGCGGGGCGCTGGCCCGCGCGCTCGCCGACGCCGGGGCACGGGTGGCGCTCGCCGGGCGGGACGGCGTCCGGCTGGAGGCGCTGGCCGCGGAGCTCGGCGGTGCGCCCGCGTCCGCCGTGGACGCCGTCGACGTCGACGCCGTGCGGGCCGCGGTCGACGCCGCCGCGGGGGCGCTGGGTGGGCTCGACGCCGTCGTCGTCGCGTGGGGCGTGGTGGCCTTCGGCCCGGCCGCCGACGCCGACGACGCGGTCACCGAGGAGCTGTTCGCCGTCAACACGCTCGCGCCGATGAGCCTGGTCCGCGCCGCGCTACCCCACCTCGCCGACGGCGGGGCGGTGGTCCTGCTGTCGGCGGTCGTGGCCGACGCGCCGACCCTCGGCATGGCCGAGTACTCGGCGAGCAAGGCGGCGCTGTCGGCCTGGGCGTCGGTGCTGCGGCGCGAGCTGCGCGGCCGGTCGGTGGCCGTGCTGGACGTGCGCCCGCCGCACGTCGACACCGGCCTGGTCGACCGCGCCCTGGCCGGGACGCCGCCGCGGCTGCCCGCCGGGCACGACCGCGGCGAGGTGGTGGCCGCGGTGCTCGACGGCATGCGGCAGGGCGCGCGGGAGGTCGTCGTCGACCCGCGCGAGAGGCGCCTCGTCGTCCGCTGACCTGCGGATGGGCCGGGAGGGTACGTGCGGCGTCCCCGGCACGCCGGGTGGGCCGCCTACGCTGGGGTCGTGGTGTTCTCGAGGATCCTCCGGGCCGGAGAGGGAAAGCTCGTCCGTCGACTGGAGCGGATCGCCGACGCGATCGACTCCCTGTCCGACGACGTGGCCGACCTGACCGACGCCGAGCTGCGTGCCAAGACCGACGAGTTCAAGCAGCGCCACGAGGACGGCGAGACGCTCGACCAGCTGCTGCCCGAGGCGTTCGCCGTCGTCCGCGAGGCGGCCACCCGGACGCTGGGCCAGCGGCACTTCCGCGTCCAGCTCATGGGCGGGGCGGCGCTGCACCTGGGCAACATCGCCGAGATGCGCACCGGTGAGGGCAAGACCCTGACCGGCGTGCTGCCGGCCTACCTCAACGCCCTGTCCGGCAAGGGCGTGCACATCGTCACGGTCAACGACTACCTGGCCCGCCGCGACGCCGAGCAGATGGGCCGGGTGCACCGGTTCCTCGGCCTGTCGGTGGGCACGATCCTGTCGGGCGAGAAGCCGGCGCACCGCCGCGAGCAGTACGCCTGCGACATCACCTACGGCACGAACAACGAGTTCGGCTTCGACTACCTGCGCGACAACATGGCCTGGTCGAAGGCCGACCTCGTGCAGCGCGGGCACAACTACGCCATCGTCGACGAGGTCGACTCGATCCTCATCGACGAGGCGCGCACCCCGCTGATCATCAGCGGCCCGGCCGAGTCGGCGGGCAAGTGGTACGTCGAGTTCGCGCGGATCGTGCCGCTGATGAAGCGCGACGTGCACTACGAGGTGGAGGAGTCCAAGCGCACGGTCGCCGTCACCGAGGAGGGCGTCGAGTTCGTCGAGGACCAGATCGGCATCGACAACCTCTACGAGGCGGTCAACACGCCGCTGATCGGCTACCTGAACAACGCGCTGAAGGCCAAGGAGCTCTTCCACCGCGACCAGCAGTACATCGTCAGCAACGGCGAGGTGCTCATCGTCGACGAGTTCACCGGGCGCGTGCTGGCCGGCCGCCGCTACAACGAGGGCATGCACCAGGCCATCGAGGCCAAGGAGAAGGTGCAGATCAAGGACGAGAACCAGACGCTCGCCACGATCACCCTGCAGAACTACTTCCGGCTCTACGAGAAGCTCTCCGGGATGACCGGCACCGCCCAGACCGAGGCGGCCGAGCTCAACCAGACCTACAAGCTCGGCGTCGTGTCGATCCCGACGAACCGGCCGATGATCCGCGAGGACCGCTCCGACGTCATCTACAAGACGGAGAAGGCCAAGTTCGAGGCGGTCATCGACGACATCGCCGAGCGGAACGAGGCCGGCCAGCCGATCCTCGTGGGCACCGCGAGCGTGGAGAAGTCGGAGCTCCTGTCGAAGATGCTCGTGCGCCGCGGCATCCCGCACGAGGTCCTCAACGCCAAGAACCACGCGCGGGAGGCCGCGATCGTCGCCCTGGCCGGTCGGCTGGGCGCGGTCACCGTGGCCACCAACATGGCCGGTCGCGGCACCGACATCCAGCTCGGCGGCAACGCGGAGTTCCTCGCCGACGAGACGCTGCGGGCCCGCGGCCTGTCGCCGTCGGAGACCCCGGAGGAGTACGAGGCCGCCTGGGACGAGGCGCTGCAGGCCGCCAAGGACCAGGTGGAGAGCGAGCACGAGGAGGTCGTCGACGCCGGCGGCCTGTACGTGCTCGGCACCGAGCGGCACGAGAGCCGCCGCATCGACAACCAGCTGCGCGGCCGCTCCGGCCGGCAGGGCGACCCGGGGGAGTCGCGGTTCTACCTCTCCCTCGGCGACGACCTGATGCGCCGGTTCAACGGCCCGATGCTCGAGTCGATGATGACCACGCTGCGGGTCCCCGACGACCAGCCGATCGAGTCGAAGATGGTCACCCGGGCCATCCGCTCGGCGCAGACGCAGGTCGAGCAGCAGAACTTCGAGGTCCGCAAGGACGTCCTCAAGTACGACGAGGTCCTCAACCGGCAGCGCACCGTCATCTACGAGGAGCGCCGCAAGGTCCTCGACGGCGAGGACCTGCACGACCAGGTGCAGCACGTGCTCGACGAGGTCGTCGGCGCCTACGTCGACGGCGCCACCGAGACCGGCTACGCCGAGGACTGGGACCTCGAGGTCCTGTGGAACGGGCTCAAGGCGCTCTACCCCGTGGGCCTCGACCGCACCGAGCTGCTCGGCCGGGTGGCCGACGGCGAGCAGGCCGCGCTGACCGCCGACGTGCTCCGGCAGGAGCTGCTCGACGACGTCCACCGCGCCTACGAGGAGCGGGAGGCCGCGCTCGGCTCGGAGGTCATGCGCGAGCTCGAGCGGCGGGTGCTGCTGTCGGTCCTCGACCGCAAGTGGCGCGAGCACCTCTACGAGATGGACTACCTGCGGGCCGGCATCCACCTGCGCGCGATGGCCAACCGCGACCCGGTCGTGGAGTACCAGCGCGAGGGCTACGACATGTTCAACGCGATGCTCGACGGCATCAAGGAGGAGTCGGTCGGCTTCCTGTTCAACCTGGAGGTCAAGACCAAGGAGCAGCAGGAGGCCGAGGCGAGGGCCCAGCAGGCCGAGGCCGAGGCCAAGGCGCTGGCCGCCGCGCAGGAGGGCACCGCCCGCGTGCTCGCCCGCCAGCGCGCGCAGCAGGAGGCCGCCGCCCGCGAGGCGGCCGCGTCCGCCGCTGCCGCCCCGGCACCCGCTGCTCCGGCTCCCGCCGTGGACGGCGACGGCTCTGCCCCGGCTGCCCCGGCTGCCCCGGCCCCCGCTCCCGCCACCCCGGTGTCGGTGTCCAAGCCGTCGGCCAAGCCCGCCGCCCGCCGCTCCACCGGCGGCCCGGCGAACCGGCCGGCCGCGCGCACGACGCCGCCCGCACCGGCCCCCGAGGCCCCGTCGCCGTCGGGCACCGGCCCGCAGCTGGCGGTCAAGGGCCTCGACGAGCCGCGGCGGCCCCAGGAGGAGCTGAGCTACTCGGCGCCGTCGCTGGACGCCTCGCCCAAGGAGAGCGGCCCGGCCAAGGCGGCCAAGACCGCCACGGTCACCGGCACCAAGGAGCCGTCGCGCAACGCGCCGTGCCCCTGCGGCTCGGGCAAGAAGTACAAGGTCTGCCACGGAGCGGCCGGTCGCTGACCGCTCCCCGCAGCCGACGGCGCCCCGCCGACCTCCGTGGTCGGCGGGGCGCCGTCGTGTGCGGGGCGGTGCTCAGGCCGGGCGCGGTCCCGCCCGGCGCGCCCCGGCCCGCCGCCGGACGAGGACGACCGCGGTCGCGACCACGAGCAGCGGGAGGCCGAGCGCGGTGGAGGCGCTGCGGACCAGCGGCAGCGCGGAGGACGCCAGCGCGCCGGCCGACACGAGGCACGAGGCCCAGACCAGCGCCGCCGGGACGGTCCCGCGGAGCATCTCGGCGGGGCGCACCCCGGCCCGGGCGGCGACACGGGGGGCGAGCGTGCGCGCCCCGGCGACGAACTGGGCCGCGGCCGCCGCCCGCACCGGCCCACGGCCGACCGCCTCGACCCAGGGCGCGGTCAGCCGCTCGGCGAGGGCGCGCGCCCGCACGGGGAGCAGCCGGCCGAGCGGTCCCGCCGTCGGCAGCAGGGACCCCGGCCCGCCGCGGGCGGCGGCGTGGTGCCCCAGGGCCGCGCCCAGGACGGTGGCCCCCGCCGCCGTCAGCACGGCCGCCGCCGGGGGGAGCGCGCCGGCGCCGGCCAGCACGCCCAGCCCCAGGACCAGCGACGACGCCGGAATCACGACGCCGACCAGCAGGCCCGCCTCCGCCGTCAGGAGGACGGCGACGAGCACCGCCGTCCCGACGGCGGACGGGTCGGCAGCCCAGCCGCTCACCGGCCGGCGAGGCAGGGGTCGCCGGCGCGCACGGGCCGGGTGGCGGTGTAGACGACCGCCGGCGGCAGGTTGCGCCAGACGGTCGGCGACAGGTCGACGCTGCCGAAGTGCCGCCGCAGCCGCCGGTGCTGGCGCCGGCCGGGCGGCGCCCAGCGGGTCGCGCTGTAGGTGAACTGGGTGTGGGCACCGGACGGCGCCAGGCAGGCGGCGACGTCGGCGACCAGCGCGTCGCCCTCCGGACCGGCGAAGGCCTGCCACGGCAGGCCGCTGACGACGAGGTCGACCGGCCCGAGCCCCCGCTCGGCGAGGGCGCGGGCCAGGCCGGACGCGGGGCCGCGGACGACGTCGATGCCCGGGAAGCCGGCCTCGAGGTGGTCGGCCATGGCCGGGTTGAGCTCCAGGGCGAGGTAGCGCGCCGCGGGCGCCGCCGCGCGCAGGGCCGCGGTGAAGGACCCGGTGCCCGGCCCCAGCTCCACCACCACCGGCGGGCGGGCGGACGGCCGGCGCAGCGGGGCGACCATGCGCTCGGCCAGGGCGGGGGAGCTCGGCACCAGCGAGGCGGTGCGCAGCGGCGCGCGGGCGAACTCACGGACGAACAGGCCGGTGCCGGACGGGGGGGGGGGGGGGCGGGCGGGGGGGGGGGGGGGGGGGGGGGGGGGGGGGGGGGGGGGGGGGGGGGGGGGGGGGGGGGGGGGGGGGGGGGCGGGGG
>NZ_JBJGYM010000041.1:0-14543 GCF_054049995.1 Geodermatophilus sp. SYSU D01106 | reverse complement strand
CAACACCCGCCTCGCCCCCACCCCCCCCCCGCCCCCCGCCCACCCCCCCCCCCCCCCCCCCCCCCCCCCCCCCCCCCCCCCCCCCCCCGCGTCCGGGAGGCCGTGTGCCCTCCCGCGGCTCGTGCTCTGCACACGACTGCGTGCAGAGCACGACCCCGCCCGGGAGGACACCTGCCCCGGGAGGCACGTGCACCGCTCAGAGCGAGCGGATGAGGTGTCGGAAGAAGACCGCGCCCCGGTGCAGCGCCGCGACGCTGATCCGCTCGTCGGCCGCGTGCAGGGCGTCGAGCTCGCCGCGGGAGAGGTCGAAGGGCATGAACCGGTAGACCGCGTCGCTGATCTGCGCGAAGTGCCGCGCGTCGCTGGCCTGCACCATCAGGTACGGCGCGACGACGGCCTCCGGGTACACCGCCCGCACCGCGGCACCCAGCGCCGCGTAGGCCTCGGTGTCGGTGCGCGACACCGGCGACGGGTCGCTGCCGCCGGTCACCCGCACCTCCACGGTGGGGTCGGCGATCACCCGCCGCAACCGGTCGACCGTCGACTGCACCGTCTCGCCCAGCGCGATCCGGATGTTCAAGTGCGCCCGCGCCCGGGTGGCCAGCACGTTCTGCGCGCTGCTGCCCTCGAGCTCGGTGACGGCGACCGTCGTGCGCACCAGCGCGTTGGCCTCCCGGCTGGCCCGCGCCAGCGCCGTCGCCAGTACCGGCCGCAGCGCCCGGGCGTTCGCGAACAGCGCCCGGTACGCGCCCGGCGCGTGCCGCCCGGCGGCGTCGACCATGCCGAGCACGACGTCGTGCAGCCGCGCCGGGAACGGGGCGGCGTCCAGCCGCAGCACCGCCCGCGCCAGCCGCGCCGGCGCCCCGCCGGGGGTGGGGGAGGACGCGTGCCCGCCGGGGTCGGTGGCCACCAGGTCGACGCCGAGCAGGCCCTTCTCCGCCAGCCCCACGACGGCGATCGGGCCGGGCACGCCGGGGAAGACGCCGCTCACCACGGCGCCGCCCTCGTCGACCACCGCCCACGGGGTGATCCCGCGGTCGCGGAACGCCTGCACCGCCAGCTGCGCGCCGACGCCGGCGACCTCCTCGTCGTCGCCGGAGAAGACGTAGACGTCGCGGGCCGGCGTGTGCCCGGCGGCGGCCAGCGACTCCACCGCCTCGAGCACGGCCACGAGCGAGCCCTTGTCGTCGACGGCGCCGCGCCCGTGCACCCAGCCGTCCTCGACCAGGCCGGAGAACGGGTCGCGGGTCCACGCCTGCCCGGTCACCGGGACGACGTCGTGGTGCGCCATGAGCACCAGCGGCGGCCGGTCGGTGCCGCTGCGCCAGCGGTAGAGGAGCGCCCCGTGACCGAGCACCTCGCGCTCCAGCACCCGGTGGGTGTACGGGTAGAGCTCGGCGAGGCGGTCGCGGAACCGGGCGAAGGCGCTCGCGTCGACGAGGGCCCGGTCGCGCGCGGAGACGGTGGGGATGCGGATGAGCTCGCCGAGGCGGGCGGCCGCGGCGTCGGCGTCCAGGCCGGTGGCGTCGGCGGGCGGGACGGCGGCCGGTGCGGGCCGGAAGCGGGCCACCCGGCGGGCCAGCGCCACGCCCCCGGCGGCCACCCCCGCGGACGCGGCGCCGGCCAGCAGCGGGGCGGTCCTCACGCGACCTCCCGCACGCCCGCGACCTCGGGCCGGTCGGAGAACGCCAGCCGCGGCACGAACACCAGCGACAGCGCGGCCAGCCACGCGGTGACCCCGCAGACCACCCACACGGTCACGTAGCCCGACAGCGACCCGGCCGTGCCCTGCGCGCCCGAGGCCAGCGCCACGGCGAACACGGCCGACGCGAGGCTGCCGCCGAGCACCTTCGTCGTGTTCGTCAGCCCGGTCGCCACCCCGGTGCGCCCGGCCGGCGCCGCCGCGGCGGCCGCGGCCGGCAGCGCCGCCACCAGCGCGCCCGAGCCGAGCCCCGCGACCACCATCGCCCCGAGCACCTGCGGCAGCGTGTCGTGCAGCGGCACGAGCAGCAGGTAGCCCAGGCCGGTGAGCGTGGCGGCGCCGATGAGCGTGACCCGCGGCGTGGTGGCCGCCGAGACCCGCGAGAACTGGCCGGCCCCGAGCAGCATCGACACCACGTAGCCGCCGATGACGATCGACACCTCGCTGGTGGACAGGCCCAGGCCGTAGCCGTGGACCGCCGGGTCGGTGCGGGCGAAGGTCGACAGCGGCCCCTGCGCCCCCAGCACGCTGACGCCGAAGAGCCCGGCGGTCAGCTGCACCGGCCACATGCTCGGCGAGCGCAGCACCCGGAAGTCGACCAGCGGGTCGGTGCGGCGCAGCTCGTAGCGCACGAACGGAACCACCAGCAGCACGCCGAGCGCGGTGACCAGCCACGGCCAGAGCTCGCCGGCGCCGTTGACCCGCACGAACGTCAGCCCGCCGGTGATCACGAGCAGCACCACGCTGAGCAGCGCGACGCCGGGGACGTCGACCTCGCCGTCCTGCCGGCCGGTGCTCTCCGGCACCCGCAGCGCCACCACCGCGACGACGCCCGCGACGAGCAGGCCGGGGACCAGCAGCACCAGCCAGAACCGCCCGGCCAGCGCGCCGCCGATCTGCCCGCCGCCCAGGGCGCCCACGATCGCCCCGGCCTGCAGCGCGGCGACGATCAGGCCGGTGGCCCGGCGGGTGCGGGCCGCGGCGTCGGCCTGCCCGCGCGAGCGGGAGTGGATGAGCGCCACCTGCAGCGGCAGCCACGCGGCGTAGACGCCCTGCACCGCCCAGGCGGCGAGGAACACGCCGAAGTCCTGCGCCACGGCGAGCACCCCGGTGGCCGCGGTGACCAGGGCCGCCGACAGCAGCAGCATCCGCCGGTGGCCGTACAGGTCGCCGAGCTTGGCCAGCACCGGCACGGCGATCGCCGACAGCATGAGCTGGGCGGCCTCGAGCCAGTTCACGTCGGCGTCGTGGACGTCGAGGTGCCGGGCGACGTCGGTCAGCAGCGGGACGTAGTAACCCTGCAGCACGCCGCTGGTGAACTCGACGAAGACCAGCCAGCCGACCAGCCCGCCCCCGAGCCCGGCGATGCGGCCCGTGCGCCGCGCCGTGTCGGTCACGACTCGTCCCGCCACACGGGGCACGACATGCACCGCGGGCCGCCGCGGCCGCTGCCGAGCTCGGACCCCGCGATCCGGACCACCTCGATGCCGGCCGCCTCCAGCGCGGCGTTGGTGACGGTGTTGCGCTCGTAGGCCACGGCCAGCCGCGGCGCGAGCGCCAGGGTGTTGTTGCCGTCGTCCCACTGCTCGCGCTCGGCGGTGACCGGGTCCAGGCCGGTGTCGATCACCCGGAGCCGGTCGATGCCCATGGCCTGCGCCGCGGCGACGACGAACGGCTGCGGGCCGCGCACCACCAGGTCGGTGGTGTCGTCGTCCGGCGTCTCCTCGGCGGTGACCGTCCAGGCGACCAGCGAGTCGGCGACGGCGGGGTACATGACCATCGCGTCGACGTCGACCATCGTGGCGATCGTGTCCAGGTGCATCGTCGCCCGCTCCTGGGCGATCGGGACGACGAGCACGGTGTGCGCGAGCCCCCGGGCGAACACCCGGCGGGCCAGCCGCTCCGCGCCCCCCGGCGTCGTCCGCTCGCCCACGCCGACGGCGAGCACGCCCGGGGCGAGCAGCAGCACGTCGCCGCCCTCCAGGTGCTCCAGCGAGGCGTCGTAGAGCTGGCCCGTGCCGGCGAAGCGCGGGTGGTGGGTGGCGATCGCCCGGGTGATCGAGCTCTCCCGGTGCCGCGCGGGCATGGCCAGCGACGTGATGGCCACCTGGTCGCCCACCCACACCGACGAGTCGCGGGTGAACAGCAGGTTGGGCAGCGGCGGGACGACGAAGTCGCCGCGGTCCATGAGCTCGTAGGCCAGCCCGCGCCCGCCGCGCAGCTCGTCGTGCGCGAGGCCGGCCATCAGGGTGGCGGCGAGGTCGTCGGACGCGAGGCCGGCCAGGTGCGCGGTGGTGGCGCGCTTGAGGGTGGCGCCCAGCCGCGGGTCGTCGACGGCGGCCGCCACCAGCTCCTCGCGCGCGGCGGGCACCTCCAGCACCTCGGCCAGCAGCCGGCCGAGGTAGAGCACCTCGACGTCGCGCGCGGTGAGCGCCGCGGCGAACGCGTCGTGCTCCTCCTGCGCGCGGGCCACCCACGGCACGCCGTCGAAGAGCAGCTGGTCGTTGTTGCGCGGGGTCAGCCGGCGCAGCTCGGCGCCCGGCCGGTGCAGCACGACGGTGCGCAGCCGGCCGACCTCGCTGGTCGCGCCGAGGGACGGGGAGGCTCCGGGAGTCACGGGGGGAGAGGCTGGCACAGTGGCCGGGCCGTCGCACGGCACCCACCCAGAGGAGGCACCGCGTGGACCTGTTCGACCTCACCGGGAAGGTCGCCGTCGTCACCGGCGGCACCCGCGGCATCGGCCTGATGATGGCCCGCGGCCTGCTCCAGGCGGGCGCGTCGGTCTACGTCAGCTCCCGCAAGCCGGAGGCCGGCGACGAGGCGGTGGCCGAGCTGTCGGCGTTCGGCCGGGTCGAGTCGATCCCCGCCGACATCAGCACCGAGGCCGAGTGCGTCCGGCTGGCCGAGGAGGTCGGCCGGCGCGAGGAGCGGGTGCACGTGCTGGTCAACAACGCCGGCGCCACCTGGGGCGAGCCGCTGGAGACCTTCCCCGCCTCGGCGTGGGACAAGGTCCTCGACCTCAACGTCAAGGCGCCGTTCTTCCTCACCCGCGCGATGCTGCCGCTGCTGGAGGCCGCGGCCACCGACGACGACCCGGCCCGCGTGGTCAACGTCGGCAGCATCGACGGGCTGCACGTGCCGGTGCTGCCGACCTACTCGTACTCCTCCAGCAAGGCCGCGGTGCACCAGCTCACCCGGCACCTGGCCAAGGAGCTCGGGCCGCGGCGGATCACCGTCAACGCCGTCGCCCCGGGCCCGTTCGAGTCGAAGATGATGGCCGCGACGCTGGCCGCCCGCGGCGACGAGATCGCCGCCAGCTCGCCGCTGGGCCGCATCGGGCGGCCCGACGACATGGCCGGCGTCGTCGTCTACCTGGCCAGCCGGGCCGGGGCGTACGTGACCGGCGCCGTCATCCCGGTCGACGGCGGCCGCGCGACCACCCTCTGATCAGGCCGGGCGCCCCCGCGCCGGTTCGTCCCGGGCCGCGCGGGGGAGCGGGGGAGCCGTCCGGTCGGTCCGGCGGCGCCGCGGCGGCCGGTGCGCGCCCTCGGCCGGCACCCGCTCCAGGTGCGACTCCGCCAGCGCCACCTGGTGCGGCGAGCCGACCCGGCGGCCCTGCTCGCGGGCGCCGGTCCACCAGTCGCGCGCGGCCACGGTGTCGCCGGTCTGCTCGGCGATCCGGCCGAGCAGCTCGTCGTAGGCGCCGAGGCTGAACGCCGGCGTCCCGAGCACCGCCTGCCGGCCGCGGAAGGGCAGCAGCGCGACGGTGGCCATGGTGATCTCGGCCTCGTCGCCGAGGTGCAGCGCGGCCTCGGCCTGCAGCAGCGTAGCGACGTCGCTGGCCCAGTCGCGGATCTGGGTGCGGCCCCAGCGGGCGCGCAGCCGCCGGGCCTCGGCCAGGTCGCCGGACTCCGCGGCGGCCACCACGGCCATGAGCTGCAGCAGCGGGTTGCCCTCGTCGCCGGTCTCCACGAGCAGGCCGATCGCCTCGGGCAGCCGGCCGTCGCCCCGGCGCAGCGCGAACTGGTGCGCGGCGTAGGCGTGCCGCGAGTGCGGCGTCACCCGGCGGTAGAGCTCGTGCGCCTCGGTCGTCAGCTCCTCGGCGCGCGCGGCGTCGCCGGCGAGCCACGAGGCGCCGGCCTGCTGCCACAGCACGTGCGGGCGCACCTCGGGCCCCGACAGCGAGAACGCCAGCCGGCGCCCGGCCTCCAGGTCGGCCTCGAAGCCGGCGCGGTCGGTGAGGTGCAGCCGGATCGCCGCGCGGTGCAGCCGGGCGTAGAACTCGGTGCGCCGCGGCAGCCCCCGCCCGGCCAGGGCCAGCGCCTCGTCGGTGGCGGCCAGCCGCAGCTCGGCGGCGCCGGGGCGGCCCCACACCGCGAGCGAGAAGTTGTTCAGCGTCCGGCCCAGCAGCTCCGGGTCGCCGACGCCGCGGGCCAGGGTCACCGCCCGCTCGGCGTACCGCACGCCGCGCTGCAGGTCCTCGCTGAAGGCGAGCTCCACGCCGAGGGTGCCGAGCAGGCGGGCGGTCAGCCGGTCCCGCTCGGCGTCGGTGGCCTCCGGCGCGATCTCGTCGGAGTGCTCGAGCAGGTCCTCCAGCAGTGCCACCATCTCGCCGTCGACGACGCCGTGCGGGCGCCAGTTCCACAGCGTGACCTCGCCCCAGACCGCGGCCGACTCGAGCATGCAGCGCCGGTCGCCGAGCTCGCGGGCCAGCGCCAGCGCCTCGCCCACCACCTCGTGGGCCTCGGTGCGCTGGCCGCTGCGCAGCAGGTCGTTGCCGAGCGCGGTGAGCAGGTCGTGCCGGGTGCGGGTGGCGTCGGGCGCCGAGGGGTCGAGCAATCGCAGCGCCCGGCGGGTGTGCAGCGCGGCCTCGCCGTCGGCCAGCCGGGCCCGCGCGATCCCGGCCGCCACCGACGACCAGTGCAGCCCGGACGCCGGCCCGACGACCGGCGCGGCCTCGACGAAGTGGTGCGCCAGCCGCTCGGCCAGCGCGTCGTCGGCCCGGCCGCCGGGCGCCCGCTGCTCCAGGGCCGCGCCCAGCCGGGCGTGCAGCTGGGCGCGGCGCAGCGCCGGCAGGTCGTCGGCGAGCACCTCCTGCACCAGCGCGTGGGTGAACCGCCAGCTCCAGGGCGCGGACCCCTCGCCGACCAGGCCGACGGCGGTCGCGGCGTCCAGCGCGGCGAGCGCGGCCTCGGCGTCCTCCCCGGCGGCGCGCAGCAGGTCCAGCGTCACCTCGCGCCCGGCGACCGCGGCCAGCTCGAGCACCGGCCGGGCACCGGCGGGCAGCCGCGACAGCCGGGTGCGCAGCACCTCGACCACCGACGGCGGCACCGGGACGCGGGCCAGCGAGAGGTCGCGGGCGCCGCGCATCCACCGGGTCAGCTCGACGACGAAGAACGGGTTGCCGGCGGTGCGGTCGTGCACGGTGGCGGCGAGGCGGGCGTCGCCGGTGCGGCCGAGCTGCGCGGTGAGCAGCGAGGCGACGTCGTCGGGGGCCAGGCCGCCGAGCGCGAGGGTGGTGGCGGCGGGCTCGCGGGCCAGCCGGGCCAGGCAGTCGGTGACCGCCTCGGGCAGGTCCTCCCCGACGCTGCGCACGGTCACCACGACCAGCAGCGGCACCCGCGGCAGGTGGCGGGCCAGCAGGCCGAGCAGCTGCACCGAGGTGGCATCGGCGCCCTGCAGGTCGTCGAGGACGACGAGCACCGGGCGGGCCGCGGCGGCCGCCGCCAGCCGCGCGCGCAGCGCCTGGAACAGCCGGAACCGGGCGGCGTCGGCGTCGTCGTCGCCGTCGGTCGGGTCCGGCGGCTCCTGGTCCAGCTGCTCGAGCACCTGGGTCCACGGCCACAGCGGGGGCGCGCCGGCGTCGTCGGCGCAGCGGCTCTCGGCCACCGCCCACCCCGCGGCCCGGCTCATCGCGGCGACCGCCTCGGCCAGCCGGGTCTTGCCGATGCCCGCCTCGCCACCCAGCACGACGACGGCGGGGCGCCCGGCCGCGGCGCCCTCGGCGACCGCGCGCAGCCGCGCCAGCTCCTCCTGCCGGCCGACCAGCCCGTCGTCGGCCGGGGGAGCCAGCGGGGCCGGCGCGGGCGGCGGCGGGGGCACGACGGTGAGCGCGGGGCGGGCGCGGCGGGCGAGGGCCGGGTCCTGCCGCAGCACGGCCCGCTCGAGCTCGCGCAGCTCGGGGCCGGGGTCGATGCCGAGCTCCTCGCGCAGCAGCTCGGTGCAGCGCCGCAGCGCGTCGAGGGCGTCGGCCTGCCGGTCGGCCGCGTACAGGGCGGTGACCAGCCGGGCCCAGAGCCGCTCGCGCAACGGATGCTCGGCGACCAGGCGCTCGAGGTCGCTGACGGCGGCGTCGGCTCGGCCGGCGGCGAGCAGGGCGTCGCAGCGGCGCTCCCGCGCGCGGACGTGCAGCTCGGTCAGCCGGTGCCGGTCGGCCGCGCCGGGACCCTCGCCCAGCTCCGGCAGCGGCTCGCCACGCCAGAGGTCCAGCGCCCGCTCGAGCGCGGCGACGGCGGCGGCCGGGTCGGTGTCGGCGGCGCGGTCGCCCTCCTCGACGAGCCGGGCGAAGCGCAGGCTGTCGAGGTCCTCGGGGCCGACGTCGATCCGGTAGCCCGGCGCGCGGGTGAGCAGCACCTTCGCCGGCTCGCGCGGCCCCCGCTCGGGCTCGAGCACCCGCCGCAGGTGGGAGACGTAGGCCTGCAGGGTGCCGGTCACGGTGGGCGGCGGCTGCTCTCCCCAGAGCGCCTCGACGATGCGGTCGACGGCGACCACCCGCCCGGCCTCGGCGAGCAGCAGCGCCAGCAGCGCCCGGGGCTTGGCGCCGCCCACGTCGACCGGCCGCCCGTCGGGACCGGTGACCTCGAGGGGGCCGAGGACGCGGTACCGCACGACGCGGGATCGTCCCAGGTTCGGAGCCGGAACGGGAGGGGTCCGCTCCTCTCAAGTCGCGCGCAAGTGGCGGTCAAGGCGGCGTCGCCAGGGTCGTCCCCGACCCGACCCCCGCTGCTCCGGACCCCCGAGGAACCCGCCATGACCCTGCCCGAGGTCGCCTCCCGCCCGCTCCCGCCGCCCGCCGCCGTCGACGACCTCCGCCTGGAGGTCCGCGGCCCCGTCCTCGCCGCCGGCGACGAGGGGCTGGCCGCGGAGGTGGCCACCTGGAACACCGCGGTCACCCACACGCCCGCGGTGGCCGTCGGCGCGGTGTGCGCCGCCGACGTCGTGGCCGCCGTCCGGTTCGCCACCGCGCACGGCCTGCCGGTCGCCGTCCAGGCCACCGGGCACGGGCCGGTCCGCAACGCCGACGGCGCCGTGCTGGTGACCACCTCGCGCATGCA
Organism: Geodermatophilus sp. SYSU D01106; assembly: GCF_054049995.1. Lineage (NCBI taxonomy): Bacteria > Bacillati > Actinomycetota > Actinomycetes > Geodermatophilales > Geodermatophilaceae > Geodermatophilus > Geodermatophilus sp. SYSU D01106. The sequence continues at coordinate 5,507 of NZ_JBJGYM010000041.1, read as the reverse complement.
GGGCGTACGGGTCGACCCCGAGCGGCGGACCGCGCGCGTCGAGGCCGGGGTCAAGTGGGCCACGGTGCTCGCGGCCGCCGCGCCGCACGGCCTGGTCGGGCTCTGCGGCTCGTCGTCCGACGTCGGCGTCGTCGGCTACACCCTCGGCGGGGGCATCGGCCCGCTCGGCCGCCGTTTCGGCGCCGCCGCCGACTCCGTGCTGGAGATCGAGATGGTCACCGCCGACGGCGAGCTGCGCACCGTCACCGCCCAGTCCGACCCGGAGCTGTTCTGGGCGGTGCGGGGCGGCAAGGGCAGCTTCGGCATCGTGACCGCGCTGGAGTTCCGGCTGTACGCGGTGCCGGCGCTGGTCGGCGGCGGCCTGTTCTTCACCGGCCGCGACGCCGCCTCGGTCCTGCACGCCTTCCGCACCTGGGCGCCGACCCTGCCGGAGGAGGCGAGCACGTCGGTGGCCGTGCTGCGGCTGCCGCCGCTGGAGTTCCTGCCGCCGCCGCTGCGCGGGCAGACCGTGGTGCACCTGCGCTTCCTCTACGCCGGCGACGACCCGGTGGCCGCCGCGGCGCTCGTCGAGCCGATGCGCGGCACCGGCGAGGTCCTGCTCGGCGGCATCGAGCCGCTGCCTCCGACCGCGCTGGACGCCGTCCACATGGACCCGACCGACCCGATGCCCGGCTGGGAGAAGGGCGTGCTGCTGTCGGACCTGACGGAGGAGACGGTCGACACGCTGCTCGCCGCGGCTGGCCCGCAGGTCGAGGTGCCGCTGGCGATGGTCGAGGTCCGGCAGCTCGGCGGGGCGCTCGGCCGGCCGGGCGAGGCGCCGAGCGCGGTGTCCGGGCGCGGGGCGCCGTGGTCGGCGTTCGTGATCGGCCCGATGGTGCCGGGGCTGACCGAGGTGGTGCCGATGGTGGGCCGGGGCGTGCTGGCCGCGCTCGGGCCGTGGACGGCGCCCGGCGCGCTGCTCAACTTCATCGGTGACGTCGACGGTCCGGCCGGCGTGCTGGCGGCGTGGGACGCGGAGACGGGGGAGCGGCTGCTCGCCGTCAAGCGCGCGGTCGACCCGGGGGACGTCTTCTCCGGGGGGCACGCCCTGCGCGGGGGCTCCGGTGCCTGAGCGCGCGCCCCGGCTGCCCCGGTCGCTGCGCCGCCGCGGCGGGATCCCGCCGTCGGTGCCGCCGCCGGGCTGGACCCCACCCGCATGACCAGGTGACCTGATCGTGCTGCGTCCTGGCTCACCTCCGGCGGTGAGCCAGGACGCGCTGCGGTGAGCCCGGCTGATCGTGCGGGGTCAGTCCGGCAGCAGGACGCCGGGGTTGCAGACGCCGCGCGGGTCCAGCCGCTGCTTGACCGCGCGCAGCACGTCGACGCCGAGGGGGCCGACCTCCCGCTCCAGCCAGGGGCGGTGGTCGGCCCCGACGGCGTGGTGGTGGGTGAGCGTGCCGCCGGCGGCCAGCAGCGCGTCGGTGGCCGCCCGCTTGGCCCCGAGCCACTGTTGCAGCGGCAGGTCGTCGTCGCGGTCGGCGAGCACGGTGACGTAGAGGGACGCGCCGGTGGCGTAGCCGTGCGACACGTGGCTCATCACCAGCGGCTGCCGCCCCGGCGCGCCGAGCGACTCGCGCAGCGCCCGCCGGACGGCGTCGTACACCGCGGGCAGCGCGCTCCAGGTGGCCGCCGTCTCCAGCGTCTCCACCAGCAGCCCCGCGTCCATGAGCCGGTCGCGCAGGTAGGGCGCGGCGAAGCGGTGCCGGCGCCACGACTCGCCGACCCGCCGGCCCACGCGGGCCGCGCCGTGCTCGCGCAGCACCCCGACCGCCGCGCGCCGGCGGGCCCGCACGAGCGGCGGCAGCCCCTCCCAGCCGACGACCAGCAGGCACCCCTCGGCGCGGCCGCGGGCCCGCAGCGTGCCGCGCAGCAGCCTCGCCCCGGCGCCGCCGGCGTTGAGCAGGTTGGCCCGGGTCTCCTCGGGGTCGGACAGCCGGACGACGTCGGGCAGCAGGTCGTGCCGGGCCAGCCGCTGCAGGCCGGCCAGCCCGTCCTCCCAGGTGCGGAACGACCAGCCCTCGTAGACGGCGGTCCGCGGGCGGGGGCGCACCCGCAGCCGCACCTCGGTGATGACGCCGAGCGCGCCCTCCGACCCGAGCGCGAGGCCCAGCAGGTCGGGTCCGGCCGCCGACGCCGGTGGGTGCCCGAGCTCCAGGACGCCCGACGGGGTGGCGAGGGTCAGGCCGGCCACGAGGTCGTCGAAGCGGCCCACGCCGGTGGACGCCTGCCCGGCCGAGCGGGTCGCCGCGTAGCCGCCGACGGTCGCGAACTCGAAGCTCTGCGGCAGGTGCCCGAGCGTGAGCCCGTGCTCCACCAGCGCCTCCTCCAGGGCTGGCCCGCGCATCCCCGGGCCCACGGTGACCAGGGAGGACGCCACGTCGACGTCAGACACCGAGGCCATCCGGGACAGGTCGACCGACAGCGACGGGCGGTCGTCGGGATCGACGCCGGCCAGCCCGCCGACCACGCTCGTGCCGCCGCCGAAGGGCACGACGACGACGTCGCGCTCGCTGCACAGCGCCAGCAGCGCCGCGGTCTCGGCGGTGCTCCCGGGCAGCGCGACGGCGTCGGGGGCGTCGGAGGCGTCGCCCCCGCGGCGGCGCAGCAGGTCCAGGTAGCTCTTGCCGCCCGCGCGGCGCAGCCGCGACTCGCGGTCGGTGCGCACGTGCTCCTCGCCGAGCAGGCCCTCCAGCGCGGCCCGCACGTCGTCGGGCAGCCGGGACGGTGCCAACCGGATCTCGCCGACCGCGACCGGCGGGGTGGCGCGCGGCGTCCAGCCCAGCTCCCGGGCCAGGTGCCGGCGGGCCGCCTTCGGCAGCGGCAGCTCCGGGTCGCGGGTGAGCTCCAGCCCGCCGCCGGTCTCCTCCGCTCCCTCCCCGGCGTCGGCCACGGTGGCCACGCGGGAGCTGCCGGGCCCCCATCCCTGGATGGTCATCTCCGGCTGCTCGGGCACGGCTACAGTCTGCCGGTGCTCCGCCCGGGACCCCGCACGTGACCGGCCCGGCCCCGCGCGGTCCCGACCTCACCCCGGCCCGACGCGCGGCCGACCTCGAGGCGCTGACCAGCACCGACGTCGACGTCGTGGTCGTCGGCGGGGGAGTGACCGGCGCCGGCGTGGCCCTCGACGCCGCGGCGCGCGGCCTGTCGGTGGCGCTGCTGGAGCGGGCCGACCTCGCCGCGGGCACCAGCCGCTGGTCGAGCAAGCTCGTGCACGGCGGGCTCCGTTACCTCGCGCACGGCGAGATCGGCCTGGCGCGGGAGAGCGCCCGCGAGCGCGCCGTCCTCATGCGCACCACCGCGCCGCACCTGGTGCGGGCGCTGCCGTTCCTCGTGCCCGACGCCGCCGGCCGCGACGTCAGCGCCGTCGGGGCGCTCGGCGGCCGGCTCGGCGACGCGGTGCGCCGCTCGGTGCGGGGCGGCCCGGGCTCGCTGCCGGGGACCCGGCGGGTGGGCGCGGCCGAGGTCGCGCGGCTGACACCCGCCGTCGTGCCCGGCCGCGGCGGCGCCGTCTTCTGGGACGGGCAGCTGTCCGACGACGCCCGGCTGGTCGTGGCGCTGGCCCGCACGGCCGCCGCGCACGGCGCGCGGGTGCTCACCGGCGCGCGGGTCACCGGCGTCGACGGGCGCGAGGTGTCCGCCGTCGTCGACGGGACGCCGGTGACGCTGCGGGCCGGCGCCGTGGTCAACGCGACCGGCGTGTGGGCGCAGGCGCTCGCCCCGGGGATCCGGCTGTCGCCCTCCCGCGGCTCGCACCTGGTGGTCCGCGCCGGCCGGCTCGGCGACCCGCTCGCCGCCCTCACCGTGCCGCTGCCGGGCTCTAGGTCCCGGTACGTGTTCGCGCTGCCGCAGCCGGGCGGGCTGGTGTACCTGGGCCTCACCGACGAGCCGGTCGACGGCCCGGTCCCCGACGGCGACCCGCTGCCGTCCGACGCCGAGGTGGACCAGCTCCTCGGCACGGTGAACCGGGTGCTCGCGGTGCCGCTGACCCGCGACGACGTCGTCGGGGCCTACGCGGGGCTGCGGCCGCTGGTGCTGCCCGAGTCGGCCGGGACGGGCCCCGGCGACGCCACCGCCGACCTCTCCCGCCGGCACCTGCTGCGGGAGGACGGACCGGTCCTCTCCCTGGTCGGCGGCAAGCTCACCACGTACCGGGCGATGGCGGAGGAGGCGGTCGACGCGGTCGTCGCCAAGCTGGGCCGGGGCGCCCGCCGCTCGCCGACCGCGCGGCTGCGGCTGGTGGGCGCCGCGTCGCCCACCGAGCTGGCGCGGGTGGCCGCGCCCGCCCGGCTGGTGGCCCGCTACGGCACCGAGGCGCCGCGGGTGGCCGCGCTCGGCGCCGGGCCGGTGGTCGAGGGCCGGCCGGAGACGGTGGGGGAGCTGCGCTTCGGGGCGCTGGCCGAGGGGGCGCGGACGGTCGCCGACCTGCTCGACCGCCGCGTGCGCCTGGGCCTGGTGCCGGCCGACCGCGAGCGCGCCGTGGCGGCCGCCGAGGACGCCCTGTCCCACTGACCGGGATCGTCGTTTCGCAGAGTGGGACGACGGGAGCAGGATGGCCGGCGTGGACACCTACACGCACGGCCACGCCGAGCCCGTGCTGCAGTCGCACCGGTGGCGCACCGCGGAGAACTCGGCGGCGTACCTGCTCACGCACCTGCGACCCGGCCTCGACCTGCTCGACGTCGGCTGCGGGCCAGGCACGATCACCGTCGACCTCGCCCGCCGGGTGGCGCCGGGCCGGGTGCTCGGCCTCGACGTCTCGGCCGACCCGCTGGACGAGGCGCGGGCGCTCGCGGCCCGCGAGGGCGTGGCGGTGACCTTCGCCGTCGGCGACGTGTACGCGCTCGACCTGCCCGACGACTCGGTCGACGTCGTGCACGCCCACCAGGTGCTCCAGCACCTGACCGACCCGGTGGCGGCGCTGCGCGAGATGGCGCGGGTGTGCCGGCCCGGCGGGCTGCTCGCGGTGCGCGACGTCGACTACGCCGCCACCACCTGGTACCCCGCCGACCCCGGCCTGGACCGGTGGCTGGAGCTGTACGGCCGCGTGGCCCGCGCCAACGACGCCGAGCCCGACGCCGGCCGGCGGCTGCTGTCCTGGGCGCACGCCGCGGGTCTGCGCGACGTCACCGCGTCGGCGTCGTCGTGGTGCTACGCGTCGGCGGCCGAGCGGGAGTGGTGGGGCCGCTCCTGGGCCGGCCGCGCGACGGCGTCGGCGTTCGCGGAGCAGGCCGTGGCGTACGGCCTGGCCACGCGGGACGAGCTCGGCGAGCTCGCCGCCGCGTGGCTGCGCTGGGCCGCCGCGGACGACGGCTGGCTCGGCATGCTGCACGGCGAGCTGCTCGTCCGCGTGTGAGCTCCCCGGGGGGGGGGGGGGGGGGGGGGGGGGGGGGGGGGGGGGGGGGGGGGGGGGGGGGGGGGGGGGGGGGGGGGGGGGGGGGGGGGGGGGGGGGGGGGGGGGGGGGGGGGGG
>NZ_JBJGYM010000040.1:0-16494 GCF_054049995.1 Geodermatophilus sp. SYSU D01106 | reverse complement strand
CCCCCCCACCCCCCCCCCCCCCCCCCCCCCCCCCCCCCCCCCCCCCCCCCCCCCCCCCCCCCCCCCCCCCCCCCCCCCCCCCCCCCCCCCCCCCCCCCCGCCGCCGTCCTGGCCGACCCCGGCGTCACGCTCGTCGAGCACGCGATGGTGCTCGACCTGCTCACCGACGCCTCGGGCCGGGCGGCCGGCGTCACCCTGCACGTGCTGGGGGAGGGCTCCGCGGACGGCGTCGGCGCGGTGCGCGCCCGCGCGGTCGTGCTCGCCACCGGCGGCATGGGGCAGGTCTACGCCGCGACGACGAACCCGTCGGTGTCCACCGGCGACGGCGTGGCCCTCGGGCTGCGCGCGGGCGCGGTCGCCACCGACCTGGAGTTCGTCCAGTTCCACCCCACCGCGCTCTACCTCGGCCCCGGCGCCCGCGGGCAGCAGCCGCTGGTCAGCGAGGCGCTGCGCGGCGAGGGCGCGGTGCTGCGCGACGGCGCCGGCGAGCGGTTCATGGTCGGCGCGCACCCGCTCGCCGAGCTCGCGCCGCGCGACGTCGTCGCCAAGGGCATCACCCGGGTGCAGTTGCGCGACGGCGTCGACCACGTCTGGCTCGACGCGCGCGGCATCCCGGGGCTCGCCGAGCGGTTCCCGACGATCGTGGCCCGCTGCCGCCAGGCGGGCATCGACCCGGTCACCGACCTGGTGCCGGTCACCCCCGCGGCGCACTACGCCTCCGGCGGGCTGGCCACCGACCTCGCGGGCCGCACGACCGTCCCCGGCCTCTACGCCTGCGGCGAGGTCGCCTGCACCGGCGTGCACGGGGCCAACCGGCTGGCGTCGAACTCGCTGCTGGAGGGGCTGGTGTTCGCCGCGCGCATCGGCGCCGACCTCGCCGCCGCGCTGCCGCCGTCGACCCCCGCGCTGGCCGGCGCGCCCGGCACCGGCGGGCTGCTGGACCCGGCCGGGCGCCGCACGGTCACCGACATCATGTCCGGCCGCGTCGCCGCGCTGCGCTCGGGCGCCGGGCTGGCCGAGGCCACCGGGGTGCTCGCCTCGCTCGCCGCGTCGCTGGTGGAGGGGCCGGGCGCCGCGCCCGGCGTCGAGAGCTGGGAGGCCACCGGCCTGCTCACCGTGGCGAGCGCGCTCACCGCGGCCGCCGCGGCCCGCGAGGAGACCCGCGGCTGCCACTGGCGCGAGGACCACCCCGGCAGCGAGGAGGAGTGGCGCGTGCACCTGGACGTCCGCCTGGACGACGACGGCCGGCTGCGGCTGTCCCGCCGTCCGGTCGGCGAGCCCGTGGGAGTGGCCTGGTGACCGCCACCGACCCGCGCTCGCTGGAGGGCACCGGGCTGTCGGAGGCCTGGGTCGGGGAGCTGGTCGAGCGCACGCTGGCCGAGGACCTCGCCGGCGGCGCCGTGCTCCCGAGCGCCCCCGACCTCGCCGTCGCCCTCGACGTCACCAGCGCCGCCACCGTGCCCCCGGCGCAGTACGGCACCGCCGACCTGGTGGCCCGGGCCGGCGGCGTCGTCGCCGGCCTGCCCGTGGCCGCCCGCGTCTTCGCCCGCCTCGCGCCCGGCGCCACGCTGACCGCCGGCGCCGCCGACGGCGACCGCGTGGCCCGCGGCGACGTGCTGCTCACGATCCGCGGGCCGGTGCGGGCCCTGCTCGCCGCCGAGCGCAGCGCGCTCAACATCGCCAGCCGGGCCAGCGGGATCGCCACCGCCACTCGCGCCTGGGTGGACGCCGTCGAGGGCACCGGCGCGGTCGTGCTCGACACCCGCAAGACCACGCCGGGCCTGCGCCCGCTGGAGAAGTACGCGGTGCGCTGCGGCGGCGGGTCGAACAAGCGGATGGGCCTCTACGACGTCGCGATGGTGAAGGACAACCACGTCGCCGCCGCGGGCTCCGTGGCCGCCGCCGTCGCCGCCGTGCGCGAGCGCGCGCCGCGGGTGCCGGTGCAGGTGGAGGCCGACACCCCCGCGCAGGCGGTGGAGGCGGTCGAGGCCGGCGCGGACTTCCTGCTGCTGGACAACATGCCGCCCGCGACGCTGCGCGAGGTCGTGGCGCTGGTCGGTGGTCGCGCGGAGCTCGAGGCCACCGGCGGGCTCACCCTCGCCGTCGCCCGCGAGGTGGCGCAGACCGGCGTCGACTTCCTGTCGGTCGGCGCGCTCACCCACTCCTCGCCGATCCTCGACCTCGCGCTCGACCTGCGGGCCTGACGTGCTGCTCACCGTCGACGTCGGCAACAGCCAGACCGTGCTGGCCACCTTCGACGGCGCCCGCCGGGTCGGGTGCTGGCGGGTGACGACGCACTCGCGGGCCACCTCCGACGAGATCCGGATGCTGTGGCGCGGGCTGCTGCGCGACACCGAGGTCACCGGCGTCGCCGCCTGCTCCACCGTGCCGGCGCTGCTGCCGGCGCTGCGGCAGCTGCTCGACTCCCTCGACGTGCCGGTGGTGCTCATCGGGCCCGGCGTGCGCACCGGCGTCCCGCTGCACGTGGACAACCCGCGCGAGGTCGGCGCCGACCGGGTGGTCACCGCGCTGGCCGCGCACGAGCTGTTCGGCCGGGCGCCGGACGGCGCCGGCCGGCCGGTCGTGGTGGTCGACTTCGGCACCTCCACCAACGTCGACGCCGTGGGCCCCGACGGGCAGTTCCTCGGCGGCGCGCTCGCCCCCGGCGTCGAGGTCAGCCTGGAGGCGCTCGCGTCGCGGGCCGCCCAGCTGCGCTCGGTCGAGCTGACCGTGCCCCCGCAGGCGATCGGCAAGAACACCGTGGCGGCGCTGCAGTCCGGCGTCGTGCTCGGGTTCGCGGGCCTGGTCGACGGGCTGGTCGGGCGGATCGCCGCCGAGCTGGTGGCGCAGTTCGGCGCCCCGCCGGTCGTCGTCGCCACCGGGGGACTGGCGCCGCTGGTGGCCGACAGCTGCCGGACGATCGCCGAGCGGGAGCCCGACCTGACCGTGCACGGGCTGCGGCTGGCCTTCGAGCGGCAGCAGGCGGCCGGCCGCCGGTAGGAGCACGCCGGGGGTGGCGCGGCCCACCGCCGTAGGCTCGGGCGCCGTGACCGACCTGCCTCCCGGCCCCGTCGACGACGAGCTCCCCGAACAGCTCCGGGTGCGCCGGGCCAAGCTCGACCGACTGCGCGACACCGGTGCCGACCCCTACCCGGTCACGGTCGCCCGGACGACGTCGCTGGCCGGGGTCCGCGAGCGCTTCCCCGACCTCGAGCCGGACACCATGACCGGCGAGCGGGTGGGCGTCACCGGCCGGGTCATCTTCAGCCGCAACACCGGCAAGCTGTGCTTCGCGACGCTGCGCGAGGGCGACGCCGAGCTGCAGGTCATGCTCTCCCGCGACCGGGTCGGCGCGGAGTCCCTCGACGCGTGGAAGGCCGACGTCGACCTCGGCGACCACGTCTTCGTCGAGGGCGAGGTCGGCACCTCGCGGCGCGGGGAGCTGTCGGTGTTCGCCGACTCCTGGCAGCTCGCCGCCAAGGCGCTGCGCCCGCTGCCGGTGGCGCACAAGCCGATGAGCGAGGAGCTGCGGGTCCGCCGCCGCTACGTCGACCTCATCGTCCGCGACGAGGCCCGCCGCACCGTGCGCCAGCGCGCCGAGGTGATGGCGGCGCTGCGGACCGGGCTCACCGGCCGCGGCTTCCTCGAGGTGGAGACGCCGATGCTGCAGACGGTGCACGGCGGCGCCGCGGCGCGGCCGTTCCGCACGCACATGAACGCCTTCGACCTCGACCTGTACCTGCGGATCGCGCCGGAGCTGTTCCTCAAGCGCTGCATCGTCGGCGGCCTGGAGAAGGTCTTCGAGATCAACCGCAACTTCCGCAACGAGGGCGCCGACAGCTCGCACTCGCCGGAGTTCGCGATGCTCGAGTACTACGAGGCGTGGGCCGACTACACCGACGTCGCCCGCACCACCCGCGAGCTGGTCCAGGAGTGCTGCACCGCGCTGTTCGGCGACCACACGGCCCGCCACCACGACGGCACCGAGGTCGACCTGTCGGGGGAGTGGCCGCAGGTGCCGCTGTACTCGCTCGTCAGCGACGCCGTCGGCGAGGAGGTCACGCCGGAGACGCCGGTGGAGCACCTGCGGGCGCTCGCCGAGCGGCACGACGTCGGCGTCGACCCGGCCTGGCTGCCCGGCAAGGTGGTCGAGGAGCTGTTCGAGGCGCTGGTGCAGGACTCCCTGCAGGCGCCGACGTTCGTCGTCGACTACCCGGTGGACACCTCGCCGCTCACCCGCGCCCACCGGACGACGCCGGGGCTGGCCGAGAAGTGGGACCTCTACATCGGCGGGATCGAGCGGGGCACCGGCTACTCCGAGCTCGTCGACCCGGTGGTGCAGCGCGAGCGGTTCACGCAGCAGGCGCTGCTGGCCGCCGCCGGCGACCCGGAGGCGATGGTGCTCGACGAGGACTTCCTCGAGGCCCTCGAGTACGGCATGCCGCCCACCGGTGGCGTCGGGATGGGCATCGACCGGCTGATGATGACGCTCACCGGACTCGGCATCCGCGAGACCATCCTGTTCCCTCTCGTGCGCCCCATTTCCTGAAACGCGCCGTTCTCGTTCCGGCAATTGTTCCCCGGAAAGAGCGACCCGCCGCACCGGAATTGGTGCGGGCGCGCCGTTCCGTGGTGGAATGAGCGCGTCGCCCACAATGGGCGGCGCAATTGTCCGGCCACGGGGGCCGAGAAGGAGGAAGGCAACACGAATGGCGCGCAAGGTGCAGGTGATCCTCAGTGACGACCTCGACGAGGACGTCCCCGCCGACGAGACGGTGAGTTTCTCCCTCGACGGCACGAGCTACGAGATCGACCTCTCCGACAAGAACGCCAAGGAGATGCGCGACGCCTTCTCCCGCTACGTGCAGGCGGCCCGCAAGGTCGGCCGCGGCAGCGGCGGCCGCGCCTCCGGCGGTGGCCGTTCCCGCGCCACGGGCGGCGGTGGCCGGATGGACCGCGAGCAGGCCGGCGCCATCCGCGACTGGGCCCGCAAGAACGGCCACGACGTCAGCGACCGTGGCCGCATCCCGGCCAGCGTCGTCGAGGCCTACGAGGCCGCGCACTAGTCGGACCTCTGAGCACGCCGACGCAGTCGGCGGTCGGCCCGCGTGGCGGGGGCGCGCAGCGTCTCCTCCCGCGGGCCGACGGCTTTCGGCTCCGTGCAGGGGAACCCGGCACCTGGCCGCGGTGGAGGCCGGTAGGCCGACAGGGTGCGCCGTGTCGTCCGCTGACGGCGTAACGCTCCCGGAACACCGCTCGTCCACCATCGGTTGGACCGGGCAGCCACCTCCCGACCCCCGGCCGAGTGCCGACGGGACGGCGTGGTCCGTGACTACAGTGGAAAGACCGGTGCCCCAGCGCGCCGACGGACGTCGGGTGCTCCTCCCCATCTCCGGGGAGGACAGTGCCGGACCAGCCGGTCAGAGGAGAAGCAGCAGATGTTCGAACGGTTCACCGACCGAGCCCGTCGGGTGGTCGTCCTGGCCCAGGAAGAGGCCCGGATGCTCAACCACAACTACATCGGCACCGAGCACATCCTCCTGGGCCTGATCCACGAGGGTGAGGGTGTCGCCGCCAAGGCGCTCGAGTCCCTCGGCATCTCGCTCGAGGGGGTCCGCCAGCAGGTCGAGGAGATCATCGGCCAGGGCCAGCAGGCCCCGTCCGGTCACATCCCCTTCACCCCGCGTGCCAAGAAGGTCCTCGAGCTGTCGCTGCGCGAGGCGCTGCAGCTCGGCCACAACTACATCGGCACCGAGCACATCCTGCTCGGCCTGATCCGCGAGGGCGAGGGCGTCGCGGCGCAGGTCCTGGTCAAGCTGGGTGCCGACCTCAACCGCGTCCGCCAGCAGGTCATCCAGCTGCTGTCGGGCTACCAGGGCAAGGAGCCGGCCGCGGCCGGCGGCCCCTCCGAGGGCACCCCGTCCACGTCGCTGGTGCTCGACCAGTTCGGCCGCAACCTGACCCAGGCCGCGCGCGACTCCAAGCTCGACCCGGTCATCGGGCGCGCCAAGGAGATCGAGCGGGTCATGCAGGTCCTCTCGCGGCGGACCAAGAACAACCCCGTCCTCATCGGCGAGCCCGGCGTCGGCAAGACCGCCGTCGTCGAGGGCCTGGCCCAGGCGATCGTCAAGGGCGAGGTCCCCGAGACGCTGAAGGACAAGCAGCTCTACACGCTCGACCTCGGCGCCCTCGTCGCCGGGTCGCGCTACCGCGGTGACTTCGAGGAGCGCCTCAAGAAGGTCCTCAAGGAGATCCGCACCCGCGGCGACATCATCCTGTTCATCGACGAGATCCACACCCTCGTCGGTGCCGGTGCCGCCGAGGGCGCGATCGACGCCGCCAGCATCCTCAAGCCGATGCTGGCCCGCGGTGAGCTGCAGACGATCGGTGCCACCACGCTCGACGAGTACCGCAAGCACCTGGAGAAGGACGCCGCCCTCGAGCGCCGCTTCCAGCCCATCCAGGTCGGCGAGCCGACGCTGCAGCACACGATCGAGATCCTCAAGGGCCTGCGGGACCGCTACGAGGCCCACCATCGGATCAGCATCACCGACGGCGCCCTGGTCGCCGCCGCGACGCTGGCCGACCGCTACATCTCCGACCGCTTCCTGCCCGACAAGGCGATCGACCTGATCGACGAGGCCGGCGCGCGGATGCGGATCAAGCGGATGACCGCGCCCCCGGACCTGCGCGAGTTCGACGACCGGATCGCCGGCATCCGCCGCGAGAAGGAGTCGGCGATCGACGCGCAGGACTTCGAGAAGGCCGCGTCGCTGCGCGACAAGGAGAAGACCCTCCTGTCGGAGAAGTCCGAGCGCGAGAAGGCGTGGAAGGCCGGTGACATGGACGTCGTCGCCGAGGTCGACGACGAGCAGATCGCCGAGGTGCTGGCCAACTGGACCGGCATCCCCGTCTTCAAGCTCACCGAGGAGGAGACGACCCGTCTGCTCCGCATGGAGGACGAGCTCCACAAGCGGATCATCGGCCAGGAAGAGGCCATCAAGAGCGTCTCGCAGGCGATCCGTCGCACGCGGGCCGGTCTCAAGGACCCGCGTCGTCCGGGTGGTTCGTTCATCTTCGCCGGCCCCTCGGGTGTCGGTAAGACCGAGCTCGCCAAGGCGCTCGCGCAGTTCCTCTTCGGCGAGGACGACGCCCTCATCCAGATCGACATGGGCGAGTTCCACGACCGGTTCACCGTGTCACGGCTCGTCGGTGCCCCTCCCGGTTACGTCGGGTACGACGAGGGCGGCCAGCTGACCGAGAAGGTGCGGCGCAAGCCGTTCTCGGTGGTCCTCTTCGACGAGATCGAGAAGGCGCACGCGGACGTGTTCAACACGCTCCTGCAGGTGCTGGAGGACGGCCGGCTCACCGACGGTCAGGGCCGGATCGTGGACTTCAAGAACACGATCCTGATCCTCACGACCAACCTCGGTACGCGGGACATCTCCAAGGCCGTCGGTCTGGGCTTCCAGGTCGGCAACGACACCCAGTCGAACTACGAGCGGATGAAGCTCAAGGTCAACGAGGAGCTCAAGCAGCACTTCAGGCCGGAGTTCCTCAACCGCATCGACGACATCGTCGTGTTCCACCAGCTCACCGAGGACGAGATCATCGAGATCGTCGACCTCATGGTGGCGCGGGTGGAGGGCCAGCTGGCCAACAAGGACATGTCGCTGGAGATCACGCAGGACGCCAAGAAGCTGCTGGCGGCCCGCGGGTTCGACCCGGTGCTGGGTGCCCGGCCGCTGCGCCGGACCATCCAGCGCGAGATCGAGGACGCGCTCTCGGAGAAGATCCTCTACGGCGAGCTGACCGCCGGTCAGATCATCGTGGTGGACGTCGAGGGCGAGGGCCCGACCGCGAAGTTCACCTTCCGCGGCGAGGCCAAGCCGATCGACGTCCCCGACTCGCCCCCGGTCGCGCTGACCGTCGGCGACGACGAGGACGGCGGCGGCACCACCTCGCTCACCAAGGAGTGAGCAGCTAGCAGCACCGACGAGGGCCGTCCCCCGCACCGCGGGGGGCGGCCCTCGCCGCGTCCGGGGGATGGCCGGGATCAGGTGGCCTGATCGTGCTGCGTCCTGCCTCACCGCCGACGGTGAGCCAGGACGCGTCGCGGTGAGCCAGGACGGGCCGGCTCAGGCGGGCAGCGCGAAGCGGCCGTCGGCGGTCTGCTCGACCAGCCCGTCGGCGAGCAGCGAGTCCAGGCAGCGGGCGCGCTGCGCGGCGTCGTCCCAGGCGGCGTCGAGCAGGGGCGCCGCCACGGGGCCCTCGGCGGCCCGCAGGACGTCCAGCAGCCGCCCGCGCACCTGGCGGTCGGTGCCGGCGAACCGCTGCACCCGGCGGGCCGGGCCGTCGTGCGCCGGGCTGCCGGCCAGCCGCCACGCGCAGCGGTCCCGCACCGGGCAGACCGCGCAGCGCGGCGTCCGGGCCACGCACACCAGCGCCCCGAGCTCCATCGCGGCCACGGAGAACCGGCAGGCGCGCTCGCGGCCGGCCGGGGCGAGCGCCGCGACGTCGGCGAGGTCGGAGGCGCGCGCGGTGCCCGCCTCCGCCCGGCCGTGCACCAGGCGGGCCACCACCCGCCGCACGTTGGTGTCCACGACCGGCTGGGGCTGCCCGTGGCCGAAGCAGGCCACCGCGCGGGCGGTGTAGGTGCCGACGCCGGGCAGGGCCTCCAGGGCCGTCACGTCGGCCGGGACGGCGCCGCCGTGCCGCTCCACGAGCGCGACGGCGGTCTCGCGCAGCCGCAGCGCCCGCCGCGGGTAGCCGAGCTTGCCCCAGGCGCGGATGACCTCCGCGGGGGAGGCGGCGGCCAGGTCGCCGGGCGTGGGCCAGCGGGCCATCCAGTCGGCCCACACCGGCTCCACGCGCGCCACCGGCGTCTGCTGGAGCATGACCTCGCTGACCAGCACCGCCCACGGGTCGACGCCCGGCCGCCGCCAGGGCAGGTCGCGGGCGGCGGTGTCGTACCAGTCGACCAGGGCGTCCCCGAGTCCGGCGGTGCTGCTCACGGGGGTCCAGTGTGCCTCGCACCGCTGACGGACCGCCCGGCGCCGGCGGCGGCGTGCCCTGTGCCGGGCGGTCGCGGCGGCGCACTACCGTCGGCCCCGTGCTGCACCCGGTCGGACCCCTGCCGGCCGCCGTCTACTGGCGGCGGCGGCTGCTGGTGCTGACCCTCCTGCTGGCCGTCCTCGGGGGCGGTGGCTGGCTGCTGGTGTCACTGGTGACCGGCTCGGGCACCTCCGCCGCCGCCGGCGGCTCCCCGACGACCCCGGAGCCCGACGCCGGGCCCCCCGCCCTGGACCGGGTGGTCCCGTCGCTGGCCGGCGTGCAGACCCCCACCCCCGCGCCGAGCACGACGCCCCCCGCGCCGCAGACGCCGGCGCCCCCGGCGCAGGAGGCCGGTGCGGCGTGCGGCGACGGCTCGATCGCCCTGGAGGTGCGCACCCCCGGCGAGGCGCCCTCCGGTGCCGCCGTGTCCCTCGAGCTCGTGGTCACCAACACCGCCGCCGTGCCGTGCACGCGGGCGCTGGACGCCCAGCTGCAGGAGATGGTGCTGGTCGACGGCGCCGGCGCCCGGCTGTGGGGGAGCAACGACTGCCAGCCCGCCAGCAGCAGCGACACCCGCACGCTGCAGCCCGGCGAGCAGGTGGTGTTCCCGCTGACCTGGACCGGCCTGACCAGCGAGCCGGCCTGCGCCGCCCCGCGGGTGCCGGTGGCGCCGGGGGACTACGTGGTGCGGGCGCGGCTGGACGCCAAGACCAGCCCGGACGCGCCGCTGCGGATCCGCTAGCTGTAGCGGTCGAGGATCGAGGTCTCGGCCAGCCGGGACAGGCCCTCGCGGATGCCGCGGGCCCGCGCCTCGCCGACGCCCTCGACGGCCAGCAGGTCCTCGATGGTGGCCGCGAGCAGCTTCTGCAGCCCGCCGAAGTGCTCCACCAGCCGGTCGATGATCGCCGCCGGCAGCCGCGGCACGCGCGCCAGCAGTCGGTAGCCGCGGGGGCTGACGGGGGAGTCGAGCGCGTCGGCCGAGGTGGGCAGGCCGTAGCAGCGCGACACCGCCGAGAGGTCGAGCAGCTCGGTGGCCGACAGCGTCCGCAGGTCGGCGAGGACGTCCTCGATGGTGCGCGGCCGCCGGGCGGCGCCGCCGGGCAGGTAGTCGCGCACGAGCAGCGCGCGGTCCTCCTCGACGCCGGCGAGCATCTCGTCGAGCTGCAGCGCCAGCAGCCGGCCGTCGGTGCCGAGCTCGACGACGAAGCCCTCGATCTCGTCGGCGATCCGGCGGACCATCTCCAGCCGCTGACTGACGCTCATCGCGTCGCGGACGGTGACCAGGTCCTCGATCTCCAGCGCCGACAGCGTGCTGGCGACCTCGTCGAGGCGCAGCTTGTAGCGCTCCAGCGCCGCGAGGGCCTGGTTGGCGCGGGCGAGGATCGTCGTCGGGTGCTCGAGCGTGTAGCGCCGGCCGGCCACGTAGACGCTGATGATGTGCATGGACTGGCTGACCGAGATCACCGGGAAGCCGGTCTGCACCGCGACCCGCTCGGCGGTGCGGTGCCGGGTGCCCGACTCCTCGGTGGGGACCGTCGGGTCGGGCATGAGGTGCACGCCGGCGCGGACGATGCGCAGCCCGTCGGAGGACAGGATCACCGCGCCGTCCATCTTGGCCAGCTCGCGCAGCCGGGTGGCCGACAGGGCGACGTCGAGGGCGAAGCCGCCGGTGCAGATCGACTCCACGACCCGGTCGTAGCCGAGCACGATCAGCGCGCCGGTGCGGCCGGCCAGGATGCGCTCCAGGCCGTCCCGCAGCGCCGTCCCCGGCGCGATGCGGCCGAGGAGTTCGCGGAGGGCGACCTCGGAGTCCACAGCGGGCGGCACGGGCGCTCCTGACGTCGACGCGGTTCGGCGGCTGAGTCTACGTGCCACGCGTCGCGGCGGGTCGGGAGCGGGGTGCGGGGACGGGACCGGCCCGGTCCGGCTCCCCGGTCACCCGGGGAACAGGTTGTGCAGGGCCGCGCCGAGGTCGGGCACCTCCATGAGCCGCAGGCCCTTGGGCGCCGGGCCGGCGTCGGGCGGCACGAGCGCCAGCCGGTAGCCCTGCCGCGCGGCCTCCGCCAGCCGCCGTCCGGTGCCGCCGACCCGCCGGATCTCGCCCGACAGCCCGACCTCGCCCAGGGCGATCAGGCCCTCGGGGAGCGGGGTGTCCCGGGACGCGGACGCGATGGCCAGCGCCAGGGCCAGGTCGGCCGCCGGCTCGGCGATCTTCACCCCGCCGACGGAGGCGGCGAACACGTCGGCGTCGGCCAGCCGGACCCCGCCGCGCCGCTCGACGACGGCGTTGACCATCGCCACGCGCTGCGAGTCCAGCCCGCTGACCGCGCGCCGGGGCGAGCCACCGCCGGTGTTCTGCGCGACGAGGGCCTGCACCTCGGCCAACAGCGGCCGGCTGCCCTCCATGGTCACCGTGACGCAACTGCCGGGCACCGACGCGGTGCGCCGCGACACGAACAGGTGCGACGGGTCGGGCACCCCGACCACGCCGCCGTCGCCGATCTCGAAGCAGCCGATCTCGTCGGCCGGGCCGAACCGGTTCTTGGTGGCCCGGACCAGGCGCAGCGTGGAGTGCCGCTCGCCGTCGAAGGAGACGACGACGTCGACCAGGTGCTCCAGCGCCCGCGGCCCGGCGATCGCGCCGTCCTTGGTGACGTGGCCGACCAGGATCGTGGTCATCCCGCGGGACTTGGCGACGGCGGTGAGCGCGGTGGCCACCGAGCGGACCTGGGTGGCGCCGCCGTCGGTGCCGTCGACCGCGGAGGAGCGGACGGTCTGCACGCTGTCGAGCACCAGCAGCGAGGGGGCCACCTGCTCGACGTGCGCGAGCACCGCCGACAGCTCGGTCTCGGCGGCCAGGTACAGCCGGTCGTGCAGGGCGCCGATCCGCTCCGCGCGCAGCCGCACCTGCGCGGCGGACTCCTCACCGGAGACCACCAGCGTGGGCCCGTTGGACTCCGCCACCCGGTGGGCGACCTCGAGCAGCAGCGTGGACTTGCCGACGCCGGGCTCGCCGGCGACCAGCACCACGGCACCGGGCACCAGGCCGCCGCCGAGCACGCGGTCGAACTCCGCGATGCCGGTGGCCACCGCGCGGGCGCCGTCGAGCTGGACCTGGGCGATCGGCCGGGCGGGCGCGGTGACCGGGCCCGCGGCGACCGCCCGCAGCGCGGGCGCCGCCGGGCCGACCTCCTGGAGGGTGCCCCAGGCCTGGCACTCCGGGCACTTGCCCATCCACTTCGCCGACGAGAAACCGCACTCGGTGCAGCGGTGGGCGGGACGGGCGGACTTCACTCCGGAGGGCACGCCGCCACGCTAGGTGGCGGTACCGACAGTCCCGGGGAGGACGCGACAGGCGTCACTCGGCCTGCGTGTCCTCCTCGCTCTCCGGGTTCTCGCCCTCGCCGCCGCCCTCGCCCTCGTGGAAGTCGAACGGCTCGCCGCGCTCGACGACCTCGTCCGGCTCGGCCACCAGCGCCTGCACCTGGACCTCGCCGGCCTGCTCGAAGGTCAGCGTCAGGGTCAGGTACTGACCGGTGGTGAGCGGCTCCTCGAGGTCGAGCAGCGTGATGGTCGAGTCGCCGCCGCGGCCGATGTAGAGCGAGGTGTCGGCGGGGATCTCCAGGGCCACCCGGGAGCTGGCGGTCGGCGCCGCGCCCGTGGGCGCGGCCGGGACCGACGGCACGGCACCCGGGGTGGCGCCGGTGGTGCCCGGCGTCGGGGTGGCCGTCGGCTGGTCGCCCGCGGGGGAGGACGGCGACGGCGTCGGCCCGGTGGCGGCCACGCGCAGGCCGGAGAAGCCCTCGCCCTCGATGCCGGTGAGCGTGTCGGCCTCGTTGGAGGCGTTGACGATCGTCATCACCAGCGTGGCGTCGTCGCCCTCCTCGTAGGCGCCGCCCTGGGGGTAGCCGAGCTGGATCTGCCGCAGCAGGATGTCCTCGACCTGCGCCTGGGGGCCGACCTTGTCGCGGTCCTGGGTGCCGGTCTGCGAGACCTGCCCGGCGCTGCAGGCGCCGAGGGCGACCGGGGTGACCACGAGGGCACCCAGAACGGCGGCGCGCTTCGCGCGGTTCACAGCGGTCGACCTCCAGCGGGAGAACACGTGCCGGCCACCGCAGAGTCGATGGCCCGAGTCGCGCCGAGCCTAACGGTCCACCCACCATGTCCGCCGGGAGGTGAGGCGGATGGAGCGCCCAGCGACGGGCGGACCGGGTCCCGAGCAGCGCGACCCCGCACTCGCCGACTTCCCCGAGCGGTCGCCGGCCACGCGGCGCTGGCTGTTCGCCGACCAGCTCGGCCCGCACTTCCTCGACCGCCCCGACCAGCCGGTCCTGCTGATCGAGTCCAAGGCGGTGTTCGCCCGCCGCCGGTTCCACCGGCAGAAGGCGCACCTGGTGCTCTCCGCGCTGCGCCACCGCGCCGCCGAGCTCGGCGACCAGGCCGACCTGCACCAGGTCACCACCTACGCCGAGGCGCTCGACCGCTACGACGAGCCGCTCAGCGTCTGCGCGCCCACCACCTGGAGCAGCCGCGACTACGTGCTGCAGCGCCCCGGCGTCGAGGTGCTCGCCGCACGCGGCTTCGTCAGCTCCCAGGGCGAGTTCGCCCGCTGGGCCGAGGGCCGGGGACGGCGCCGGCTGCTCATGGAGGACTTCTACCGCGACGCCCGCCGGCGTCTCGGCGTCCTCATGGACGGCGCCGAGCCGCTCGGCGGGCAGTGGAACCGCGACCACGAGAACCGCGAGCCCGCCCCGCGCGACGGTCGCTCGCCGGCGCCCGAGCCGTGGTGGCCGGCCGAGGACGAGATCGACGAGCAGGTCCGCGCCGACCTCGACCGGTGGGAGGCCGAGGGCTCGGTGTCCTTCGTCGGCGACGACGGCCCGCGCCGCTTCCCGGTCACCCGGGAGGAGGCGCTGACCCGGCTGGCGGACTTCCTCACCGCGCGGCTGGGCGTCTTCGGCCCGCACGAGGACGCGATGCTCGCGGACGAGCGCTGGATGGCCCACTCGCTGCTGTCCCCGGCCATCAACCTCGGCCTGCTCGACCCGCTGGAGGTCGTGCACGCCGCCGAGGACACCGCCCGGGCCCGCGCGGCCGACGGCGAGCCGCTGCCGCTGAACTCCGTCGAGGGGTTCATCCGGCAGCTCATGGGCTGGCGCGACTACATCTGGCACACCTACTGGCACTTCGGCCGCCACTACCGGCACGCCAACGCGCTGCGGGCGCTCGAGCCGGTGCCCGGCTGGATGGCCGAGCTCGACGACACCGCCGTCGACGCCGCGTGCCTGTCCGGCGTCCTGGGGGACCTGCGCCGCGACGGCTGGGTGCACCACATCCCGCGGCTGATGGTGCTCGGCAACTACGCCCTGCAGCGCGGCATCGACCCGCGCGAGATGACCGACTGGTTCCACCGCACGTTCGTCGACGGCTACGACTGGGTGATGGTGGCCAACGTCGTCGGCATGAGCCAGCACGCCGACGGCGGGATGCTGGCCACCAAGCCGTACGCGGCCGGCGGCGCCTACATCGACCGGATGAGCGACTACTGCGGCCGCTGCCCCTACGACCCGCGGCGGCGCCTGGGCGAGGACGCCTGCCCCTACACGGCGGGCTACTGGGCCTTCCTGGAGCGCAACCGCGAGCGGCTGGCCGGCAACCAGCGGATGCGCCGTCCGCTGCAGGGCCTGGACCGGTTGAAGGACCTGCCGCTCGTCGTCGAGCAGGAGGCCGCGCGGGGCACCGGCGCCCCCTGACCGGGTGACGGACGGTCCAGTCCCGTCCTCCGCCTGCCGATGTCGTCCCCGCACGGGGGACGGCGACGGAGGTGCGGATGGCGGTGGGCCCGGCGTTCGACGACGTCCTCGCGGCCGCGCGCACGGGGGCGGCCTGGGCGTTCGAGGTGCTCTACCGGGACCTGTCCCCGGTGGTCACCGGGTACCTGCGCCTGCACGGCGCGCCCGACCCGGACGACACGGCGAGCGAGACCTTCCTCGCCGTCTTCCGCGGCCTGCCCGGCTTCACCGGCGACGAGGCGGCCCTGCGGTCGTGGGTGTTCACCATCGCCCACCGCCGGCTGGTCGACGAGCACCGGCGGCGCAGCCGCCGCCCGGTGGTCACCGACGACGGCGCGGACGTGCTGGCCGCGCTCCCCGGCGGGGACGTGGAGGACGACGTGCTGGCCCGGCTGGGGACCGAGACCGTGCACCGCCTGTGCGCGGGGCTCCCGGCCGACCAGCGGTCGGTGCTGCTCCTGCGGGTCCTCGCCGACCTGACCGTCGAGCAGGTGGCCGCAGTGATGGACCGCTCGGTGGGCTCGGTGAAGGCGCTGCAGCGGCGCGGCCTGCGCCGGCTGCAGGAGGAGCTGGCCCCGGCCCGGGTCACCCCGGCGGGGAAGACGACGGCGCCCCGCGCACCCCTGCGGGCCCGTCCGGCGATGACGGGGGCGAGATGACCACGCCAGCCGACGACCGCGCCGCGGAGGCAGCCCTCGAGGCCTGCCTCACCGGCCGTCCCGTGCCCGAGGGCGCACGGTCCCTGGCCGCGTTCACCGACGCGGTCCGGGCCTGCGCCACCGAGCCGGGCCGGCCGAACGCGGCCCTGGCCGAGCTGCTGGCGACCGGTCTGCTCACCGACCAGTCGGAACCGTCCACGCGGACGACCGGGCGCCCCGCCCGGGCCTCACGGAAGAGACCCCGCATGCTGCTCACCACGCTCACCGCCAAGCTCGCCGCCGCCGGCATCGCCGCCAAGTGCGCGGCCGCGACCGGCGCCGTCGCCCTCGCCCTCACCGCGGGCGCCACCGCCGGCGCGCTGCCCGGCCAGGACGCCGGCCTGTTCGCCACCGCCTCGGACGAGTCCGCCGAGGTCACCGGGACGCCCGAGCTGACCACGGCGCCGGAGCCGTCGGGGACGCCCGAGGTCACCGACCCGCTGGTCACCGAGACGCCCGAGGGGAGCACGACGCCGGAGCCGAGCGAGAACCCGGAGGTCACCGAGCCGCCGGCCACCGGGACCCCCGAGGTCACCGAGCCGGTCACCGAGCCCGAGGTCAGCGAGACCGAGTGGCTCGCCGGCCCGCGCGAGGGCCAGACCTTCGGCGCCTGGGTCAGCGAGGGCTCGCACCTGGGCTACGCGACCGGCAGCCGCGTGAGCGACATGGCCCACCAGCGCAACGCCGCCCGCCAGGCCGCCCGCGAGGCCGCCCGCGCCACCACGCCCGCCCCGGCGCCCGCGCCCGCGCCGGCCCCCGCGCCGGTCGAGGAGGCCCCGACCGTGACCACCCAGGAGGCCGCCCCGGCCCCCGCGGCCCCGGCCGGGACCGGCAACGGCAACGGCAACGGCAACGGCAACGGCGGTGGCAACGGCAACGGCGGTGGCAACGGCCAGGGGAACGGCCGGAAGTGACCGCCGGCGGGGCCGCGCTCAGGTGAGCGCGGCCCC
>NZ_JBJGYM010000039.1:0-16568 GCF_054049995.1 Geodermatophilus sp. SYSU D01106 | reverse complement strand
GTCCGGTCTGTCGAGCTGTTACCGGGCCGCCCGCCCCCCCCCCCGCCCCCCCCCCCCCCCCCCCCCCCCCCCCCCCCCCCCCCCCCCCCCCCCCCCCCCCCCCCCCCCCCCCACGACCAGGCGGCCTGATCGTGCTCAGGTGCGGGCCGAGCCCACCACGCGCAGCGCGCCCGGCACCGCCTCGGCGACCACCGGCAGCGCGGCCACGGGCTCGCCGTCGGCGTAGGTGGTCAGCCCGGCGCCGGCGAGCTCCACCCGGGCGGCGCGGTGCACCGTGACGGCCGGGTGCGCCACGTGGGTGCCCTCGGTCAGCCGGGGCCGGGTGCGCACCAGCTCGCGGCGGCTCACCGGCCCGACGACGGTGACGTCGAGCAGGCCGTCGGCGGGGTCGGCGGCCGGGCAGACCCGCATGCCCCCGCCGTACCAGGGCGTGTTGCCGACGGCGACCAGCGTGACCGGCAGCGTCCGCGCCTCGCCGTCGAGGGTGAGCACCACCTCGCGGGGCCGCAGCCGGGCGAGCTCGGCGAGGATGGCGACGTCGTAGCGGCGCGGCCCCCGGGGCCAGCGCAGCCGGTTGGCCCGGTCGGTGACGGCGGAGTCGAAGCCGCAGCACAGCACGGTGGCCCACCAGCGCCCGGCGGTGCGGCCGGCGTCGACCGGGCGCAGCGCCCCCTCCCGCAGGTCGGCGGCGGCCGCGGTGGCGGCGGCGACCGGCTCGGGCGGCACGCCGAGGGCGAGGGCCAGGTCGTTGCCGGTGCCCGCCGGGACGACGGCCAGCGGGGTTCCGGTGCCCGCGACGGCCTGCAGGCCGGCGTGCGCGGCGCCGTCCCCGCCGACGGCCACCACCGCCCCGGTGCCGGCGGCGACGGCGCGCGCCGCGGCCCGCTCGGCGTCCGCCCGGGTCGGAGTGGCGAGCACCTGCGGGGTCAGCCCGCCGGCGCGCAGCGCGTCGAGGACGGCGGCCGCGGCGGTGCGGGCCCGCCCGCGGCCGGCGGCGGCGCTGACCAGGACGGCGACGTCCACCCCGGGCTCAGCCGCGGGTGGGCGCGCGGTCGCCGTCGAGCCGGGAGGGGGTGGTGTCGAGCGCCGAGGGACCGGCGTCCAGCGGCGACGCCTCGTCGTCGGAGAGCGCGTGGAAGTGCTCGGCGGCGTCGCGCCTGGCCCGTCGCTTGTCGACCACCCGGGCGATCTGGATGGCCAGCTCGAACAGCACGATCATGGGCCCGGCCATGAGCAGCATGGTGAACGGGTCCTGCGTCGGCGTGACGAACGCGGCGAAGACGATGGTGAGGAAGAAGATCCACCGCCGGCTGCGCCGCAGCACGTCGTAGGACAGCACCCCGACGGCGTTGAGCGCCACCGCCACCAGCGGCACCTCGAAGCTGACGCCGAAGGCCACCAGCAGCGAGAGCACGAAGCCGATGTAGTCCTGCGCGGTCAGCGCGATCACCACGCCGTCGCCGGCGAGGGACAGCAGCAGCTCCAGGCCCGCCGACAGGGAGACGTAGGCGAGCACCGCGCCGAGGGCGAACAGCGTCGTGGACACCAGCACGAACGTGATGCCGTAGCGCTTCTCGTTGCGTCGGAGCCCCGGGGTGATGAACGCCCACAGCTGGTACAGCCACACCGGCGCCGACAGCACGGCGCCGGCCAGCAGGCTCACCTTCAGGCGGATGAACACCCCGCCGAAGACGTCGGTGATGAGCAGACCGCAGCCGCCGTCGACGCTGCCGCCGTAGCGCAGCTCACCGGGCAGGCCGCAGTACGGTGCGCGGATGAAGTCCCCGAGGCCGTGCTCGTACCACCAGAACGCGACGGCGGAGGCCACCAGCAGCGCCAGCAGCGCCTTGGCGACGCGGTTGCGCAGCTCGGTGAGGTGGGCGACGAGGGTCATCGTCGCCTCGGCGTCCCGCGGCGGCCGGCGGCGGCGTCCCCTGCGTGCGACGGGTCCGGCCACGTCGCTGCTCCGGGAGGTGCTCAGCGGGGGTCGGCGACGCCGGGCCGGGCGGCGCGCGCCCGCAGCTCGGCGGCGCGGGCCTCGGCGGCGGCCGCCTCGGCCTCCAGCTGGGCCCGGCGGTCGCGGTCGGCGGCGTCGAGCGCGGCCGGGCCGGCGGCGGGGGCCGCTCCGGGGCCGCGGTCGTCGTCCTTCATGCCCTTCATCTCGCCCTTGAAGATGCGCAGCGAGCGGCCGAGCGAGCGCGAGGCGTCGGGCAGCTTCTTGTAGCCGAACAGCAGCAGGACGGCCAGGATGATCAGGCCGATCTCGAGCGGGCCGAGGTTCATGCGTCCTCCAGGTCGCGGGGGCGGGGCCGATGCTACGCCGGGGGGTGTTCGTCCCCCGGGCCCGCAGCGGACGTACCGGCGGCGTTCACCCGTCGTTGGAGCGGCGTTCCTCCGCGAGCGCGGCGGCCCGCGCGGCGGTGGCCTGCGCCTGCTCGAGGAAGGGCCGCACGTCGCGCTCGGCGGCCTCGAGCTCGCGGACCAGCCGCTGCCGGGCGCCCAGCAGGCCGGACACGACGGCGCCGAGCACGACCAGGGACAGCACGACGACGGCGATCCACACGACCCACAGCACGGGCAGACCCTATGCGCCGGGACCCGGGCGCCGCGGCTCAGGCGCCGGTTCAGGCGCCGTAGCGGGCCAGTGCCGCGCGGGCGTCGGCGGCCACTGCGTCGGCGAGCTCGGCCGGCTCGTCGACGGTCGCCGCCCCGCCGAGGGAGGCGACCAGCCGGCGCGCCCAGGCCGGGTCGCCGGTGCGCAGGGTCACCAGCAGCCCGCCGGAGGGCTCGTCGACCTCGCGGACGTCCTCGACCGGGTAGTACTCGGCCACCCAGCGGGCGGTGCGGGCCAACCGCAGCCGGACCACCGGCGAGCCGGGCGCCGGCTGGTAGAGGCCCTGGTCGAGGTCGCGCGGCGCGGCCTGCGGCGGCGGGGCGGCGGCCTCGTCGAGCACCTCGACGTCGTCGATGCGGTCCAGGCGGAACAGCCGGACGCCGGCCACCTCCCGCGACCACGCCTCCAGGTACCAGCGGCCGTCGACGAGCAGCAGCCGCATCGGGTCGACGGTGCGCTCGGTCCGCTCGTCGCGGGTGGGGACGTAGTAGTGCAGGTGCAGCGCCCGCCGGTCCTCGAGGGCCTGCCGGACGACGGCGAGGGCCTGCTCGCGGGCGTCGACGCTGACCGCCACCGGGGTGACCCGCTCGGCCGCGTGCCCGGCGGCCGCCGACACCTTGGCCAGCGCGCGGCTGACCGCCTCCTGCTCGGCGAGGCCCGGCAGGTCCAGCAGGGTGCGCAGCGCGACGACCAGCGCGACCGCCTCGTCGGTGGTCAGCCGCAGCGGGCGGACCATGCCGGCGGTGAAGGTGACCCGCACCCGGTCGCCCTCGAAGGACAGGTCGATGAGGTCGCCGGGCCCGTAGCCGGGCAGGCCGCACATCCACAGCAGCTCGAGGTCGCGGCGCAGCTGCCGCTCGGGGACGCCGAAGTCGCGCGCCACCTCCGGCAGCGGCACGCCGTCGGGGCGGGCGGTGAGGTACGGGACGAGCGACAGCAGCCGCGTCATCCGCTCGTTGGTGGCGGGCGTGGTCACGAGCGGGCTCCCATCGCGGCCAGCCGGCGCAGCCGCTCGACGACGGCGTCGCGCACGGACTGCGGCGATTCCACGAGCACGTCGGGGCCGAGCGCGGCGAGCTGGTCGGCCAGCCGGCCGGTGTCGGTGGTGCGCAGCTGCAGCCGGTCGTCCCCGTCGGGGCCGGCGCCGAGCGGGGTGGCCCAGCGGCGCAGGCCGACGGCGGTGCCCGGGCGGGCGCGCACCACGACGAGGTGCTCCTCTCCCCCACCGCCGGACTGGCGGGCGACGATCCCCGCGAGGTCGACGTCCGGCGGCGGCTCGAACGCGTTCTCCGGGCCGGTGGCCTTCGGGGTGCCGACCACCCGGGACAGCCGGAACACCCGCGGGGCCTGCCGGTCGAGGTCGAGGCCGACGAGGTACCAGCGGCCGTGCCAGGCGACGACGCCCCACGGCTGCACCCGGCGCCGGGCGGGGGTGTCCTCGTCGGGGCGGCGGTAGCCGAAGATGAGCACCCGCCGGTCGCGGGCCGCCGCGTAGCAGGGCTCGAACGCCGGCTCGTCGGAGTCCAGCCGCGGCTGCACCGGCAGCGTGCGGCCGGGGTCGACGTCGACGCCCGCAGCGCGCAGCTTCACCAGCGCGCTCTGCGCGGCCCCGGCCAGCTGCGCGGACTCCCACAGCCGCAGCGCCAGGCCCACCGCGGCGGCCTCCTCGCCGGTGAGCGTGATCTCGGGCAGCTCGTAGTCGGCGCGGGCGATGCGGTAGCCGTCCTCGGTGTCGAAGACGCTGGTGCGGCCGGTCTCCAGCGGCACGCCCATCTCGCGCAGCTCGGCCTTGTCGCGCTCGAACATCCGCTTGAACGCCTCGTCGGCGCGGGCGGTGCCGTCGTCGGGCTCGTAGCCGGGCACGGTGGCGCGGATGCGGGCCGCCGTCACGTACTGGCGGGTGCCCAGCAGCGCGATGACCAGGTTGACCAGTCGTTCCGCCCGCTTCGCCGACACGCCGCACAGGCTAGCCAGCCCGGGCCCGCGGCACCCCGTCCGGGCCGCGGACCCCCGGGTCCCTGGCTAGCCTCGCCCTGTGGGGGAGCAACGGACGACGCAGCAACGCATCCGCTGGCGACGCGGGCGGGTGACCGCGACGGGGCGCAGCTGGCGGGACGCCCTGGAGCTCACCGTCGACGTGCCCGGCGACGGCGAGGTGCGCTCGCTGGCCCACCCGTCGCTGGTCGGCGTGCCCGAGGTCGGCGACGACGTCCTGCTCAACACCACCGCGTGGGCGCAGCGGCTGGGCACCGGCGGTTACGCGCTCGTCGTCGCCGTCCCCGACCGGCTGCCGCCGGACCCCACCGGCCCGGGGCACCTGGTCAAGGCGCGGTACACGCCGCTGCAGGTGAGCGTGCAGGGCGTCGACGAGCAGGACACCGAGCACCACGCCGCGATCGCCGAGGCCGAGGACCTCGGCGGCATGCCGGTCGTCGTCGCCGACCTGCACTCGGCCCTTCCGGCGGCGCTGATCGGGGTGTTCGCCACCGACCCCGACCTCAAGGTCGCCTACGTCATGACCGACGGCGGCGCGCTGGTGGCCGGCTTCTCGCGGACGCTGCACACCCTGGCGCCGTCGCTGACCGGCGTGGTCACCGTGGGGCAGGCGTTCGGCGGGGACCTGGAGGCGGTCACGCTGCACACCGGGCTGCTCGCGGCGAAGCACGTGCTCGGCGCCGACGTCGCCGTCGTCACCCAGGGCCCCGGCAACCTCGGCACCGGCACCCCGTGGGGCTTCTCCGGGGTGGCCGCCGGGGAGGCGTGCAACGCCGTCAGCGTGCTGGGCGGCGAGCCGATCGGGGCGCTGCGGATCTCCGACGCCGACCCGCGCCCCCGCCACCGCGGGGTCTCCCACCACTCGCTGACCGCCTTCGGCCGGGTGGCGCTGGCCGGGGTGACCCTGGTGGCGCCGCGCGGGCTGGGCTCGGAGCTCGGGCAGCAGGTCGAGGAGGACCTGGCCGGGCAGCCCGAGCGCAACCGGGTGGTGTGGGTCGACGTCGACGGCCTCGACGAGGCGCTGCAGCTCTCGCCGGTGACGCTGTCGACGATGGGCCGCGGCTGGCCCGAGGAGCGGGCCTACTTCCTGGCCGCCGCGGCCGCCGGCCGCTACGCCGCCCTGCGGGTGCCCCTCCCCGACTGACCACCCCGGGCCGGGATCAGCGGCGGAAGCCGCCCTCGGCGTCGATGGTGGCGCCGGTGACCGACCGGGCGTCGGGCCCGGTCAGCCAGGCGACGACGGCGGCCGCCTCCTCCGGGGTGTTCCACCGGCCGCGGGGCATCGCGGCGGCCACCTGCTCGTCGACGGCCGGGCCGGCCCATCCGGTGTCGGTGGGGCCGGGGTTCACGCAGTTGACGGTGATCCCCCGGCCGGCGACGGCGTCGGCGAGGGTGGCGGTGACCTGCTGGACGGCGCCCTTGCTCAGCGCGTAGGGGATCTCGCCGGGCATGGGGCCGCGGTGCTGGCCGGAGGTGAACAGCACGACCGAGCCGGGGCCGGCCGCGGGCTCGTACTGGGCGGCGAAGGCCTGGGTGAGCAGCACCGCCGCCCGGGCGTTGACGGCGAAGGAGCGGTCGAGCTCGTCGGCGGTGACCTCCTCAAGGCGGCCGAGGGCGCTGCGGGCGTGGTTGACCACCAGCGTCGTCAGCGGGCCCGCCGCCGCCCGGGCCGCGGCCACCAGGGCGGCCGGTGCATCCGGGTCCCCGAGGTCGGCGGGCAGGTGCGGCGGGGACCCCAGGGCCGCCACGACGGCGTCGACGTCGTCGGCACCCCACGGCTGCCCGGCGTCGTGCGGCGACCAGGAGTGCACGACCACCCGGTCGCCGCGGTCGAGCAGCCGGCGGGCGACCGCGTACCCGATGCCGGCCCGCCGGCTGACGCCGGTGACCAGCGCCGTCCCCGCCGGGGTCACATCGAGGCGGGTCACATCGAGGCGGGTCACATGGAGGCGATGAGCTTCTCGACGCGCTCGTCGACGCTCTTGAACGGGTCCTTGCACAGCACGGTGCGCTGCGCCTGGTCGTTGAGCTTGAGGTGCACCCAGTCCACGGTGAAGTCGCGCCGCTTCTCCTGGGCCTTGCGGATGAACTCCCCGCGCAGCTTGGCGCGGGTGGTCTGCGGCGGCACGTTCTTGGCCTCGAACACCCGCGGCTCGTGGGCCACCCGCTGCACCTGCCCGCGGCGCTCCAGCAGGTAGTACAGGCCCCGCTTGCGGGAGATGTCGTGGTAGGCGAGGTCCATCTGGGCGATCCGCGGGCTGGACATCGTCAGGTCGTGCTTGGCCCGGTAGCGCTCCAGCAGGTTGAGCTTGGTGGCCCAGTCGATCTCGCGGTCGATCAGCGAGAGGTCCTCGGTGTCGACGGCCTTGAGCACCCGCCCCCACAGCTCGAGCATCTGCCGGTGCACCGGGCCGAAGCCCTCCCGGTCGACGAACTCCGCGGCGCGGGAGTGGTACTCGGCCTGGATCTCCAGCGCGCTCATCTCCCGGCCGCTGGCCAGGCGCACCTTGCGGCGGCCGGTGATGTCGTGGCTGATCTCCCGGATCGCGCGGATCGGGTTCTCCAGCGCCATGTCCCGGATCGGCACGCCGGCCTCGATCATCCGCAGCACCAGGTCGGTGATGGTGACCTTGAGCAGCGTCGTCGTCTCGTTCATGTTCGAGTCGCCGACGATCACGTGCAGCCGCCGGTAGCGCTCGGCGTCGGCGTGCGGCTCGTCGCGGGTGTTGATGATCGGCCGGGAGCGGGTGGTGGCGCTGGAGACGCCCTCCCAGATGTGCTCGGCGCGCTGGCTGACGCAGTAGATCGCCCCGCGCGGGGTCTGCAGCACCTTCCCGGCGCCGACCACCAGCTGGCGGCTGACCAGGAACGGGATCAGCACGTCGGCCAGCCGGGAGAACTCCCCGTGCCGGCCCACCAGGTAGTTCTCGTGGCAGCCGTAGCTGTTGCCCGCCGAGTCGGTGTTGTTCTTGAACAGGTAGATGTCGCCGGTGACGCCCTCCTCGGCCAGCCGCTGCTCGGCGTCGACCAGCAGGCCCTCGAGGATCCGCTCCCCGGCCTTGTCGTGCACGACCAGCTCGGTCAGGTCGTCGCACTCGGCGGTGGCGTACTCCGGGTGGCTGCCGACGTCGAGGTAGAGCCGCGACCCGTTGCGCAGGAACACGTTGGAGCTGCGCCCCCAGGACACCACCCGGCGGAACAGGTAGCGGGCGACCTCGTCCGGGGACAGCCGGCGCTGCCCGCGGAAGGTGCACGTGACGCCGTACTCGGTCTCGATCCCGAAGATCCGTCGGTCCACGGACCGAGCCTAGGCGCCGGATGCGACTCCGGCCGGTTCCCGGCGGCCCGCGCCGACGCGCGTGCTGTCGTCCCCCGCCCGCACAGTGGGGAGGTGCCCCTCCTGCCCCCGCTGCCCTCCCCCGCCGACGGCGCCACACCGGCCGACGCCGCCTCCTGGGTGGCCGCCCACCTGGGCGACCTGACGCTGGAGGGCCCGGACGGCGTCGCGCCCGGGGTGGCCCGCGGTGGCCAGTCCGCGGCCGACGCGGCGCTCGCCGGGCTGGACGTCACCGGCTACGCGCGCGACCGCAGCACCGTGCTGCCGGTCGACCGGCGCGGCGCCACCCGGGTCTCGCCCTACGTGCGACACGGCCTGCTCCCGCTGCCGCGCCTGTGGGACGCCGTCGCGGGCGCCCCGTCCCGCGACCGGGGCCGCTACCGCGACGAGCTGCTCTGGCAGGAGTACGCGCGGCACCTCTACGCCCGGGTGGGCCGCGGGATCCGGCGGCCGCTGCGGTTCGACCAGCCCCGCGCGGAGCCCTGGGACGGCGAGCCGTGGCCGCGGCGGATGAACTGCATGGACACCGTCGTGACGGAGCTGCACCGCGACGGGTGGCTGGTGAACCAGACCCGCATGTGGCTGGCCTCGCAGTGGGCGGTGCGCGCGGGGGCCGACTGGCGCGACGGCGAGGCCGAGACCTACCGGCACCTGCTCGACGGGTCGCGGGCGGCCAACGGGCTCGGCTGGCAGTGGACGGTGGGCACCGGCAGCGGCAAGCCGTACGGGTTCAGCCGCTGGCAGGTGGAGAAGCGGGCGCCGGAGCTGTGCGCCGGCTGCGCCCTGCGCCGCGCCTGCCCGGTGCAGCAGTGGCCGGAGGCGTCGTCCGGCCCGCGGGTGGGCGGCCCCGACCTGGGTCGGGGCCCGGTGCCGGCCGGCCCGGCGGAGCCCGAGGGAGCGGGTGGGGGCGAGCTCGTGTGGCTGACCGCGGAGTCCCTCGGCTCGGCCGACCCGGCGCTGGCCGCCGATCCGGACCGCCCGGCGGTGTTCGTCTTCGACGAGCCGCTGCTGGCCCGGCTGCGGCTGTCGGGCAAGCGGCTGGTGTTCCTCGCCGAGACGCTCGGGGAGCTCGCGGCCACCCGGCCGCTGGAGGTGCGCCGCGGCGTGGTGCCCGCTGAGCTGGCCGACTTCCGGCTGGCCGCGACGTGGACGCCGGTCCCCGGCTGGCGCCAGCGGGCCGCGCGGCTCGACGTCGTCGAGCGGCACCCGTGGCCCTGGCTCGTGCGGCCCGGCACCACGTCGGTGCGCTCGTTCAGCTCCTGGCGGCGGGACGCCGGCCGGGCGGTGCCGGGCTAGGCGCCCGGCACCGCGCGCGGCCAGCTCGTGCCGTCGCCTCGTGCCGTCAGCTCTCGCCGGCGTCAGCTCTCGCCGGCGTCCGCGGGCCCGTCGACGGCGCCGCCGGCGGTGTCCGGCGCGGCCGGGTCGCCCAGGCCCGCCGGGGTGCCCGGCTGCGGGGCGCTCGGCGCGTGCGCGTGGGTGGCGGCCTCCGGGGCGGGCCCGCCGCCGTCGCCGAGCAGGCTGCCCAGCGCCGCGCCGACCACCCGGCGGAAGGCCCGCTTGGGGCGCCGCCGGTCGAGCACGGCGACCTCCAGCTGCGCGGCCGGCAGCAGCCCGTCGCCGCTCCCGTTGCCCGGCATGGCCGGGCTGGACGCCGACAGGGCCCGCACGCCGACCATGAGCGCCTCGGACAGCGGCAGGCCGGCGCGGAAGTCCTCCCGCAGCCGGGCGGTGACCGCCTCGGCCTGCCCGCCCATGACGACGAAGTCCGGCTCGTCGACGACCGAGCCGTCGAAGGTCAGCCGGTAGAGCTGGTCGGACTCGCTGCTGTCGCCCACCTCGGCCACGCACAGCTCGACCTCGTAGGGCTTCATCTGCTCGGTGAAGATCGCGCCGAGGGTCTGCGCGTAGGCGTTGGCGATGACCCGGCCGGTGACGTCGCGGCGGTTGTAGGAGTAGCCGCGGACGTCGGCCAGGCGCACTCCGGCCACCCGCAGGCTCTCGAACTCGCTGTACCGGCCGACGGCGGCGAAGCCGATGCGGTCGTAGATCTCGCCGACCTTGTGCAGCGTGGAGCTGGGGTTCTCGGCGATGAACAGGACGCCGTCGGCGTAGGTGAGGACGGCGACGCTGCGGCCGCGGGAGATGCCCTTGCGGGCGTACTCCGAGCGGTCGCGCATGACCTGCTCGGCCGAGGCGTAGTAGGGCATGGTCACGGCGTCAGAACCCCCGGTCGACGTTCTCGCGGTCGGCGGCGGCGCGCTCGCCGACGATGGTGTCGGCGATCCCGGCCACCTCGGCGTCGGTCAGGCGCACCGCGCCCTCCGCGTCCACGCGGTAGACGATCGGGTACAGCCGCCGCACCGGGTCGGGGCCGCCGGTGGCGGAGTCGTCGTCGGCGGCGTCGTAGAGCGCCTCGACGACGGTGCGGGTGGCGGCGTCGCCGTCGAGGCCCGACCGCCAGGTCTTCTTCAGCGAGTTCTTGGCGAACAGCGAGCCCGAGCCGACGGCGGCGTAGCCGCGCTCCTCGTAGTTCCCGCCGGTGACGTCGTAGCTGAAGATCCGGCCCGGGGTGGTGCCGGCGGCGGCGTCGAGGTCGAAGCCCGCGAACAGCGGGACGACGGCGAGGCCCTGCAGGGCGGCGCCGAGGTTGCCGCGGATCATCTGCGCGAGGCGGTTGGCCTTGCCGTCGAGGCTGAGGGTGAGGCCCTCGATCTTCTCGTAGTGCTCGAGCTCGACCTGGTAGAGCTTGACCATCTCGATGGCGATGCCGGCCGCGCCCGCGATGCCGATGACCGACCAGGTGTCGGCCGGGTACACCTTCTCGATGTCGCGGCTGGAGATCAGGTTGCCCATGGTGGCGCGGCGGTCGCCGCCCATGAGGACGCCGCCGGCGTAGGTGACGGCGACGATCGTGGTGCCGTGCGGGGTGAGGTCGCCGGCGTTCACCGACGGCACCTGGCGCCTGCTGGGCAGCAGGTCGGGCGCCGCCGTGGCGAGGAAGTCGGTGAACGAGGAGCCCACGCGGTCCAGGTAGGCGGGCGGGAAGCCGCTCCGGCCGGTGTGCGACTGGGTCAACCCGTCCACCCTCTCCGCGCCCCTCAGGGGTGCTCATCGACGTGCCGCGGGCGACCCGCGGCAGCTCGCCGTCGACCCTACCGGCGGGGCCGGTCCCCCACCCGGGGCGCCGGGAGGCCTGGTGGGCGGGGCCGGTCGTGGCTAGCGTGCGCCGGCCGCGACCGACCGGAGGGGGACCCCGTGACCGACCGACTCCACCCGGGCGGGGTGCCGCGCGTGCCCGCCGGCCGGCGGCGGCTGGCCACCGCGGGCGCGGGGCTGCTGCTGGTGGCGGTGTGCGGGCTGGCCGCGGCCTGGGGCCGGGCGACCCTGGACACCGACGGCGTGGCGGTCGCCGCGACCGTCTCCGCGGTGCTGCTCGTGGTCGCGCTGCGGCTCTGGAGCCGGGTGCGGCGCGAGGTGGTGACCCGGCCCGTGCTGGAGGGGACGGTGCTGACCGGGCGGACGCCGCTCGGGCGGCACGGCGTGGACCTCACCCGGGTGCACGCCGCGGCCGTGTCCTGGGACGCCGAGTCGCGCCGCGTCGTGGCCCTGGGGCTGGCCGACGACGGCGGGTGCGCGGTGGTGCCGTGGGCGCAGCTGCAGGCGATGCCCGACCTGGCGGAGGTGCGCCGGCTGCTGGCGCTGCGCCAGGAGCAGCGGGCACTCGTGCTGCCGGCGCCGGTCTGCGCGGCCTGGGACCTCCCCGCCCTGCCCGGCGCCGACGCGACGGGGCCACTCCCCCGCGACCGCGTCGAGCGGGTGCTGGCGGGCCTCACGCACGCGGGCTCGGCCGCCGCGGTGGCGGCGGGCATCCTGCTGGCCTGACCGGCTGCCGGGGAGCCGGCGCGGTGGCGGGCTCAGCGGCCGGGCGCTCCTGACCAACCGAACAGCGCCGCCGCCCGGGCACGCACGATCTCGCGCCTCTCGTGGACGGGGCAGCCGGCGCTCCTGCGCCGGACCGCAGGCGCCGCTGTGTCCGGGGACCGTCGCCGCGGTGCCCGCCCACGGGCAGCCCGGTCGGGGAGCCGCCCGTCCTGCCCGTCGCGATGGCGCTCGACGTACCGGGCCGCGGCCCGGAGCACCACCGGGTCGTCCCGGAACTGCCCGAGGCCCCCGTTGCAGTTGAAGCACAGCAGCTGACGCACGCGGCCGGTCTCGTGGTCGTGGTCGACGTGCGCCGCGGGTGCAGACAGGCAGACGGCGCACACACCACCCTGCGCCGCCAGCATCGCGTCGGCCTCCTCGGCCGTGATCCCGTAGCGCCGCTTGAGGTGGTAGGTCCGGGACCCGCCGACCTTGTCCAGCGACGCCCGCCCGCGCGCGTTGTGGCAGGGCCGGCAATAGGTGTAACGCCCGCTCTTGGTGGCTGCCGTCCGGGGAAACTCGTTGACGGGCTTGACCGTGTCGCAGTCGGGACACCACTTGTGCCCGTCCGGGACGTGACGGTCGAGAGCGAAACGACGCCTGGGCGGCCCCTGACGACGTTCCTTCGAGGCGCGCAGACGGCGCCGGGCGTGATCCCGGCAGTAGAACGCGAGACCATCGCGTCGGCGCCTGTCCCGGGTGAAGTCCTCTACCGGGCGGTACTCACCGCAGTCCGGACAGAATTTCTGCGAGCCATTTTTGTCGGCCATTCTAATGGCTCGACGGAATGGTCACTCGCCCCCTTTTTGTACATATGAGCGAACAAATTCTTCTGCATTTTCCTCGAGGACGTCGTCGATCTCGTCGAGGATGGCGTCGACGTCCTCGGACATCTCCTTGTGGCGCTCGGCGACCTCGGTGTCGGCCGAGGCCTCGACCTCGTCGGTCTCCTCGCGCGAGCGCGTGGCGCGCTGCTGCCCGCCGGTGTCCCTGGTGGCCATGTGCCCTCCCCTGGTGCGCGCCGAGTGCGTGCTGCTGCCGAAACTACCCGCAGGTACCGACATGCGGGCGGCGGAACGCGGGCCTCACCCGGGCGCGCTCAACCGGTCCAGCAGGTGCGCGCGGATGGCCGGCCGCGAGCCGAAGACGAGCAGGAACACCGCCTCGCGCGCCGTCCGCTCGGCCACGCTGCCGGCCCGGGCCGCGGCGCTCCCGGAGGTCACCACCAGCGCGCCGGCCGCCCGGTGGGCCAGCGCCGCCGCCTCTGCCCGCGCGGCGGGCAGGTCCTCCGGCCCGGCCGCGTCCAGCCGCGCCCGCGCCGCCACCAGCGCGGCGTCCAGCGGCGAGGGCCCCACCAGCGCCGCGCACCGCCGGACCAGGCCCAGCGCCAGCGAGCCGTTGACCCGCAGCCCGGCCGCGTCGCCCGCCCGGACCTGCGCCAGCGGCGTCGTGCCCAGCAGCCGGCCGGCCGGCACGCGGTGCCCGCGCAGGCGCAGCTCCACCGTGGCGCTCGCCTGCACGGCCACCAGCGGCTGCGGCACCGCCTCCAGTGTCGCGCCCTCCACCGCGTCGGCGAGCACGAACGCGACGTCCTCGCCGTCGCGAGCGGCCACCACCAGCACGTCGACCAGGCCCCACCCGGTCACCCACGGCACGGTGCCGTCGAGCACCAGCTCCCCACCGTCCCGCCGCAGCGTCACCGGCTCGGCGTCCGGCCGGGTCGCGGCCTGCAGCGCGATGCCCGCCCGCACCCGCCCGGCGCACAGGTCCGCCAGCAGCCCCGGATGCGCCCCGGACGCGGCCAGCCGCCCGACGACGCCGTGGTGCTGCAGGTACACGAACGCCGTCGCGAGGTCGCCGGCGGCCAGCTCCTCCACCACCGCCGCCAGCGTCGCGCCGTCGCCGTCCAGCCCCCCGGCGGACGCCGGCCCGACCACGCCGTACAGCCCGGCCGCGGCCAGCGCGTCGAGGTGCGTGCGCGGCAGCACGCCGGTGGCGTCGACCCCGGCGGCCGCGGGCGCCAGCACGCCGGCCGCCAGCTCCCGGGCGGCCTCCACCGGCGCGGGCACTCAGCCCCCGGTGATCGTGTCGACCAGCTCCTGCGCGCTCGACGTCGACTCGAACAGCAGCCCGACGTGGTCGCGGGTGCCCTTGAGCGGCTCCATCGTGGGGATCCGCACCAGGTTCTCCCGGCCCAGGTCGAACACCACCGAGTCCCAGGACGCGGCCGCCACCTGCGCCGGGAAGCGCCGCAGGCACTCGCCGCGGAAGAACGCCCGGGTGTCGCTCGGCGGCGTCACCATCGCCCGCGTCACCTCGTCGTCGGTGAGCAGCCGCTGCATCGACCCGCGGGCCACCAGCCGGTGGTACAGCCCCTTGTCCGGGCGCACGTCGGAGTACTGCAGGTCGACCAGGTGCAGCCGCGAGTCGCCCCAGCCCAGCCCGTCGCGGGACCGGTAGCCCTCCAGCAGGCGCAGCTTGGCCGGCCAGTCGAGGCGGTCGGCCAGGCGCATCGGGTCGACGGCGAGGTCGTCGAGCACCTCCGCCCAGCGGCGCAGCACGTCGGCGGTCTGCTCGTCGGCGCCGCCGGAGCGCTCGACGAAGGCCACCGCCTGGTCGAGGTAGGCGCGCTGCACGTCGACGGCGGTCATGCGGCGGCCGTCGCGCAGCCGCACCAGGTGGGTGAGCGAGGGGTCGTGGCTGACCGCCTGCAGCGCCGCCACCGGCTCCTCGATCGACAGGTCCTCGGTGAGGGCCCGCGCCTCGATCATGTCGAGCACGAGCGCCGTCGTCCCGACCTTCAGGTAGGTGGACAGCTCGGCGAGGTTGGCGTCGCCGATGATCACGTGCAGCCGGCGGTACTCGTCGGGGTTGGCGTGCGGCTCGTCGCGGGTGTTGATGATCGGCCGCTTGAGCGTGGTCTCCAGGCCCACCTCGACCTCGAAGAAGTCGGCGCGCTGGGAGATCTGGAAGCCCTGCGTGCGGCCCTCGGTGCCGATGCCGACGCGGCCGGCGCCGGCGAACACCTGCCGGGTGACGAAGAACGGGACGAGGCCGCGGATGATCTCGATGAACGGCGTCCGCCGGTCCATCAGGTAGTTCTCGTGCGCGCCGTAGCTGGCGCCCTTGCCGTCGGTGTTGTTCTTGTACAGCTGGATCGGCTGGGTACCGGGGATGCGGGCGGCCCGCCGGGCGGCCTCGGCCATCACCCGCTCGCCGGCCTTGTCCCACAGCACGATGTCGCGCGGGTTGGTGACCTCCGGCGTCGAGTACTCCGGGTGGGCGTGGTCCACGTAGAGCCGGGCGCCGTTGGTGAGGATGACGTTGGCCATCCCCGAGTCCTCGTCGAGGTCGTTGTGGTCGAGCGCCTGCGCCGGGGAGAGGTCGAAGCCGCGGGCGTCGCGCAGCGGGGACTCCTCCTCGAAGTCCCACCGTGGACGGCGGCGGGTCGGCGCGTCGGCCACCGCCCAGGCGTTCACCACCTGGCTGGAGAGGGTGGTCGGGTTGGCCGTGGGCTGCCCGGGGACCGAGATGCCGTACTCGACCTCGGTCCCCATCACCCGCCTGACGCTCATGCGACCGAGACTAGGCCCCGCCGCGGACGGGCTCCCCGGACCGCCGGGAGGGCGCGCGGGCGGGTCAGCCGCGGACCGTCGTGGTCGTCCGGCCACCTCCGGCGGGCACGAGCACGCACCGCCCGTAGGAGTAGTCCGGCCACTCCTCGGCGGTGTCCACCCACACGTCGACGACGTAGCCGTTGGGCACCTCGCCGCCGCCGTAGTCCTCGGCGACGTTCACGCACGAGCCGACCACCGACCGGCGGGTCGGCTCGTCGGGATAGGGCCCACCCTCGGGCAGGGCGGCCACCTCGGTGCCCACCGGCTCGGCCTCGTGCGGCTCCGAGCAGGGCGCGACGCCGTAGTCGGCGGGCGACCCGACGAAGCAGGTGCGGTGCCGCGCCGGGTCGGACCCGGCCAGCGCGCCGGCGAGGATCCCGGGCGCGGGCTCGGGCACCAGGTAGCCGTAGAAGACGTCGCAGCGGATCCACCGGGCGCCCGCAGCCCACTGCTCCGCCGTGGGCAGGTAGGCGGCGTACCAGGCGTAGGGGTCGTCGAGGGAGTCGCCGCCGAGGTACTCGCGGACGACGTCGAGGTCGCACAGGTCGGCCAGCGCCCGGCTGATCCGGCTGTCGGGGTCGTCGAGGTCGGCCTGGGCGGGGTGCGGCGCGTCGTCGGCGAGGCCGCTGTCGCCCACCACCGCGGTCTCGGCGTTGTGGTCACCGGAGCACTCGACCGGCGGCGGCGGGTCGAGCGGGGCGCTCTGCTGCCCGTCGGCGATCGTCGAGCAGGTGCCCACCACCGGCGCCTCGGCGGGGTCGAGGGTGCCCTCGGCGGGCGGCACGGTGGGCTTGGCGACCTCGAGGCCGGCGTAGAACGCCTCGCCGTCGACGGTGCTGCTGCACCCGGCGAGCGCGAGCGCGGCCACCAGGGCGACCGGCACCCAGGAGCCGGCGCGGTGCCCGGTGCGCATGAGCCCGCCCTCCCGTCCGGCGGCCCCGTCCGGGGCGCGTCCGGGCACAGGGTAGAGGCCCGCGGGTCCCGGGGGGGGGGGGGGGGGGGGGGGGGGGGGGGGGGGGGGGGGGGGGGGGGGGGGGGGGGGGGGGGGGGGGGGGGGGGGGGGGGGGGGGGGGGGGGGGGGGGG
>NZ_JBJGYM010000038.1:0-17796 GCF_054049995.1 Geodermatophilus sp. SYSU D01106 | reverse complement strand
GGCGGGGCGGGGTGGGGGGGGGGGGGGGGGGGGGGGGGGGGCGGGGGCCGGCCCCAAACCAACGGGGGGGGTGGGGGCGGGCCCCCCCGCCCCCCCCCCCTCCGCCCCGTGCCCGGCCGGACCCTCCCCGGTCAGCCGAGCACGGGCGCCGCCGGCGGTGGC
Source organism: Geodermatophilus sp. SYSU D01106 (assembly GCF_054049995.1). Classification (NCBI taxonomy): domain Bacteria; kingdom Bacillati; phylum Actinomycetota; class Actinomycetes; order Geodermatophilales; family Geodermatophilaceae; genus Geodermatophilus; species Geodermatophilus sp. SYSU D01106. Next base: position 17,634 of record NZ_JBJGYM010000038.1, on the reverse strand, counting down.
ACCGCCGCGGCCGCCGCCCGCGCGGTGGCCGCCCGGGCCACCGCGCCGCGCGAGGCGGCCTTGCGCTCGTACATCCGCAGGTCGGCCCGGTGCAGCAGGTCGGCGAACACGACGCCGTCGGCCGGGCAGACGCTCACCCCGATGCTCGCGCCCACTGTCACCTCGGTGCCCAGGAGCGGCACCGGGCGGCGGATCGAGGCCACCAGCTCCTCGGCGACCCGCGCCGCCTCGGCGGCCGCGGTCTCCGGGTGCAGGTCGGGCAGCGCGACGAGGAACTCGTCGCCGCCGAGCCGTGCCAGCAGGTCGCGGCGGCGGACCCGGTCGCGCAGCCGGCCTGCCACCACCTGCAGCAGCTCGTCGCCGGCGGCGTGGCCGAGCGCGTCGTTGACCGCCTTGAACCCGTCGAGGTCGACGAACAGCAGGCCGAGGGCATCGCCGCGGGCGCGGGCCTCCCAGATCGCCGCCTCCACCTGCTCCTCCAGGCGCCGCCGGTTGGGCAGGCCGGTGAGCGGGTCGGTGTAGGCGAGCTCCTGGATGCGGGCCAGCGCCGCCGACGTGCGGTCCCGCTCGCGCACCAGGGCCCGCTCGGCCTCCACGCGGGCGGTCACGTCCACCTGCACGCCGATGTACTGGACGACGGTGCCGTCGGCGTCGTGCACCGGCGCGAGGTGCAGCTCGTTCCACCACGGCGTCCGCTCGGGGCCGCGCACGTTGAGCACCGTCTCGCGGCAGGACTCGCCCGCGGCGACGGCGGCCCGGATCCGCGCGACGGCGGCGGGGTCGGCGTCGGGGCTCTGCAGCTGCCGGCAGTTGCGGCCGAGGATGTCCTGCGCGGACAGCCCGGCGAGCTCCCGGAAGGCGGCGTTGGCGTAGACGATCGGCTGGTCGGCCAGCCGCATGTCCACCACGGTCACGCCGCTGGGGGTGGCCTCCAGCGCCCGGCGCAGCAGCACCTCGGCGTTGGTGGTGCCGACGGCGAGACCGCCGCCGGGCCGGCCCGCCGGGGCGGCCGCGGCCGGCGCGTGCGCCGGCAGCTCGGCGACGGGGCCGACCCGCGGGGCCACCCGCGACAGCAGCGACTGCGCCGCGGCCGACACCGTGTCGCGGTCGTAGGTGAGCGCGTACTCGAAGGTGCGCTCGAGGTCGGGACCGTCCTCGCCGAGGTCGCGGGCGAGCAGGGCCGCGCTGAAGTGCGGGGACAGGACGGCCACGTCCCACTCGCCGCGCACCGGGTCGGCCGGGTCGAGGTGGGCGCCGCGCACGCCGGGCAGCGGTTCGACCGGCAGGTCCTCGCCCAGGGCGCAGACGAAGCCGGTGCGGGCGACCAGGTCGCGGTAGCGCTGGGTGGTGGAGACGGTGAAGTGGCGCGCCTCCTGGAACGTCGAGGCGACCACGCAGGTCTCGCCCAGCCGCATCGCCTCGCGCTCCAGCTGCTTGGACAGCTCGATGAGCAGGGCCTTGGGCGCCCGCCGCAGCGGCGTGCCGTCGGGCAGGCACGCGAAGGGCGACACCGCGCCGAGCGCGCCGGCCGGGGCGCCGGCGCCGGGCAGCGCCAGCTCGCCGACGGTCAGGCCGGGCGCGGCACCCGGGCCGGGCCGGCCGAACAGCCAGCCCTGGCCGAGGGTGGCGCCGAGGCCGCGGGCGGTCCGCAGGTGGCGCTCGTCCTCGATGCCCTCGGCCAGCACGACGGCGCCGCTGCGCTCGGCGTAGGCGTTGACCGCGTTCATGATCTCGGCGATCTGCGGGCCGGGGCGCTCCTGCACCAGGCGCAGGTCGAGCTTCACCACGTCGGGGCGCAGCAGCGGCAGGAACGCCAGCGACATCGACTCCGCGCCGACGTCGTCGACGGCGATCGACCAGCCGAGCTCGCGGACCCGCTCCACCGTGCGCAGGAGCTCGGCCGGGCGGGCGGCGATCGCCCGCTCGGTGATCTCCATGACGACCCGGACGTGGCCGGGCGCCCGCTCGGCGATGGCCAGCAGGTCGGCCAGCGGGGCGGTGTCGAGCACCTCGGGCTCCACGTTGACGAAGACCGTCAGCGGGGCGACGAGGGCTGCGTCGACGGCGCCGCGGAAGGCGGCGGCGCGGCACGCCTCGTCGAGCTCGGCCAGCCGGCCGGCGGCGCGGGCGGCCGCGAAGAGGGCGTCGGGCCGTTCCAGCGGGCCGACCGGGCCGCGGGCGAGCGCCTCGTAGGCGACCACCCGTCCGGTGTCGAGCTCCACGATCGGCTGGAAGACGCTGTGGACGCCGCGGATGGCGTCGTCGAGCAGCGCGGCGGACACGACGTCGGCCACGGTGTCGGTCACCGTGTCGCCGGGCGCCGGTGCCTGTGAGGAGAGGGTCACGCGGTCGTTGTCGGCACGGGAGGCGGAATCCGACACCCGGTGGTCCGGGATCTCCCCCCGGAGGGTCAGGAGGGGAGGGCGATGAGGACGACGGCCGCGGCCGCGGCGGCCAGCCCGGCCCGCTGTGCGGCGACCAGCCGCTCGCGGAGCAGCACCTGCGCCAGCACCACCGTGCTCACCGGGTAGAGCGACGCCAGCACGCCGGTGATCGCCAGCGACCCGCCGGCCTGGGTGGCCACGAGGAACAGCGCGTTGGCCGTCATGTCGCCGATGCCGGCCAGCAACACCACCGGCAGGACCCGCCGCGGCACCCGCAGCCCCGACCCGCCGGCCAGCGCCAGCCCGCCGACGAGCAGCACCGACACCACGCGGGCGGCGGCCAGCGGCGTGAGCCCGGCGTCGTCGCCGGTGCGGTCGAGCACGACGAAGAACAGGCCGAAGCCCGCGCCGGCGGCCAGCGCGGGCGCGACGGCCGACAGCCGGGCCGAGCGCAGCGAGGCCAGCCCGCCCTCCGCCGACACCAGCACCACCGCGACCAGCGCCAGGACGATGCCGGTGACCGCCACCGCGCCCAGCCGCTCGCCGAGCAGCAGCCCGCCGAGCACCGGCAGCGCCGCGGCCGACACCGCCGTCACGGGCGCCACGACGCTCATCACGCCGGTGGCCAGCGCCCGGTAGAAGAGGACCAGCCCGGCGCCGCCGGCGATCCCGGCGACCGCCCCCCACAACAGGTCCGCAGGCGCCGGGTCACCGCCGAGCCACGGCAGCAGCAGCGCCACGGTGAGCAGGCCCGCGGCCTGCGACAGCGCGACGACGGTGGCCGCGGCGACCCGCCGGCTGGCCATGCCGCCGGCGAAGTCGGCCATCCCGTAGACGACGGCCGAGGCCAGCGCCAGCAGCGTCGCCATCCGGTGCGCCTCCCCGTGTCCGTCCCCGCCGCACCGCCCTGCCGGCCCGCCGTGCCGTCCGATCCTGGCAGCCGCCGCCGACGGGACCGGAACCCGCAGGCGGACGGGGAGGGGAGCCGGGCAGAATGGCCTCCCGTGTCCGGCGCCAACGACCCCTACGACCCCAAGCAGGTCGCGGCCCTGTCCGCCGAGGCCCTCGACGGAGCCGTCGCGGCGGCCCGGGAGGCCTTCGCGGCCGCGGCCGACCTCGACGCGCTGGCCGCCGCCCGCCCGGCCCACCTCGGTGACCGCGCGCCCGTGCCGCTGGCCCGCCGCGAGCTCGGCGCGCTGCCGCCGGCCGCCCGCGCCGACGCCGGCAAGCGGGTCAACGCCGCGCGCGTCGCCGTCACCGAGGCCTTCGACGCCCGCCGCGCGGAGCTCGAGGCCGAGCGCGACGCGCGGGTGCTGGCCGAGGAGCGGGTCGACGTCACCCTGCCCTGGGACCGCGCCCCGCGCGGCGCCCGCCACCCGCTGACCACGCTGCAGGAGCGCATCGCCGACGTCTTCGTCGGCATGGGCTACGAGGTGGCCGACGGCCCCGAGCTCGAGGCCGAGTGGCTGAACTTCGACGCGCTCAACATCGGCCGCGACCACCCGGCGCGCACGATGATGGACACCCTCTTCGTGGCGCCCGAGGACTCCGGCCTGGTGCTGCGCACCCACACCAGCCCGGTGCAGGCCCGCACGCTGCTGTCGCGGACGCCGCCGGTCTACGTGGTCGCGCCCGGGCGGGTGTACCGCACCGACGAGCTCGACGCGACGCACACCCCGGTGTTCCACCAGGTGGAGGGCCTCGCGGTCGACCGCGGCCTGAGCATGGCCCACCTGCGCGGCACCCTCGACCACCTGGCACGGTCGCTGTTCGGCCCGGAGGCGATCACCCGCTGGCGGCCGAGCTACTTCCCGTTCACCGAGCCCTCGGCGGAGTTCGACGTCTGGTTCCCCGAGCACCGCGACGGCCCGCGCTGGGTCGAGTGGGGCGGCTGCGGGATGGTCAACCCGCGCGTGCTCGTGGCCTGCGGCGTCGACCCCGAGGAGTTCAGCGGCTTCGCCTTCGGCATGGGCATCGAGCGGGCGCTGCAGTTCCGCTCGGGCGTCGGCGACATGCGCGACATCGTCGAGGGCGACGTCCGGTTCACGAAGGCGTTCGGAGTGGAGCTCTGATGCGGGTCCCCGTCGGCTGGCTGGCCGAGTACGTCGACGTCCCCGCCGGGACGACCGTCGAGGAGCTCGACGCCGCCTTCGTCCGGCTGGGCCTCGAGGTCGAGGAGGTCCACACCCCGGCCGAGGTCACCGGCCCGCTGGTGGTCGGCCGGGTGCTGGGGATCGAGGAGCTCACGGGCTTCAAGAAGCCGATCCGCTGGTGCCAGGTCGACGTCGGCGAGGCGCAGCCGCGCGGCATCGTCTGCGGCGCCCGGAACTTCGCCGTCGGCGACACCGTCGTCGTCGCGCTGCCCGGCGCGGTGCTGCCCGGCGGGTTCGAGATCGCCGCCCGGAAGACCTACGACCACGTCTCCGACGGGATGATCTGCTCGGTCCGCGAGCTCGGCATCGGCGAGGACCACGCCGGCATCCTCGTGCTCGGCGACGGGTTCGAGCCCGGCGCCGACGCCCGCCCGGTCGTGGGTCTCGACGACGTCGTCGTCGAGCTGGCCGTCACCCCCGACCGCGGCTACTGCCTGTCCATGCGCGGCATCGCCCGCGAGATGGGCACCGGCCTCGCGGTCGGCTGGCGGGACCCGGGCGCCGCCGAGGACCCGAGCTGGTCCGGCGAGCCGGCGTGGGACGTCACCGTCGCCGACGCCGAGCGCTGCGACCGGTTCTCGATGGTCGCGCTGGAGGGCCTCGACCCGACCGCGCCCAGCCCCTGGTGGATGCGCCGCCGGCTGGCCCAGTCCGGCATCCGGTCGATCTCGCTGGCCGTCGACGTCACCAACTACGTGATGCTCGAGCTCGGCCAGCCGATGCACGCCTTCGACCGCGCCGCGGTGACCGGCCCGATCGTCGTCCGCCGGGCCCGCGAGGGCGAGCGGCTGACCACCCTCGACGGCGCCGACCGCGTGCTGTCCGACGACGACCTGCTCATCACCGACGACACCGGCCCGATCGGGCTGGCCGCGGTCATGGGCGGGGCGTCCACCGAGATCGGCGACGGCACGACGGACGTCCTGCTGGAGGCCGCGCACTGGGAGCCGACCGGGGTGGCCCGCACCGCCCGCCGGCACCGGCTGCCCAGCGAGGCGGCCCGCCGCTTCGAGCGCGGCGTCGACCCGGAGATGACCGTCGTCGCGCTCGCCCGCGCGGCGGCGCTGCTCGCCGAGTACGGCGGCGCCCGCGTCGTCGGCGCGCCGGTCGACGTCGACACCCGCCGCCCGCGCCCGTCCATCGCGCTGGCCGCCGACCGGCCCGGCCGGGTCTCCGGCGTGCCCTACCCGCCGGAGCAGGTGGTCGAGCTGCTCGGCGCCGTCGGCTGCGCCGTCGAGGCCGACGGGGACCGGCTCACCGTCACCCCGCCGTCCTGGCGCCCCGACCTCACCGACCCGGCCGACCTGGTCGAGGAGGTCGTCCGCCTCGCCGGCTACGACGACGTCCCCTCCGTGCTGCCCACCGCCCCGCCCGGGCGCGGGCTCACCGAGACCCAGCGCCGCCGCCGCGCGATCGGCCGGGCGCTGGCCGAGGCCGGCCACATCGAGGCGCCGGCCTATCCGTTCCTCGCGCCGTCGGTGTTCGACGCCCTCGGCCTGGACGCCGACGACGAGCGGCGCGCCGTGGTCCTCGTGCGCAACCCGCTGTCGGAGGAGGAGCCGGCGCTGCGCACCACGCTGCTGCCGGGCCTGCTCGCCACCCTGGCCCGCAACCTGGCCCGCGGGCAGCGCGACCTCGCCCTGTTCGAGCACGGCGCGGTCTTCCGCGGCGGCGACCGCACCCCCGCGCCGCTGCCCGGCGTCGACGCCCGGCCCGACGACGAGACGCTCGCCGCGCTGCTGGGCGCGGTGCCCGAGCAGCCGTGGCACGTCGCCGTCGCCCTCGCCGGCCAGCGCGAGCCGCGCGGCTGGTGGGGCCCGGGCCGCCCGGCCGGCTGGGCCGACGCCGTGCAGGCCGCGCGCGTGGTGGCCGCGGCCGCGGGCGTGGAGCTTTTCGTGCGCCCCGGCGAGCGGGCGCCCTGGCACCCGGGCCGCTGCGCCGAGCTGGTCGTGCGCGTCGGCGACGACGACGTCGTGGCCGGGTACGCCGGCGAGCTGCACCCGCGGGTGTGCGCGGCGCTGGACCTGCCCGCCCGCACGTCGGTGATGGAGCTCGACGTCGATGCGCTGCCGGCCCGGCCGGTGCCCGTCGGCCCGCGGATCTCCGCCTTCCCGCCGGTGTTCCTCGACCTCGCCTTCGTCGTGCCCGACGAGGTCACCGCCTCGCACGTCGAGTCGCTGGTGCGGGGGGGAGCGGGCGAGCTGTTCGAGGCGGTGCGCCTGTTCGACGTCTACTCCGGCCCGCCGGTGCCGGCCGGATCACGGTCCCTGGCGTACTCGCTGGTGCTGCGCGCGCCCGACCGCACGCTCACCGCGGCCGACGTCGCCCAGGTGCGCGAGGGCATCCTCGCCGTCGTCGCCATGCAGGGGATCACCCTGCGCAGTGGTGATGCCTGACCTCTCCGGGCTGGTCGCGCTCGTCACCGGGGCGTCCGCGGGCATCGGTCGGCACCTCGCCGAGGGGCTGGCCGCCCGCGGCGCCGCCGTCGCCGGCCTCGCCCGCGGCGGGGAGCGGCTGCGGGCGGCGATGGACGACGTCGCCGCGGCCACCGGGGCGCGCACGCTGGCCGTGCCGGCCGACGTCACCGACGCCGCCGCGGTCGACGCCGCCGTCGCCCGGGTGACCTCGGAGCTCGGCCCGGTGGGCCTGCTGGTCAACAACGCGGGCGCGATCGACGCCGCCGAGGTGCCGCTGTGGGAGGCCGACCCCGAGCAGTGGTGGTCGGTGGTGGAGAGCCAGGTGCGCGGGCCGTTCCTCCTCGCCCGCGCCGTGCTGCCGGGGATGCTCGCGGCCGGCGGCGGGCGCGTGGTCGGGCTGGCCAGCGGCCTGGGCACCCGCGGCGACGCGCGCTACAGCGCCTACTCGGCGGGCAAGTCCGCGCAGATGCGGATCACCGAGGCGATCGGGCTGGCCGGCGCGGAGCACGGCGTGCGCGCGTTCGACGTGGCGCCCGGCGTCGTCGACACCGCGATGACGCGCGCCATGCCGATGCACGCCGGCCGCACCGAGTGGACCCCGCCCGCCGACGTCGTCGACCTCGTCGTGGCCATCGCCGCCGGGGAGCTCGACGCGTGGTCGGGGCGCTTCCTGCGCGCCGGCGCCGACACCCTGGACGCCCTGCGCGCCACCACCCCGGCCGGCGACGCCCGCCGGCTGCGGCTGCTCCCGTACGGCGACGCCGACCCCCTGGCCTGACCCCGCGCCCGTTCCTCCGCGGCGGCCCGTGCTCTGCCCACCCCCGCGGGGCAGTGCTCGAGGACTCTCCCCGCGGGTGCTTGTGCTCTGCCCACACCGGCGGGGCAGAGCACGACCCGGCTCGGGAAGCCATGCGTCCTCCGGGGAGGTCGTGCTCTGCACACCATCGCGTGCAGAGCACGACCGTGCCGGGCACGGGGGCCCGACCCCGGCGATGAAAGGTCATGCACGCCCCTGTATGGTCATGCATCGTGAACACAGGGCAGACGTGGACGGTCGGGGTCACCGGCGCCACCGGGTACGCGGGCGGTGAGGTGGTCCGGCTGCTGGCCGGGCACCCGCACCTCCGGCTCGCCGGGGTGCACGCCAACTCGAGCGCCGGCCGACGCCTGGGCGAGCTGCAGCCCCACCTGCTGCCCTTCGCCGACCTCGAGGTGCGGCCCAGCGCGCCCGCGGACCTCGCCGGCTACGACGTCGTCGTCCTCGCGCTCCCGCACGGGGAGTCGGCCGCGATCGCCGCGCAGCTGCCCGAGGACACGCTCGTCATCGACTGCGGTGCCGACCACCGGCTCGAGGACCCGGCCGCCTGGGCCCGCTGGTACGGCGGCGAGCACTCCGGCTCCTGGCCCTACGGCCTGCCCGAGCTCCCCGGCCAGCGGGAGAAGCTCGCCGGGGCGCGGCGGATCGCCGTCCCCGGCTGCTACCCGACGTCGGTCACCCTCGCGATGGCCCCGGCGCTGGCCGCGGGCCTGGTCGAGCCCGACGTCGTCGTGGTCGCCGCCTCCGGCACCTCCGGCGCGGGCAAGGCCGCGAAGCCACACCTGCTCGGCAGCGAGGTCATGGGATCGGTGAGCGCCTACGGCGTCGGCGGCGTCCACCGGCACACCCCGGAGATGGCGCAGACCCTCGGCGCCGCCGCCGGCCAGCCGGTGCGGATCAGCTTCACGCCCACGCTGGTGCCGATGAGCCGGGGCATCCTCGCCACCTGCTCGGCGCCGCTGCGGCCGGGCACCGACGCCGAGGCCGCGCGGGCCGCCTACGCCGAGGCCTACGGCGACGAGCCGTTCGTGCACCTGCTGCCCGAGGGCCAGTGGCCCACCACCGCGCAGGTGCTCGGCGCGAACACGGTCGCGGTGCAGGTCGCCGTCGACCCCGACGCCGGCCGGCTGGTCGTCGTCGCCGCCGTCGACAACCTGACCAAGGGCACCGCGGGCGGGGCCGTCCAGAGCGCGAACATCGCCCTCGGCCTGCCCGAGACCGCGGGCCTCCCGCTGGTGGGGGTGGCCCCATGAGCGAGCTTGCGAGCTCATGCATGTGCACAGCAGCGCCGCGAACGCGGCCGACGAGCGCCAGCGAGGAGGCAGCGTGAGCGTCACCGCACCCGTGGGCTTCCGGGCCGCCGGCGTCGCGGCCGGGCTCAAGAGCACCGGCGCCCAGGACGTCGCGCTGGTCGTCAACGACGGCCCGCAGGCCGCCGCGGCCGCCGTCTTCACCACCAACCGCTTCCCGGCCGCGCCGGTGCTGTGGAGCCGGCAGGTCCTCTCCGGCGGGCGGCTGCGGGCGGTCGTCCTCAACTCCGGCGGCGCCAACGCGTGCACCGGCCCCGAGGGCTTCCAGGACACCCACGCCACCGCCGAGCACACCGCCGCCGCGCTCGGGCGTGCCGGTCTGGAGGTCGGCGCGGTCGACGTCGCCGTCGCCTCCACCGGGCTGATCGGCGTCCGGCTGCCGATGGACCGGCTGCTGCCCGGCGTCACCGCCGCCGCGGGGGCGCTGTCCGCCGAAGGCGGTCCCGACGCCGCCCGGGCGATCATGACCACCGACTCGGTGCCCAAGACGACGGTGCAGCAGCGCGACGGCTGGTCCGTCGGCGGCATGGCCAAGGGCGCCGGGATGCTCGCGCCGAGCCTCGCCACGATGCTCGTCGTCCTCACCACCGACGCCGCCGTCGAGCCGGCCGTCCTGCAGGAGGCGCTGGCGGCCGCCACCGGCGTCAGCTTCGAGCGGGTCGACTCCGACGGCTGCCTGTCCACCAACGACACCGTCATCGCCATGGCGAACGGCGCCAGCGGCGTCACGCCGACCGCGGCGGAGGTGGCCGAGGCGCTCACCGCCGCGGCCACCGACCTCGCCATGCAGCTGCTCGCCGACGCCGAGGGCTCCACCAAGGACATCGCGATCACCGTCCGCAACGCGGCCAGCGTGCGCGACGCGCTCACCGCCGGCCGGGCCTGCGCGCGCAACAACCTGCTCAAGACGGCGCTGTTCGGCAACGACCCCAACTGGGGCCGGGTGCTCGCCGCCATCGGCACCACCGACGCCGCCTTCGAGCCCGACGGCGTCGACGTCACGATCAACGGCGTGACCGTCTGCCGGGGCGGCGCCATCGGCGACCCGCGCGAGGGCGTCGACCTCACCGGCCGGGCCATCACCATCGACGTCGACCTCCGGGCCGGCACCGAGCAGGCCACGATCTGGACCAACGACCTGTCCATCGCCTACGTGCACGAGAACTCGGCGTACTCCACATGAGCACCGCACAGGACCCGAGCCCGCCCGACGTCCGGATCGACGAGCAGCCCCCGCCGCCGCGCCGCCGCATCGGCACCACCCGGGTGATGCGCACCTACGACCCGGAGGGCGACGCCCGCAAGGTCGCCGTCCTCACCGGGGCGCTGCCGTGGCTGCGCGAGTTCCACGGCAACGTGGTGGTGATCAAGTACGGCGGCCACGCGATGGTCGACGAGGAGTGCCGCCGCGCCTTCGCCGAGGACATGGTGTTCCTGCGGACCTGCGGCATCCTGCCCGTCGTCGTCCACGGCGGCGGCCCGCAGATCACCGGGATGCTGTCCCGGCTCGGCATCGCCAGCGAGTTCCGCGGCGGCCTGCGGGTGACCACCCCGGAGACCGTCGAGGTGGTCCGCATGGTGCTCACCGGCCAGGTCGGCCCGGAGGTCGTGGGGCTGATCAACTCCCACGGCCCGCTCGCGGTCGGCCTGTCCGGGGAGGACGGCGGGCTGTTCACCGCCGAGCGGACGACGGCCGTCGTCGACGGCGAGCCGGTCGACGTCGGCCTGGTGGGCGACGTCGCCGCGGTCGACCCGGCACCGGTCACCGCGCTGCTGGCCGCCGGCAAGATCCCGGTGGTGGCCACGGTGGCCCCCGACCGCGACGGCGTGGTGCACAACGTCAACGCCGACACCGCCGCGGCGGCGCTCGCCGTCGCGCTGGGCGCGGTGAAGCTCGTCGTCCTCACCGACGTCGAGGGCCTCTACGCCGACTGGCCCGACCGCGACTCGCTCGTGCAGCAGATCGACGCCGCCGAGCTCGCGGAGATCCTCCCGGACCTCGACGCCGGGATGATCCCGAAGATGGCCGCCTGCCTGCGGGCGGTCGAGGGCGGGCTGAAGCGGGCGACCGTCGTCGACGGCCGCACCCCGCACGCCCTGCTGCTGGAGATGTTCACCACCGAGGGCACCGGGACGATGGTCGTCCCCGCCCACAGCCTGAGCGGAGAGGAGCCGGCATGACCCACACGGAGGAGCTGGCCACCCGCTGGTCGGCCGTGATGATGGGCAACTACCGCACGCCCCCGGTCGCGCTCGCGCGCGGCGAGGGGTCGGTCGTGTGGGACGTCGACGGCCGCGAGTACACCGACCTGCTCGGCGGCATCGCGACGACGATCCTCGGCCACGCCCACCCGCGGGTGACCGAGGCGATCGCCCGGCAGGCGGGCACCCTGGGCCACGTCTCCAACCTGGCGATGCACGAGCCCGGCGTCACCCTCGCCGAGCGGCTGCTGGAGCTCGCCGGCCGGCCCGGGCGGGTCTTCTTCTGCAACTCCGGCGCCGAGGCCAACGAGGCCGCCTTCAAGATCAGCCGGCTCACCGGCCGGCCCGAGGTGGTCACCGCCGAGGGCGCCTTCCACGGCCGCACGATGGGCGCGCTCGCGCTCACCGGGCAGCCGTCGAAGGCCGCCGCGTTCGCCCCGCTGCCCGGCGGCGTCCGGTACGTGCCCTACGGCGACGCCGCCGCGCTGGCCGGCGCGGTCGGCGGGCAGACGGCGATGGTGCTGCTCGAGCCGATGCTCGGCGAGGGCGGCGTGCTGCCCCCGCCGGCGGGCTACCTGGCCGCGGCCGCCCGCACCGCCGCCGACGCCGGGGCGCTGTTCGCCGTCGACGAGGTGCAGACCGGCACCGGCCGCACCGGCCACTGGTTCGCCTCCCAGGCGGACGGGCTCCAGCCCGACCTGATCACGCTGGCCAAGGCGATCGGCGGCGGGCTGCCGCTGGGCGCCACGCTCGCCTTCGGCGACGCCGCCGAGCTCATGACCGCCGGCTCCCACGGCTCGACGTTCGGCGGCAACCCGATCGCCTGCGCCGCCGCGCTCGCCGTCCTCGATACCGTGCGCGACGAGGGCCTGCTCGAGCGGGCCAAGGAGCTCGAGCACCGGTTCACCGCCGGCATCGAGGGCCTCGGCCACCCCGGCGTCTCCGGCGTGCGGGGGAGGGGCGCGCTGCTCGGCGTCGTCCTCACGGCCCCGGCCGCCGCCGCCCTGGAGGCGCACCTGCGCGCCGCCGGCTTCCTCACCAACGCCGTCGCCCCCGACGTGGTGCGGCTGGCCCCCTCCCTGGTCGTGACGGACGCCCAGGTCGACGCGTTCGTCGCCGCCCTCCCCGCGGCCCTCGACGCCGCCCTCCAGGAGACCGCCCCGTGATCCGGCACCTCACCCGCGACGACGACCTCACCCCCGGCGAGCAGGCCGAGGTCCTGGCGCTGGCCGCCGAGCTCAAGCGCACCCGGCACACCGACGCCGCGCCCACCCCGCTGCGGGCCGCGAACGGCGTGCCCCGCGCGGTCGCCGTCCTGTTCGACAAGCCCTCCACCCGCACCCGGGTGTCGTTCTCCGTCGGCGTCGCCGAGCTCGGCGGGTACCCGCTGGTCATCGACGCCGGGTCCAGCCAGCTCGGGCGCGGCGAGCCGGTGGAGGACACCACCCGGGTCCTCGACCGGCAGGTGTCGGCGATCGTGTGGCGCACCTTCGGCCAGGACCGGCTGGAGACCATGGCCGCCACCAGCCGCGTGCCGGTGGTCAACGCGCTCACCGACGACTTCCACCCCTGCCAGATCCTCGCCGACCTGCAGACGGTGATCGAGCGCAGGGGGTCGCTGGCCGGCCGGTCGCTCACCTACCTCGGCGACGGCGCCAACAACATGGCGCACTCCTACCTGCTCGGCGGCGCCACGGCCGGCATGCACGTGCGGATCGGCTCGCCGGAGGGCTACCAGCCCGCCCCGGACGTGCTCAAGCGGGCGGCGGAGATCGCCGCCGAGACCGGCGGCTCGGTGCAGTGGACCGCCGACGCCGCGGCCGCCGCCGACGGCGCCGACGTGCTGGTCACCGACACCTGGGTCTCCATGGGCCAGGAGGACGAGTACGACGCCCGCGTCGCGCCGTTCCTGCCCTACGCGCTGGACCAGGCCGCGGTCGACCGCGCCGCCGACGACGTCGTCGTCCTGCACTGCCTGCCCGCCTACCGGGGCAAGGAGATCGCCGCCGACGTGATCGACGGCCCGCGGTCGGCCGTCTGGGACGAGGCGGAGAACCGGCTGCACGCGCAGAAGGCCCTCCTGCTGTGGCTCCTGGAGCGATCCGGGTGACGGGGGACCGCGCGTGACCGGGGCGCTGACCCGCTCGGCCCGGCAGGCCCGCATCGCCGAGCTGATCACCGCCCGGCCGGTCACCTCCCAGACCCAGCTGGCGGCCCTGCTGGCCGACGGCGGCATCGAGGTCACCCAGGCCACGCTGTCCCGCGACCTCGAGGAGCTCGGCGCCGTCAAGCTGCGCGGCACCGACGGCGCCCCGGCGTCCTACGTGCTGCCGCCGGAGAACGCCCCGCTGCGCCCGGCCCAGGCCGCGCCCGCCCGGCTCACCCGGCTGCTGGCCGACCTGCTCACCAGCGCCGACGGCAGCGCCAACCTCGCCGTCCTGCGCACCCCGCCCGGGGCCGCCCAGTTCCTCGCCTCGGCGCTGGACAAGGTGGGACTGCCCGACGTGCTGGGCACCATCGCCGGGGACGACACGCTGCTCGTCGTCTCCCGCGCCCCCGACGGCGGCCCCGCGCTGGCCGAGCGGCTGCGGGCGATGGCCGCGCGGACCCCCGCCGTCTACCCCGAGCTGCACAGCGACCTGACCGACGACGCCCCCGTCCCTGAGCCCCCCGGAGGACCGACCCCGTGACCGACCCGACCGCCCCCGCCTCGCAGACCCGGCTCTGGGGCGGCCGCTTCGGCGGCGGCCCCTCCCCGGCCATGGCGGCGCTGTCGAAGTCCACCGACGTCGACTGGCGGCTCGCCCCCTACGACCTGGCCGGCTCCCGCGCGCACGCCCGCGTGCTGCACCGCGCCGGCCTGCTCGCCGACGACGAGCTCGAGCAGATGCTCGGGGCGCTCACCGAGCTGTCGGCCGAGGTCGCCGCCGGCACCTTCGCGCCCGTCGAGGCCGACGAGGACGTGCACGAGGCGCTCGAGCGGGGCCTGATCGCCAAGCTCGGCACGCTCGGCGGGAAGCTGCGCGCCGGCCGGTCCCGCAACGACCAGGTCGCCACCGACCTGCGGCTCTACCTCCGCCACAACGTGCGCGCCCTGGTCGGGGAGCTCTCCTCGCTGGAGTACGCCCTCCTCGGGCTGGCCGAGCGGTACCAGGACGTGCCGGCCCCCGGCATGACCCACCTCCAGCACGCCCAGCCGGTGCTCATCGCCCACCAGCTGCTCGCGCACGCGCACGCGTTCGCCCGCGACGTCGACCGGCTGCAGGACTGGGACCGCCGCGCCGCCGTCAGCCCGCTGGGCTCGGGCGCGCTGGCCGGCTCGTCGCTGCCGCTGGACCCCGACGCCGTCGCCGCCGAGCTCGGCTTCGACCGGGCCGCCGACAACTCGATCGACGCGGTCAGCGACCGTGACTTCGCCGCCGAGTTCTGCTTCGCGGCCGCCCTCATCGGCGTCCACCTGTCCCGGCTGGGGGAGGAGGTCGTGCTCTGGACGTCGACCGAGTTCGGCTGGGCCCGCCTCGACGACGCCTGGGCCACCGGGTCGTCGATCATGCCGCAGAAGAAGAACCCCGACATCGCCGAGCTCGCGCGCGGCAAGTCCGGCCGGTTCGTCGGCAACCTGACCGGCCTGCTCACCATGCTCAAGGGCCTGCCCCTGGCCTACGACCGCGACCTGCAGGAGGACAAGGAGCCGGTCTTCGACTCCCTCGAGCAGCTGCTCCTCCTGCTGCCCGCGGTCACCGGGATGGTCGCCACGCTGACGCTGCGCCCGGAGGTGCTCGAGGCCGCCGCCCCGCAGGGCTTCGCGCTGGCCACCGACGTCGCGGAATGGCTGGTGCGCAACGGCGTCCCGTTCCGCTCGGCGCACGAGATCTCCGGCGCGATGGTCGCCTTCTGCGAGGAGGCGGGCGTCGAGCTCGACGAGCTCGACGACGACCAGCTCGCCGGCATCGACGAGCGGCTCACCCCCGAGGTGCGCTCCGTGCTCTCGGTGCGCGGCGCGCTGGAGGCCCGCAGCACCCGCGGGGGGACGGCGCCCGAGCGGGTCGCGGGCCAGCTCGCGGCGCTGAAGGACGTCGCCGCCGCGCACGGCCGGTGGTCGGCCGGCTCGCCCGTGGCGGCCGCGCTCTGACCTCGCCGGGGCGGCTGCTCACCGCCGACGAGCTGCTCGGGCCGGTCGACGAGGTCGCGCCGGCGCTGCTCGGCTGCTGGGTGGTCACCGACCGGCCCGAGGGCACCGTCGCCGTGCGGCTCACCGAGGTGGAGGCGTACTCGGGGGAGGGGGAGGACCCCGCCTCGCACGCCCACCGCGGGCCGACGCCGCGCGCCGCGATCATGTTCGGCCCGCCCGGGCGGCTGTACGTGTACTTCAGCTACGGCGTGCACTGGTGCGCCAACGTCGTCGTCGGCCCGGCGGGGCGCGGGTCGGCGGTGCTGCTGCGCGCCGGCGAGGTGGTGGTGGGGGAGTCCCTGGCCGCCGTCCGCCGTCCCTCCGCCCGGGTGCCGCGGGACCTCGCCCGCGGGCCCGCCCGGCTCACCGCGGCGCTGGCGATCGGGCCGGGCGACGGCGGCGCCGACGTCCTCGACCCCGCCTCCCCGGTGCGCCTGCACGCGGGGGAGCCGCCGGCCGGGGTGTCGGCCGGGCCCCGAGTCGGCATCAGCCGGGCGACCGAGCTGCCGTGGCGCTTCTGGGAGACCGGGGTGCCGTCGGTGAGCGCGTTCCGCCCGGGGGGACGCCGGCGTCCCCGGAGCGCCGGGCAGGATTGATCCCGTGACCGACGTCCTCCCCGAGCTGAAGCGCCGCGGCCTCATCGCCCAGACCACCGACGAGGCCGCGCTGTCCGCGCACCTCGCCGGGGGACCGGTCACCTACTACTGCGGGTTCGACCCCACCGCGCCGAGCCTGCACGTCGGCCACCTGGTGCAGGTCATGGTCCTGCGGGCGCTGCAGCGGGCCGGGCACCGGCCGGTGGTGCTGGTGGGCGGCGCCACCGGGCTGATCGGCGACCCCCGGCCGACGGCGGAGCGCCAGCTCAACGACCGCGCCACGGTGGCCGGCTGGGTCGACAGCATCCGCCGGCAGTTGGCGCCGTTCCTCGAGCTGCCGGCCGAGCGCGGGGGCCTGCCCGCCCCGGTGTACGTCGACAACCTCACCTGGACCGAGCCGCTCTCGGCGATCGACCTGCTGCGCGACCTCGGCAAGCACTTCCGGGTGGGCCGGATGCTGGCCAAGGAGGCGGTGTCAGCCCGGCTGAACTCCGAGGCGGGCATCAGCTACACCGAGTTCAGCTACCAGATCCTCCAGGCGCACGACTACCTGCAGCTCTTCCGCCGGCACGGGGTGACGCTCCAGACCGGCGGCTCCGACCAGTGGGGCAACCTGACCGCCGGCATCGACCTGGTGCGGCGCGTCGAGGGCGCAGGCGTGCACGCCCTGTCGACCCAGCTGGTCACCAAGTCCGACGGGCAGAAGTTCGGCAAGAGCGAGGGCGGCACGGTCTGGCTGGACCCGTCGCTCACCTCGCCGTACGCGTTCTTCCAGTTCTGGCTCAACGCCGACGACGCCGACGCGCTCACCTGGCTGCCCCAGTTCTCCGAGCGCCCGGCCGAGGAGGTGGCCGCGATCGTCGCCGAGAGCACCGAGCGGCCGGCCTCCCGGGCGGCGCAGCGCGCGCTGGCCGAGGAGCTGACGGCCCTGGTGCACGGGCCCGAGGAGCTGCGCCAGGCGGAGGCGGCCGGGCGCGCGCTGTTCGGGCGCGACGACCTCGCCGCCCTGGGCCCCGAGACGCTGGCCGCCGCCCTGCGGGAGGCCGGCAGCGTCACCGTCGACGGCGGGACGCCGACCGTCGCCCAGCTCCTCCAGCAGACCGGCCTCGTCGCCAGCCTGTCCGAGGCCCGGCGGACGGTGAAGGAGGGCGGCGCCTACCTGAACAACGAGCGGGTGACCGACGCCGACGCGATCCCCGGTGAGGACGCCTGGCTGCCCGGCGGCTGGCTGGTGCTGCGCCGCGGCAAGCGCTCCGTGGCCGGCGTGCAGCGGGTGACGCCCTAGCCCGACGCCCGCGTGAACGGCGTGTGACACGCCGGTTCCGGAACGGTGTCCGGCGTCACCGCGGCCCGGGTTTGACACGGGTCCGACAGCCACGTAACTTTCTCTCTGCGCGCCGCACGGCCCGGGAGGGCAGCGGAGAGGCCCCGGTAGGAGCCCCCGATGCGGGCGTACAGTAGGACAAGCCGCTGCTGACGGAGCCCGGAAGGGTCGAGTTGGTGTGCGTCCGCTCCTTGAGAACTCAACAGCGTGCCGAAAGTCAGTGCCAAGTAATAACCCCGTGGCCTGGTCGGTGTCACCGG
>NZ_JBJGYM010000037.1:0-20577 GCF_054049995.1 Geodermatophilus sp. SYSU D01106 | reverse complement strand
CCCCCCCCCCCCCCCCCCCCCCCCCCCCCCCCCCCCCCCCCCCCCACCCCCCCCCCCCCCCCCCCCCCCCCCCCCCCCCCCCCCCCCCCCCCCCCCCCCGCCCCCCCCCCCCCCCCCCGCCGCGGCCAGCAGCGGGCCCTGCGGGCTGCGCACCCGCACCGACGCCCCGCGGCCGAGCAGGTCGGCCATCGCGACGTCGGCCAGCAGCCGGCCGCGGCCGAGCACGACGAGGTGGTCGGCGGTGTCCTCCATCTCGCTCATCAGGTGGCTCGACACCAGCACCGTGCGGCCCTCGTCGGCCAGGTCGCGCAGCAGCTCGCGCACCCAGCGGATGCCCTCGGGGTCCAGGCCGTTGACCGGCTCGTCGAGCAGCAGCACGTCGGGGTCGCCGAGCAGCGCGGCGGCGATGCCCAGCCGCTGCCCCATGCCGAGGGAGAACCCGCCGACCCGCTCGTGCGCCACCGCCCCGAGCCCCACGAGGTCGACGACGGCGTCCACCCGGGCGGCGGGCAGCCCGTTGCTCTGCGCCAGCGCGAGCAGGTGCGCGTACGCGGAGCGGCCGGGGTGGCGGGCGCGCGGGTCGACCAGGGCGCCCACCCGGCGCATGGGCACGTCGAGCTCGCGGTAGGGCACGCCCAGCACGGTCGCCGTCCCGGAGGTGGGCCGGGTGAGCCCGAGGACGCAGCGCATCGTCGTCGTCTTGCCCGAGCCGTTGGGGCCGAGGAAGCCGGTCACCCGGCCCGGCCGCACGGTGAAGGAGACGTCGTCGACGGCGACCCGCGTCCGGTAGCGCTTGGTCAGCCCCTCGACCTCGATCACGCCGACAGTGTGGCGACCGCTGCCGGCCGGCCGGCGGAGGCGCCGCCGGTGTCAGTCCCCGGCGTCGGCCGCGGCGCGCTCCCGCTGCAGCAGCTCCTTGCTGCGCACCAGCCGCAGCAGCGTGACGACCAGCAGTCCGCCGGCCATGTTGAGCAACGTGACGTACCAGAACCAGGCGAGCCACTCGCCGTAGCCGAACGGGGCGGTGCCGGTGTGGATGGCGCCGAACACCAGCAGCGTGTCCAGGACGGAGTGGAACAGCTGCAGCCCGGCGAGGACGAAGGCGCCGGCCACCGCGGCGACGATCTTCGCGCCGTCGGCCGAGGTGCCGTTCTGCATCCGGGTCATCAGCGTGATGACGACGCCGCCGAGGAAGGCCAGGCACACCGCGCGCAGGTCCAGCGGCGACTCGACGAAGTGGCGGGCCGACTCGACCAGCGTCGGGCCCAGCTCGGGGAACGCGTGCGCCACCACCCACATGAACGCCCAGCCGCCGACGAGGTTGCCCACCAGCGTCCCCGACCACAGGCGCGCCAGCTGTCCCCAGCTCGCCCGCCCGGCGACCACCGCGGTGACCGGCAGCAGGAAGCCCTCGGTGAACAGCTCGCTGCGGGCGAGCAGGAGCGCGACGAACCCGACGGAGAAGGCGAGGCCGGCGAGCAGGTGGCTGCCCGTCTCGGCGTAGACCGCCACGAGCGCGAGGACGCCGACCGACACCTCCAGGCCGCCGGCCAGCCCCGTGGTGAGCACCTCGCGCCAGGTGCGGTGCAGCCGCTGCGCCCCCTGGCCGACCACCCGGTCGAAGGCCTCGACCAGCTCGTCCTCGGCAGGGGCGTCGGTGTCGCCGAGCTGGACGCGGCGCTGGTCGGTCACCGCGCGCACCTACCCTCGGCGTCGTGTCCTCACCCGATCCGATCGTGACGCTGCACCTGTGGGGCGTCCCCGGACGGGCGGTGCCGCGGGCGGCGCTGCGGATGGCGTCGGTGCGCCCGGCGCTGGCCCGCACGCCCGGCCTGCGCTTCGCCAAGCTGCTGGGCACCGGCGACGGGCGGACCTTCACCGTCCGCGACGCCGACCCGCGCCGGTGGGGCCTGCTCGCCGTGTGGGACGACGAGGCCGCCGCCGACGCGCTCGACGACGGCCCGGTGGCGGCGTCCTGGCGGCGGATCGCCGACGAGGAGTGGGCGGCGCGGCTGCGCCCGCTGGCCGCGCGGGGCCGCTGGTCGGGGCGCGAGCCGTTCGGCAGCCCCCGGCCGCGGCGCTGGGACGGGCCGGTGGCGGCGGTGACCCGCGCCCGGCTCGTGCTGCGCCGCGCGGCCCGGTTCTGGTCGGCGGTGCCGCCGGTGTCGGCCGACCTGCACCGGGCGCCCGGCCTGCGGATGGCCGTCGGGATCGGCGAGGCGCCACTGGGGCTGCAGGGCACGTTCAGCGTCTGGGACTCCTCGGCGGCCCTGAACGCCTTCGCCTACGACCGCCCCGAGCACGCCGCCGTGGTCGAGCGCACCGCCCGGGAGGGCTGGTACGCCGAGGAGCTGTTCGCCCGGCTGGCGGTGCTGTCCTCGCGCGGCACGGTCGACGGGGTGGACCCGGCGGCCGGCTGAGCCGCCGGCCGGGTCACAGCCGCGGTCACAGCCGCACGAAGAGGTGGACCTCCTCGCGGTCGTCGCCGGGGGCGAGCCGGATCGCGCCGGGCATCCGCCCGAACTCCTGGTAGCCGAGCCCCGCGTAGAACGCCTCGAGGCCGTAGCCGCCGCGCACGGTCAGGTGCAGCATCTCCAGGCCGCAGTCACGCGCGGCGGCGTGCACGCCGGTCATCAGCGCCCGGCCCAGCCCCTGCCCCTGCCGGGACGGGTGCACCTGCACGCGCAGCACCGTGGCCCAGTGCCGGCGCAGCGGGCTGACCGACAGCGACAGCACCGCCCAGCCGGCCAGCTCGCCGTCGGCCCGCAGGACGACGACCCGCTCCCGGCCGGCGGCCGCCCGCGCGACGAGCGCGTCGAGGACCGGTGCGACGTCGTCGCGGGTCACCGGCGGCACGAAGCCGACCGCCCCGCCGGCGTTGCTGACGTCGGTCCAGCAGGCGAGCAGCTCCTCGCGCAGCTGCGGGTCGACGGCCTCGACGGCGGTGACCTCGGTCGACGGCGGGGCTGCGCGCATGCCCCCGATCATCGTCCGCGACGCAGGTCACGGACCGTCCGGGGGCCGGTCAGCCGGACGTGCCGCTGGGACCGAAGCGCTCCACCCGGATGTCGGGGGCCGGCACGCCCATGCCCACGAGCAGCTGGCTGGCCGCCTCGGCGAACGGCGTCGAGCCGCAGACGAAGGCCGTCTGGCCGGGTTCCCACAGGGGCACGAGGTCGGCCGCGGTGAGCCGGCCGGCCGGGCGGATGCCGGAGGCCTCCCGCGTGGTGACCACCAGGGCGCCGGCGTCGCGCAGCTCGTCGGCGTAGGGCAGCTCGGCGAGCGTGCGGGTGGAGACGGCGACGCGCAGCAGGTCGGTGCGGCCGAGCTCCCGCGCGGTGCGCAGCATCGACACGAACGGCACGACGCCGGTGCCGCCGCCGACGAGCAGCGCCGGCTCGTCGCCCTCCCACACGAACCAGCCGCCGATCGGGCCGCGCACCTCGAGGGTGTCGCCGGGCTCGACGACGTCGGCCAGGTAGCCGGAGACCTCGCCGTCGTCGAGCCGCTCGACCAGCAGCTCGACGAGCGGGTCACCGGGCGAGGAGGCCAGCGAGTACGAGCGCTGGGCGCGGTAGCCGTCCTCGGCGGTGAGCCGGACGACGTAGTGCTGCCCGGCCAGGTGGTCGACCCGGTCGGGCACCTCCATCCGCAGCCGGACGGTGCGCGGGGTGGGCCGGGCCACCTCGCGCACCGTCGCCGTCCGCCAGCCGCCGGCCGGTGCGCGCAGCCGCCTCGGTGACGTGCCGTCCGGCGCGGCGGCCGGCTCAGTCACCCTGGTAGCGCTGCTCGCGCCACGGGTCGCCCCGGTCGTGGTAGCCGTTCTGCTCCCAGAAGCCCTGCTGGTCGCGCTGCAGGAGGGTCAGCCGGGTGACCCACTTGGCGCTCTTCCAGAAGTAGAGGTGCGGTACGAGCAGCCGCACGGGCCCGCCGTGCTCGACCGGCAGCGGCTGCCCGTCGAACTCCCAGACGATCCACGCCTTGCCGCCGGTGACGTCCTCGAGCGGCAGGTTGGTGGTGTAGCCGGTCTTCGACGTCGCCATGACGAAGTGCGCGTCGGCGGTCGGCCGGGCGGCCTCGAGCAGGGTGTCGACGCTGACGCCGGCGAAGTGGGTGTCGAACTTCGACCAGGTCGTCACGCAGTGGATGTCGCCGCGGTAGTCCGAGGGCGGCAGCCGGTGCACGTCGTCCCACGTCCAGCTCGTCGGGTTCTCCACCCGGCCGTCGACGCTGATGCTCCAGGTCTCGGGGGCGATGCGCGGGGTCGGCTCGGCGGTGAGCACGGGCCAGTCCTTCCCCACGTCGTACTGGCCGGGGGGCAGCCGCGGGTCGCGCTCACGCCTGCTGCGGCCGAGGAAGCCCCGGGTCGGTCCTGCCACGCGTCCTCCTCCGTCCGGATGGTCCTGCGGACACGCTGCCATGCCCGGCGGGCGGACACCAACGTCCTGACCTGGGCTGAGGTTCCCCTTACATGAGGTGAGTCACTGCGTGTTCACGTGGCCGTAAAGGGGTAACGGAGCCTAACTTTGATGCCGTGGTGACGGTGACGAACTCGGGCCAGCGGCGGACCCCGAAGGTCGCGAAGACCAGCTCGGTCGCGAAGAAGGCCGTGATGGCGGTCAGCGGGATCATCCTGGTCCTGTACCTGATCGCGCACATGGTCGGGAACCTGAAGCTCTTCGCGGGCGCGGAGACCTTCAACGGCTACTCCGAGTGGATCCGGCGGATCGGCGAGCCGGCCGTCCCGGGCCAGACGGTGCTGTGGATCATCCGCGTCGTCCTGCTCGTGGCCGTGGTCGCGCACGCCTGGGCCGCGGTGTCGCTGTGGCGGCAGGCCAAGCGGGCCCGCCCGACCCAGTACGTCGCTCGCAAGGCGGTCGCCCAGAGCTACGCCTCGCGCACCATGCGCTGGGGCGGCGTGATCCTGGCGCTGTTCATCGTCTACCACCTGCTCGACCTCACGTTCGGCGTCGCGAACCCCGCCGGCCACGACGCGACCCCGTACGACCGGGCGATCGCGGGCTTCTCCAACCCGTTCGTCACCGCGGTCTACGTCGTCGCCCTGCTCGCCCTGGGCTTCCACCTGCGCCACGGCGTCTGGAGCGCCACGCAGACGCTCGGTCAGAGCAACAAGACGCGCGAGCGCACCGTCAACGCCTTCGCCACGGTGTTCGCCGTGGTGCTGACCGCGGGCTTCCTGATCCCGCCGCTCAGCGTCCTCGTCGGCATCATCGAGTAGGAGCACTCGTCATGGCCCTCGACCTCTTCACGCTCGGCGAGCCCGTCGCCGACACCAAGGCCCCCCGCGACGTCCCGATCGGCGAGCGCTGGAGCGAGCGCCGCTTCCGGGCGAAGCTGGTCAACCCGGCCAACCGCCGCAAGCTGACCGTCATCGTCGTCGGCACCGGCCTGGCCGGCGGCTCGGCCGCCGCCACGCTCGGCGAGGCCGGCTACAAGGTCAAGTCGTTCTGGTACCAGGACAGCCCGCGCCGCGCCCACAGCGTCGCCGCGCAGGGCGGCATCAACGCCGCGAAGAACTACCGCAACGACGGCGACTCGGTGCACCGGCTGTTCTACGACACGGTCAAGGGCGGCGACTTCCGCGCCCGCGAGAACAACGTGCACCGGCTGGCCGAGGTCAGCGTCAACATCATCGACCAGTGCGTCGCCCAGGGCGTGCCCTTCGCCCGCGAGTACGGCGGCCTGCTGGACAACCGCTCCTTCGGTGGCACCCAGGTGTCGCGGACGTTCTACGCCCGCGGCCAGACGGGCCAGCAGCTGCTCTACGGCGCCTACCAGGCCCTCGAGCGGCAGATGGCGGCCGGCACCGTGGAGCAGTTCCCGCGCACGGAGATGCTCGACCTGATCGTCGTCGACGGCCGGGCCCGCGGCATCGTGGCGCGCGACCTCATCACCGGCGAGATCACCACCCACTTCGCCGACGCCGTCGTGCTCGCCACCGGTGGCTACAGCAACGTCTTCTACCTGTCCACGAACGCCAAGGGCTCCAACGCCACGGCGATCTGGCGGGCGCACAAGCGGGGCGCGCTGTTCGCCAACCCCTGCTACACGCAGATCCACCCGACCTGCATCCCGGTGCACGGCGAGTACCAGTCGAAGCTCACGCTGATGAGCGAGTCGCTGCGCAACGACGGCCGCGTGTGGGTGCCCAAGGAGCGCGGCGACACCCGCGACCCGCGGCAGATCCCCGAGGCCGAGCGCGACTACTACCTCGAGCGGATCTACCCCTCGTTCGGCAACCTGGTCCCCCGCGACATCGCGTCGCGGCAGGCCAAGAACGTCTGCGACGAGGGCCGCGGCGTCGGCCCCAACGGCCTGGGCGTGTACCTCGACTTCGCCGAGGCGATGGAGCGGCTGGGCCGGCCGGCCATCGAGGCCAAGTACGGCAACCTCTTCGACATGTACGCCCAGATCACGGGTGAGGACCCCTACGAGGTCCCCATGCGGATCTACCCGGCCGTGCACTACACGATGGGCGGTCTGTGGGTCGACTACGACCTGCAGTCGAACATCCCCGGCCTGTTCGTGATCGGCGAGGCCAACTTCTCCGACCACGGCGCGAACCGGCTCGGCGCCAGCGCCCTCATGCAGGGCCTGGCCGACGGCTACTTCGTGCTGCCGAACACGATCAACGACTACCTGGCCTCCGGCCCGTTCGAGAAGGTCGACCCGCAGCACCCGGCCGCGCTCGAGGCGCTCGAGGGCGTCCGCGCGCAGACCGAGAAGCTGCTGTCGATCAACGGCAACCGGACCACGGCCTCCTTCCACCGCGAGCTCGGCCGCCTGATGTTCGACCTGTGCGGCATGGAGCGGTCGGAGGAGAGCCTGCGCAAGGCGCTCGACCGGATCCCCGAGATCCGGCAGGAGTTCTGGACCAACGTGAAGGTCCCCGGCGAGGCCGGGCGCTTCAACCAGAGCCTGGAGCACGCCGGCCGCGTCGCCGACTTCATCGAGCTCGCCGAGCTCATGTGCGTCGACGCACTGCACCGCAACGAGAGCTGCGGTGGTCACTTCCGGGCCGAGAGCCAGACCCCCGACGGGGAGGCCCTGCGCGACGACGAGAACTACGCCTACGTCGCGGCCTGGGAGTGGACGCCCGAGGGCGTCCCGCCGGTCCTCCACAAGGAGGACCTCGAGTTCGAGTACGTCCACCTCGCCCAGCGGAGCTACAAGTAATGAACCTCAAGCTGCGTGTCTGGCGCCAGCGGAGCGCCGCGGAGAAGGGCAAGATGGTGACCTACGAGGTCACCGACGTCTCCCCCGACATGTCCTTCCTCGAGATGCTCGACGTCCTCAACGAGCAGCTCATCCTCGACGGTGAGGACCCGGTCTCCTTCGACCACGACTGCCGCGAGGGCATCTGCGGGTCGTGCGGCGTCATGATCAACGGCCGCGCGCACGGCAACGGCCTGTTCGACAGCCACCCGCAGACGACCACCTGCCAGCTGCACATGCGGTCGTTCAAGGACGGCGACACGATCGACGTCGAGCCGTGGCGGGCGACGGCGTTCCCGGTCATCAAGGACCTCGCGGTCGACCGGTCGGCCCTCGACCGGATCATCCAGTCGGGCGGCTACATCAGCGCCCCGACCGGCACCGCCCCCGAGGCGCACTCGATCCTGGTGGCCAAGAAGGACTCCGACGCCGCGTTCGACGCCGCCACCTGCATCGGCTGCGGCGCCTGCGTGGCGGCCTGCCCGAACGCCTCGTCGATGCTGTTCACGTCGTCGAAGGTCGTGCACCTCGGCCTCATGCCGCAGGGCCAGCCCGAGCGCAACGACCGCGTGGTCAACATGATCCACCAGCAGGACCTCGAGGGCTTCGGCGGCTGCACCAACATCGGTGAGTGCTCCGTCAGCTGCCCCAAGGGCATCTCGATGGAGAACATCTCCCGGCTCAACCACGACCTGCTCGGCGCCCTGCGCGCCGGTGCGCGTCCCAAGAGCTGAGCACTCGCACCACCGCCGACGGGCGGGGACCCCCCGGGGGTCCCCGCCCGTCGCCGTTCCCGGGCAGTGGCGCCGCGTCGGTTGGACTGGCAAACTCACCCCGGTGACCGTCCCCTACGACCTGGCCGCCCTCCCGGGCCGCCCCTGCACGATCGCCGCCGCGCTGGAACTGGTCGGCGAGCGGTGGTCGCTGCTCGTCGTCCGGGAGGTGTCGATGGGCAACCACCGCTTCAGCGACATCGCCCGCGGCACCGGCGCCCCGCGCGACCGGCTGACCGCGCGCCTCAACGCGCTGGTGGCGGCGGGCGTGCTGGAGCGGCGGCAGTACAGCGACTCCCCGCCCCGCTCGGGCTACCACCTGACGGCGTCGGGCCGGGACCTGCTGCCGGTGCTCCAGGCGCTGCTGCAGTGGGGCAACCGGTGGGCGGCCGAGGAGCCGCCGGTGCACCTGCACCACGCGCCGGCCGGGCACGAGGACCACGTCGTCGACGGCGAGTGGGTCTGCCGCACCTGCGGCGAGGCGGTCAGCCGCTCCCGGGTGGAGCGGGTGCTGACCCCCGTGGGGCGGGCGCTGTCCGGGCTGCCCGCCGAGGACGAGGAGAACCGTGAGCACTGACGCCGCCCCCGACGCCCTGCCGGCCGATGCGGTGGCCGACGCCGTGGCCGACGCCGTGGCCGACGCGCCCGCCTCCTGGGGCGACCCGCGCTCCCGCACGGTCACCTGGTGGGACCCGATGGTCACCGCGGCCGGCGGCCGGGAGCGCACGGGGCTGGAGGCGCTACAGGCGGTGCGCGACGGCCTGCTGCCGCCCCCGCCGATCGCGCAGCTGGTGCAGATGGACCTGACCGCCGTCGAGGAGGGCCGGGTCGAGTTCTCCTGCACCGTCGACGAGTCGGTCTACAACCCGATCGGCGCCGTGCACGGCGGGCTGGTGTGCACGCTGCTGGACTCCGTGGCGGGGTGCGCGGTGCACACGACGCTGCCCGCCGGCGTCGGCTACACGTCGATCGAGCTGAAGGTGACCTACCTGCGGGCGGTCACCCGTGCCAGCGGCCCGCTGACCGCCGTCGGCACCGTGGTCAAGCCCGGCCGCCGGGTGTCCTTCGCCGAGGGCCAGGTGTTCGACGCCGCGGGCAAGCTGGTCGCGACGGCGTCGAGCTCGCTGCTCGTCTTCCCGCTGCCGGCCTGACCTCAGCGGCGGCGGATCCGCACGTCGTCGGTGCACGTGGCGGTCGAGCGCAGCCGGCGGGCACCGACGCCGACCTCCTCGAGCCACTGCAGGGCCGACAGCTCGCCGGCCGTGCGGGCGTCGTCCTCCTCGCCGGGGCCGGGGTCGACGTGCACGACGACGCGGTGGCTGAACGCGGCGAGCGAGCCGTCGTAGGCGGTGCTCCCCCGCTCGGTGAACGACGAGGCGAACAGGTCGTGCTCGGCGGCGTGGTCGCGCAGCCAGGCGCGGCGGTCGTCGTCGAGACCGTCGAGGACACCGCGGACGATCACGCGGTAGGTGCGGGTGGACACGGTGGGCGACGCTAGCCGCGCGCCGTCATCCGGTCACGCCGGTTTCCCCGCCGATCCGGTCGACGACGAGCTCGGGGACGACGTAGGGCTCCCCGGGCACCGCTCGCTCCGGGAAGTCGAAGACGGCGAGCATCGTCTGCATCGGGTAGTCGGGGGTGACCGCGACCTCGCGGACCGGGCGGCCGTCGACGGAGAACACCGCGCGGTCGGGCCGCCAGTCGACGGCGTAGACGTGCCAGTCGGCGACGTCGATGCCGGGCCGCGGCGCGGCGAAGTCCTCGACCAGCCGCGGGTCGCGGAACGGGTGGGTGCCCATGCCGACGGCGGCGCCCTCGGCCGGGTCGACGGCGTCGCCGAACACCTCCATGACGCACAGCTCACCGCAGCGCTCCGGCACGTCCTCCAGCCCCACCAGCCACCAGGCGACCATCGACCGCGGCGTGACCGTCGCGCGGGCGCGCATCTCCAGCCGGCCGTACCGCGGCGTCCAGCCCCAGTGCGCCGGCTGCTCCTCGCGGACGACCGCGCCCGGCCGCACCGGCTGCTGCCCCACCGTGCTGCCGACCGGCCCGGAGAAGACGCCGGACTGGATGCCCGAGACCCGCAGCGGCGGGTGGTCGTCGGGGCACCACAGCGGCACGTCGTCGGGCAGCGACAGGTGCAGGCAGGAGTCGCGGACCTCGTACCGGGCCGCCGTCGCCGCCCGGGAGCTCCACTGCGGCAGGTAGTGCGGCACCCAGACGCCGAGGTCGAGCCCGGGCCCGTCGAAGTCGTCGGCGAAGTCGTCGGCGGAGTCGTCGGCGGAGTCGTCGGCGGAGTCGTCGGCGGGGGTCACCGGCTCTGCAGCGCGTCGAGCGCCACCGCCATGGAGGCGGCGACGCGGAAGTCCAGCCGCGGGTCGGGGACGGACACGTCGTAGCGGTCCCGGATCGACTTGCGCCGCTCGACGACGAGCACCGGCTGCCCGGTCGCGGTGTCGGTGAAGTCGAAGTGGAAGACGAAGGGCACCCACACGTCGCCGAGGTACGGGATCAGGCCCCAGATGCGCCGCACGATGGCCAGCACCGGGCGCCGCTCCCGGCCGATGGCGGTCAGCCCGGGCACCGACAGGTCCCAGGTGGAGCGGAGCAGGCTGGCCCCGAAGCGCTTGCCGAAGGTGCCGAGCACCTGGCCCTGCTCGTCGAACACGTCGTGGTGGGCGTGCACGTCCAGGCGCTGCCGCGCGCGGAAGGAGAACACCGGCCGGGTGCGCTGCTCGTCGGCGGTGAAGACCACCTCCTCCTTGAGCTTGAGGCGCTTCTGCTGTGCCATCGCCAGCAGCGCCCCCTCGCTGCCGTCGGGCTGCACGGCCCGCACCTCGTAGCGGTTCACCATCACGGTGACCCTCTGGCGCACGGTGAAGCGCGGCACCGCCATCGGGGCGGGCTGCCAGGTGTACGGCGCGGTCACGGGGGCTCCTCCGGGGACGCGGGACTGCGCCCATCCTCGCCCCGCCGTCCAGAGACGCGCGGGGCGCGACCGGGTTGATCCGCACAATCTCGCTCTCACCCGGCAGGCGCGCGATGCATGTGCCAGGGTCGGGACGGGGTGGAGCAGTTCCGCCCAGGAACGCGGAGGTCGTTGTGCAGCAGGAGAGCCGTCGTGTCGGCGTCGCCGTTGTCGGTCTCGGGGGTGCGGTCGCGACGACCGCGGTCGCGGGCCTGGAACTGCTCCGCATCGGTGCGGCCGGGACCGACGGGCTGCCGCTGGCCGGCCTGCAGGTGGCCGGTGGCCCGGTCGAGGAGACGACCGGCCTGGTCGGCTACGATTCCCTGGTCGTGCGCGGCTGGGACCTCGACGGCTCCGACCTGCGCAAGGCCGCCGAGCAGCACGCCGTCCTCGACTCCCGCCAGCTCGAGGAGGCCGGGCCGGCCCTGTCGGCGCTGACCCCCTGGCCCGCGGCCGGCGACGCCGACTTCTGCCGCAACGTCACCGGCGGCAACGTGGTGCTCGCCGAGACCCGCCGCGCCCAGGTCGACGCCGTCCGTGCCGACCTGCGCCGGTTCCGCGAGGAGGAGTCGCTCGACGGCCTGGTGCTGGTGAACCTCGCCTCCACCGAGCGCTGGCCCGACCCGACCGCGCCCTCCCTGCAGTCGCTGGAGGCCTTCGAGGCCGGCCTCGACGCCGACGACCGCGCGATCACCCCGGCGATGGTCTACGCCTACGCCGCGATCGCCGAGGGCGCCGGCTACGTGAACTTCACGCCGTCACTGGCCGCCGACGTCCCGGCGCTGGTGGCCTTCGCCGAGCAGCGCGGCGTCCCGGTCGCCGGCAAGGACGGCAAGACCGGCCAGACGATGATGAAGACGGTGCTCGCGCCGGCCTTCCGCGCCCGCGCGCTGACCGTCGAGGGCTGGTACTCCACCAACATCCTCGGCAACCGCGACGGCCTGGCCCTCGACGACCCGGACTCGCTCAACAGCAAGCTGCAGACCAAGGGCAGCGTCCTGGACTCGATCCTCGGCTACCCGGTCGAGGACCACGTCGTGCGGATCGACTACTACCGGCCGCGCGGCGACCAGAAGGAGGCCTGGGACGCCATCGACCTGGTCGGCTTCCTCGGCCAGCGCATGCAGGTC
Organism: Geodermatophilus sp. SYSU D01106; assembly: GCF_054049995.1. NCBI lineage: Bacteria > Bacillati > Actinomycetota > Actinomycetes > Geodermatophilales > Geodermatophilaceae > Geodermatophilus > Geodermatophilus sp. SYSU D01106. Next base: position 8,467 of record NZ_JBJGYM010000037.1, on the reverse strand, counting down.
AAGGTCGACTTCCAGTGCCGCGACTCGATCCTCGCCGCGCCGCTGGCCGTGGAGCTCGCCCGGCTCACCGACCTCGCGCAGCAGCGCGGCGAGGGCGGCGTGCAGCGTCAGCTCGGCTGGTTCTTCAAGGCCCCGATGACGGCCGACGGCAGCGTCCCGGAGCACGCGTTCCACAACCAGGAGACCGTGCTGCTCGACTGGCTGGCCGCCGGCGCCTCCTCCCGGTGACCGCGCTCGACAGCCCGGGGACGCTGACCGCGCTCGCCGGCCTGCGCCCGCTGCTCGGGGAGATCGGCGACGCCAAGCGGGTGCGGGTCGCCGGTGCGCCCGGCTCCCTGGCCGAGCAGGCGTTCACCCGCGCGTGGGCGCGGCTGGCCGGCGGCGAGGACGTCGAGGCGGTCGCGTTCTCCGAGACGGCGGCCGCCGTCGCCCGCGCCCGGCTGGCCGGCATCGACGCCGCCGTGCTCACCGCCGCGGGGATGGACGACGACGAGGTGACGGCGGTGCTGCGCCGCGCCTTCGACGAGGTCAGCGAGCCGCTCGACGGCGTCCTGCGCGAGCGGCTGCGCGCCACGCTCGGCCCGCTGCCCTCCCCCGGCGGCGCGCCCGCGCTGGCCGCCACGCTCAACGCGCAGCCCCGCGCCGGGGCCACCGCACCCGGCGTCGCGCGGATCATGGTGGAGCCGCCGGAGAGCCACGGCGACCACTGCCTCACCGTCGCCGTGTACGGCGCGCTGGTGGCGCCGGTGGTCGACGCCGACCCGGTGCAGCCGTTCCTGCTCGGCCTCGCCCACCACCTGCACAACGTCGTCCTGCCCGACGCCGGGTTCGCCGGCGAGGTGCTGCTCGGCGACGCGCTGGAGCGCGTGATGACCACGCTGGAGGAGCGCGAGCTCGCCGCGCTGCCGGGCGCCCTCGCCGACCGCGTCCGCGAGGTGCTGGCGCTGCGGCCGGGCGCCGACGTGCCGGAGGCGCGAGCGTTCCACGCCGCCGACGTCCTCGACCGCGTCCTGCAGGTACACCACCACGCCCGGGCGGCGGCGTTCACCGCGTCGCAGGCGCTCGACGACCTCGAGCTCGTCCACGCCGGGCCGGTGCAGGCCTACCACCTCGACGTCCTGGCGGCGGCCGGGCTGTGACCGGCCTGCTCCTCGACGCGCCCGTCGTCGACGGGATCCCCTTCGCCCGGGCCGGGCGGGACGACCTGCGCGAGGAGGTCGCCGGGCTGCTCGCCGCCGGGGAGACCGACCGGGCGCGGGTGCTGCTGCTCGCCGACGCCGACGACTGGTGGACCGAGCCGCCGCCCCCGCCCGAGCAGCTGGCCCGGGTGCCGGCCGCGCGGACGCTGCGCGAGGCGATGGAGCTGCTCGGGATGGGCCGGGTGGCCGACTACTTCGCCCACCGCTGGTCCGACCCGACGCACCTGGCCGGGCTCGGGCTGCTGCAGGCGCACTGGCCGGGTGAGCGGCCGGTGGTCGACGTCGCGTGCGGGATCGGCGCGCACCTGCGCGAGCTGTCCCGCCGCGGCGTGCGCGACCTGCTCGGTGTCGACGTCGTGTGGGCGAAGCTGTGGCTGGCGCGGCGCTTCGTGTGCCCGGACGCCCGTTACGTGTGCGCCGACCTGACCGCCGCGCCGGACCTGCGGGTGGGCACGCCCGCCTACGTCATGTGCCACGACGCCTTCTACTTCCTGCGCGACAAGCCGGCCGCCGCCGCGGCGATGCGCGTCCTGGCCGGCGAGGGCGGCACCGTCGTCGTCGGGCACGCGCACGTGGCCGACCCGCACGGGGAGCCGCTGACGCCGGAGGGCTACGCCGAGGTGCTCGGCACCGGGCTGCTCTACGACGACGACGAGCTGACCCGCTCCCTGCTCGAGGGCCGCCCGCCGCGGCCGGCCCGGCCCGCCGACCTGCGCGCCCGCGAGGCGGTCGCGCTCGTGGCCGGCGACCCGCGCGGCCCGGCCCCCGTCGACCTCGGCGAGCCGCTGCCCCCGCTGGCGCCCAACCCGCTCTACCGCGACGGCGCGCTCACCTGGCCGAACGAGCGCTACGCCGCCGAGTACGGGCCCCGCTCGTCGTACCTGCCCGAGCGCTGGCCGGACCCGCTGCCCGCCGACGCCGCGCGGCGCCGGCTGCTGGTCGACCTCCCGGAAGCCTGGTGACCGCGCCCGTCGGCTGGGGCGTCGCCGGCTGCGGCTGGGTGGCCCGCGACCACGCGCTGCCCGCGCTGCTCGCCGTCGACGGCGCCCGCGTCGTCGCGCTGCACGACCTCGACCCGGCGGCGATGGCCCGGATGCCGGTCGAGGGCGCCGCCGCGACCACCGACCTCGCGGAGTTCCTCGCCACCCCGGGCCTCGACGCCGTCTACGTGGCCGTGCCGAACGCCGGGCACCGCCAGGTCGTCGAGGCGGTCGCCGCCGCCGGCAAGGCGGTGCTGTGCGAGAAGCCGCTGGCCGCCGACGCCGACGACGCGCAGGCGCTGGTCGAGGCGTGCGCGCGGGCCGGCGTGCTGCTCGGCACGGCCTACGACCAGCGCTGGCACCCCGCCCACGTGCGGCTGCGCGAGCTGGTGCCCGAGCTCGGCACGGTCACCGCCGTCCGGATCGTCTACTGCTGCTGGCTGCCCGGGGACTGGACGCCCGACGGCCACCCGCACGACAACTGGCGGGTCGACCCGGCCCGCGCCGGCGGCGGCGCGGCGATCGACCTCGCCCCGCACGGCCTCGACCTCACCGGCACGCTGCTCGGCGAGGACGTCACGTCGCTGTCGGCGCTGCTGCAGACCCGGGTGCACGGCTACGGCGTCGACGACGGCGCGCTGCTCACCGGCACCACCGACTCCGGGGTGCTGGTGAGCCTGCACGTCGCGTTCAACACGCCCGACGAGCTGCCCCGCCGCCGCCTGGAGGTGGTCGGCACCCGCGGCATGGCGGTCGCCGTCGACACGATGGGGCAGACGGCGGGAGGCTCGCTGACGCTGTACTCCCCCGACCCCGTGGACGTGCCGTTCGCCGACACCCCGCCGTTCCGGGCGCAGTTCGCCGCCTTCACCGACGCGGTCGCGGGCCGCGCCCCCGCGACGACGGCCTGGCCCTACGACCCCGCCCGCGACCTCGCCCTGCACCGCCTGCTCCTCACCGCTCTCTCCGGAGGAACACCGTGAGCTCGCCCGACGTCCCCGGCGCCATCGACCGGGCCACCGACCCCGCCGCCGACGACGGCGCGCGGCACGGCACCAGCCAGGTGGACACCAACCCCTACCGCGGGCTGCTGCCCGACATGCCCGCCTACGCCTGCACCAACTGCGGGCACTGGCAGCGCTGGCCCGTGCCCGGCCCGGTCGTGTGCCCGGTCTGCGCCGACGTGCGCAACGCGCTGCCCGAGCACGGCTTCGAGTTCGTGACCGACAAGCAGGCCGACGAGCTGGTCACCGGCTCCTGGCGGCCCGCCCCGGTCGAGGGCGTCACCGAGTTCGGCACCGAGCCGCGCTTCGGGCTGGACAGCCGCGGCTGGGTGATCGAGACCGACATCGGGCTCGTCGGCTTCGAGTGCGCCCCCTGGTACACCGCCGACATGCTCGCCGAGCTGCGCCGCATGGCCGCCGAGAAGGGCGGGTTCCCGGTGCTGGCGTCGTCGCACGTGCACGGCTACGGCGCGCTGTGGCAGCTGCAGCAGGAGCTCGAGCCGCGGGTGGTGTGCGTCAACGTGCACGACCTGGTGTGGACCAAGGCCTTCCGCGTCACCTGGCCGGCCGACGACGTCCTGTCACTCGCGCCCGACCTGACGCTGCACCGCACCGGCGGCCACTTCCCCGGGCACTCGGTGCTGCACGACTCCCGCCGCGGGATCCTCTTCTGCGGCGACTCGCTCAAGGTCGACCTCGACGACGCCGGCGACCCGGTGGCGCTCAGCGCGCACAAGGCCTTCCACGCGCAGATCCCGCTGTCGCACGGCGAGCTCCGGGAGATGCTCGCCGTCGTCGCGGAACTGGACTTCGAGGTGGTCGCGACGCCGTTCGAGATGGTCCCGGGGATCACCACCGACAACGTCGTCCACCTCGTGCAGCGGCTGCTGTCGGGGCCGCCGGACGCCGCGCCCGTCCCGCTGGCCGAGCTGTGACGGCGGTGGAGGTCACGCCGTCGCAGCGCTACCGCGACAGCTTCCCGGTCCCGGTCGACGACTTCGCGATCGAGGGCATCGACGTCCTCGACGTGCCGCTGCACTCCGCGGTGCTGCCGCCCTCGGAGCTGCACCCCGGCGGCAGCGGTCTCGGCTACGGCGCCACCCGCGAGGAGGCCCGCACCGGCGCGATGGGCGAGATGGCCGAGATGGCCCTGTCCCTGCGCGCGCACCAGGGCGTCGCCCGCGAGGAGGGCTCCTACGCGGACATGAGCCGGCGGCACGGCCGCGACCGCGTCGCCGACCCGCGCGAGCTCTGCCTGGAGGCCGGCAGCGCCTACGACCACGACCGGCCGCTGCAGTGGCTGCCGATGACCCGGCTGCGCGACGGCGAGCGGGTGCTGGTGCCGGCCGAGCTGGTGGCGTCCGCGCCCGACGACCTGCCCGGCGCCCCGCCGCCCGGCGGCTGGCTCACCACGGTCATCACGAACGGCCAGGGCGCCGCGTTCGACGCCGACCGCGCGGTCACCCACGCGCTGCTCGAGGTGCTGCAGCGCGACGGCAACGCCACCGCCTTCCGCGCCATGGACCGCGGCGTCGTCGTCGACCTCGACGGGATCGCCGACCCGGACGCGCGGGCGCTTCTCGACCGGCTCGACGCCGCGGGCATCGACGTCATGGTGAAGCTCGCCTCGACGGAGTTCGGCGTCGTCGACGTCTACGCCGTCGGCTGCTCGCGGGACGGCTCCGAGCCGGTGCCGGTCATGGCGACGGCGTGCGGCGAGGCCGCGCACCCCGACCGCGACACCGCCGTCCGCAAGGCGCTGCACGAGTTCGCCTCGGCCCGCGCGCGGAAGGCGTTCATGCACGGGCCGTTCGACGTCGTCCTGCCGGCGACGCCGCCGGGCTACCTGGAGCACTGGCGCACCGGGCACCCGCCGGAGCGGCTGGTCGAGGAGGACCGCGCGCTGCAGGCGATGCTCGACTGGACCCGGATGGGCACCGCGGCGCTGGTCGACCTGCTGCAGGACACCGTGCTGTCGCGGCGGTCGACGGTGGCGCTGGCCGACCTGCCCACCTGGTCGGGGGACGACCTCCACGGGTTCGTCACCGGCGCCGTGCAGGCCGCCGGGCACGACGTGCTGGTCGAGCTGCAGCCCTCGGTCGGCGACGCGGTCGCGGCGAAGGTGCTGGTGACCGGCCTGGAGGTCGAGACGATGAGCTACGGCCGCATCGGCGAGCGCGGCGTGCGCCGGCTGGCCGAACGCGGCGACCCGCTGGTCGCCGTGGGTGCCGACCCCGGCGGCTGGGCACGGGTGCACCTGACCGCCGGTGCCGAGGAGCGCCTGGGCGGGCCGGCCTGGTTCGACCGCGCGGGGGCCGAGCGGCGGGTGGGCGCGCTCTACGCCCTCTACCGGGAGCCGGGGCGGCACGTGGTCGCGGAGGTCCTCGACACGTGACCGAGCTCCGGTACGCCTACAACACCAACGGGCTGACCTCGCACCGCCTGTCGGACGCGCTGTCCTTCCTCGCCGACACCGGCTACGCGGGGGTGGCGCTCACCCTCGACGTCGTCCACCTCGACCCGTTCGCCGACGACGCGTTCACCCAGGCGGAGCGGGTGCGGGCCCGCTGCGACGAGCTCGGCCTGGGCGTGGTCGTGGAGACCGGCGCACGGTTCCTGCTCGACCCGCGGGCCAAGCACGAGCCGACGTTCGTCTCCGCCTCCGCCGAGGGCCGCGCCCGCCGGCTGGCCTACCTGCGGCTGGCCTGCGACCTGGCCGGGGTGCTGGGCGCGGAGGCGGTGAGCTTCTGGGCCGGCGTGCCGAAGCCGGGCGTCGACCGCGACGAGGCGTGGGGCTGGTTCGCCGACGGCGTGCGCGCGCTCGTCGACAGCCACGGCGGTCGCTCCTACGCCCTCGCCGTCGAGCCGGAGCCCGGGATGCTCGTGGAGGACTGCGACGGCTGGGCCCGGCTGGCCGCCGAGGCGCCGGGCACCACGCTGGCGCTGGACACCGGGCACTGCGTCGTCGCCGGAGCCTACGCGCCGGAGGAGGCGGTGGCCCGGTTCGCGCCGTCCCTGGGCACGGTCGCCGTCGAGGGCATGCGCCGCGGCGTGCACGACCACCTGCCGCTGGACGAGGGCGACGTCGACCTGCCGGCGGTGCTGCGCGCGCTGCGCGAGGCGTCGTACGACCGGCTGGTGACGCTGGAGCTGTCCCGGGACGGGCACCGCGCCCACGAGATGGTGCCGCGGGCGATGGCCACGCTGAGGGAGGCCGAACGGGCGTGAGGATCTGCTTCGTCAGCCGGCGCTACTGGCCGGCGGTGAGCGGGATGAGCGTCTACGCGGAGAACCTGCTGCGCGAGCTCGTGGCGCTCGGCCACGAGGTGGTGCTGGTCAGCCAGTACCGCGACGACGAGGCCGGCACCCGGGTCTACGGCGGCGGCCCGCCCCCGGCCGACCGGGTGCCCGCCGGCGTCGAGGTGCACGCGCTGCCCAGCCGCGGCGAGACCGTCGTCCCCGCCGACTGGGAGGGCGACATCGCGGAGATCGTGCGCACGGTGCTCGACCTGCACCGCGAGCGCCCGGTCGACGTGCTGCACGCCCAGTACGGCTACCCGCCGGGTCTCGCGGTGCTGGCCGCGGCGCGGGAGACCGGGCTGCCGGCTGTGGTGAGCATCCAGGGCGGCGACGGGCACTGGGTGGGCACCTGCTGCGAGACCCACGCGCACGCGATGCGCGCCGTCGTCGACGCCTCCTCCGCGGTGCTCATCGGCAGCGCCAGCTTCCGCGACGAGGTGGTGGGCAACCTCGGCTCGGACCCGGCGCGCTTCGCGATCGTCCCGGGCGCCACCGACACCCGCCGGTTCACCCCCGCCGAGCGCCCGCTCGGGTCGCTGCAGGACCCGCCGGTGCTGCTGTTCCACGGCCGGGTCGACCGCCGCAAGGGCGTGCTCGACCTGCTCGAGGCGCTGCCCGACGGCGTCCGGCTGGTCGTCTCCGGCATCGGTCCCGACCTCGACGAGGCCCGCGCCCGAGCCGACGGGCGGACGACGTTCCTCGGCTACGTGCCGCCCGACGAGGCGCCCGCGGTCTACCGCTCGGCCGACGTGTTCGTCAGCCCCACCTACAGCGAGGGGTTCTCCAACACGCTGCTCGAGGCGATGGCGAGTGGGCTGCCGACGGTGAGCACCGACTCGGTCGGCGTCGTCGACTGCCTGCGCGACGGCGAGAACGGGCTGCTGCACGCCCCGGGCGACGTCGCGGGGCTCCGGGTCGCGCTCGACCGGCTGCTCACCGACGGCGCGCTGCGCGAGCGGCTCGCGACGGCGGCGCTGGAGGAGGTGCGCCGGCTCTACTCGTGGCCGGTGCTCGCCCGCTCGATCGACGACGTCTACTCCGAGGTGGCCGGGACGACGCCGTCGCATGACTGGACGATGCCGCCGACGGTCGACCTCTCCTGCCGGTTCCGCGCCGCGGCCCACCTGCTGTGAGGGTGACCGCGGTCAGCCCGCACCTGGACGACGCCGCGTTCTCCGTGGGCGGCACGCTCGCCGTGCTGGCCGACGCCGGGCACGAGGTCACGGTGGTCACCTGCTTCACCCGCAGCGTGCCCGACCCGGAGGGCTTCGCCCTGGCCTGCCAACTCGACAAGGGGCTCCCGGCCGACGTCGACTACATGGCGCTGCGCCGCGACGAGGACGCCGCCGCGATGGCGGTGCTCGGGGCGACGCCGCTGCACCTGGACCTGCGCGAGGCCCCCCACCGCGGGTACGGGAGCGCGGCGGAGCTGTTCGCCGGCGTGCGCCCCGAGGATGACGCGTGGGAGGACGTGCGGGCGGCGCTGACCGGGCTGCCCGGCGACCTGTGGCTGGCCCCGCAGGCGCTCGGCGGGCACGTCGACCACCTGCAGGTGCTGCGCGCGTTGGCCGGGACGGGGCGGCCGGTGCTCTGGTGGCGGGACTCGCCGTACGTGCTGCGCGACCCCGGCGCGGTGCCCGGGCCGGACCTGCCCGGCGGGCTCGCGCCGGTGCGGCTGCCCCAGGACCTCGACCGCCGCGCCGACGCCTGTGCCTGCTACGCGACCCAGCTCGGGTTCCAGTTCGGCGGGCCGTCGGCGATGCGCTCGGCGCTGGCCGGGCTGCCGGAGGAGCTGCTGGCCGACGCCGCGGCGCGGGAGCTCGTGGCGGGCCTGGCGCTCCCGGCGCGGTAGCCACCCCGGCCTGGGCCGACCCCTGTCTCCCCGGCCGGGTCGTGCTCTGCACACCCCTGCGTGCAGAGCACGACCGTGTCCGGGACAGTCCTCGCGCTCGGCTTCGTGCTCTGCACACCCCTGTGTGCAGAG
>NZ_JBJGYM010000036.1:0-22726 GCF_054049995.1 Geodermatophilus sp. SYSU D01106 | reverse complement strand
CCCCCCCCCCCCCCCCCCCGCCCCCCCCCCGCCCCCCCCCCCCCCCCCCCCCCCCCCCCCCCCCCCCCCCCCCCCCCCCCCCCCCCCCCCCCCCCCCCCCCCCCGGGGCCGGCTCAGAGGTACTGGCCGGTGTTGGTGGCGGTGTCGATGGCGCGGCCGGAGTCGCTGCCCTTGCCGCTGATGAGCGTGCGGATGTAGACGATCCGCTCGCCCTTCTTGCCCGAGATCCGCGCCCAGTCGTCGGGGTTGGTCGTGTTGGGCAGGTCCTCGTTCTCCTTGAACTCGTCGACGCAGGCCTGCATGAGGTGGCCGACCCGCAGACCGCTGGACCCGAAGTCCAGGCTGTCCTTGATGGCCATCTTCTTGGCGCGGTCGACGATGTTCTGCAGCATCGCCCCGGAGTTGAAGTCCTTGAAGTACAGGACCTCCTTGTCACCGTTGGCGTAGGTCACCTCGAGGAAGCGGTTCTCCTCGCTCTCGGTGTACATCCGCTCGACGGTGCGCTGGATCATCCCCTGGATGGTGGCCTCGCGGCTGCCGCCGTTCTCGGCGAGGTCGTCGGGGTGGATCGGCAGCGAGGGCCGCAGGTACTTGCTGAAGATGTCGCGCGCGGCTTCGGCGTCCGGGCGCTCGATCTTGATCTTCACGTCGAGCCGGCCGGGCCGCAGGATCGCCGGGTCGATCATGTCCTCGCGGTTGGAGGCGCCGATGACGATGACGTTCTCCAGCCCCTCGACGCCGTCGATCTCGCTGAGCAGCTGCGGGACGATCGTCGACTCGACGTCGGAGCTCACGCCGGACCCGCGGGTGCGGAAGATCGAGTCCATCTCGTCGAAGAAGACGATGACCGGCGTGCCCTCGCTCGCCTTCTCGCGGGCGCGCTGGAACACCAGCCGGATGTGCCGCTCGGTCTCGCCGACGTACTTGTTGAGCAGCTCGGGGCCCTTGATGTTGAGGAAGTAGGACTTGGCCTGCCCCTCCCCCTTCACCGCGGACACCTTCTTGGCCAGCGAGTTGGCGACCGCCTTGGCGATGAGCGTCTTGCCGCAGCCGGGCGGGCCGTAGAGCAGGATGCCCTTGGGCGGGCGCAGCTCGTACTCGCGGAACAGGTCGGCGTGCAGGAACGGCAGCTCCACGGCGTCGCGGATCTGCTCGATCTGCCGGGAGAGGCCGCCGATGTCGGAGTAGTCGATGTCGGGGACCTCCTCGAGGACGAGCTCCTCGACCTCGCTCTTGGGGATCCGCTCGTACACGTAGCCCGACCGCGACTCCAGCAGCAGCGAGTCGCCGACCCGCAGCGGCTGCCCGGTGAGGGAGTCGGCCAGGTAGACGACCCGCTCCTCGTCGGTGTGGCCGATGACCAGCGCGCGCTGGGTGACGCCGTCGACGGGCTCGAGCAGCTCCTTGAGCATGACGACGTCGCCCTGCTTCTCGTAGCCGAGCGCCTCGACGACGTTCATCGCCTCGTTGAGCATGACCTCCTGGCCGGGGCGCAGGCCGTCGAGCTCGACGGCCGGCGACACCGACACCCGCAGCTTCCGCCCGCCGGTGAAGACGTCGACGCTGCCGTCGTCGTGCCGGCCGAGGAAGACGCCGTAGCCCGACGGCGGCTGGCCGAGCCGGTCGATCTCCTCCTTGAGCGTGACCAGCTGCTCGCGGGCGTCGCGCAGGGTGCCGGCCAGCTTGTCGTTGCGGTCGGAGAGGAAGGCCGCGCGGCCCTCCGCCTCGGCGATCCGCTCCTCCAGCGCACGCACCTGTCGCGGGCTCTCGGACACCTTGCGGCGCAGCAGGCCGATCTCCTCCTCGAGGTAGGAGATCTGGGCGAGCAGGGCGGAGACGTCACGCTCGCGCCGCGCTCGGAACTCGTCGGGACCATTGCCAAGGCCGGGGCCCATCGCGCACCTCCGCACACATCAGGGGGAGCCAGGACGCAAATCTATACACGCCTGCCGACGTCCTGCCCGTGGCTCGCGGAGGGCCTCCGGGTGGTGTAGGGACCGGCGCTCAGCCCTTCTGCGCGCGGCGCTGGCGGATGGGCGCGACGACGCCCTCGGCGAGCCGGCGGGCGGTCACCAGGAACGCCGTGTGGGCCACCATCCGGTGCTCCGGGCGCACGGCGAGGCCCACCGCGTGCCACGGGCGGACCAGCGACTCCCAGGCGTAGGGCTCGGTCCAGCAGCCCTGCGCGCGCAGCGCCTCGACGTAGGTGGACAGCTGGGTGACGGTGGCGACGTAGCCGACCAGCACGCCGCCCGGGCGCAGCGCGGCGGCCACGGTGGGCAGCACCGCCCAGGGCTCGAGCATGTCCAGGACGACGCGGTCGACGACCTCCTCGGCGGGGTGGTCGGCGAGGTCGCCCAGCCGCAGGTCCCAGTTGGCGGGCACCCCGCCGAAGAAGGCGCCGACGTTGCCGCGGGCGACGTCGGCGAAGTCCTCGCGCCGCTCGTAGCTGGTGACCCGGCCGGACGCGCCGACGGCGCGCAGCAGCGAGCAGGTGAGCGCGCCGGAGCCGGCGCCGGCCTCCAGCACCCGCATGCCGGGGCCGACGTCGCCGCTGCCGACGATCTGGGCGGCGTCCTTGGGGTAGATGACCTGCGCGCCGCGCGGCATCGAGAGGACGAAGTCGGCGAGCAGCGGGCGCAGCGCCAGGTAGCCGGTGTTGGCGGTGGAGTGCACGACCGAGCCCTCGGGCGCACCGATGAGGTCGTCGTGGGCGATGGCGCCGCGGTGGGTGTGGAACTGCTTGCCGGGCTCGAGGACGACGGTGTGCAGCCGGCCCTTGGGGTCGGTGAGCTGCACCCGGTCGCCGACGGCGAACGCGCCCGGGACCGGGGTCCGCTCCACCGGCGCCGGCTGCTCCTCCCCCGCGGCCGACGGCTCGGCGGCGGGTGCCGGGGCGGCGCTCTCGGCGGTCTGGCTGGGCTCGGGCTGCTCGGTCACGGGCGGCCAGCCTAGGCGAGCGCCGCGGGCGCCCGTCCCGGCGCGGGGACGCGGGACTGTCGGTGGGGCGACCTAGCCTCGATGCCATGACGGCCGTGTTCTCCCCCGACACCGCGCCCGGCGCCCCGTCCGGCACCCCGTCCGGCACCCCGTCCGACGGCGCCGAGCACGCTCCCGAGGCGGCGCGGGCGCCGCGCCGCCCGTCGCTGTCGCCCAGCCGCGCGGCCGACTTCAAGACCTGCCCGCTGCTCTACCGCTTCCGCACCATCGACCGGCTGCCGGAGAAGAAGAGCGCGGCGGCGGTGCGCGGCACGCTCGTGCACGCCGTCCTCGAGCGGCTCTACGACCTGCCGCAGGCCGAGCGCACCGTCGAGGCCGCGCGCGGGCTGGTGGGTCCGGCGTGGGAGGAGCTGCAGGCCGATCCGGAGGTGGCCGCGCTCTTCGCCCCGGGTGAGGACGGCGCCGAGCCGCCGTCGCTGGAGTCCTGGCTCGCCTCGGCCGGGGAGCTGGTGGAGACCTACTTCCGACTGGAGGACCCGACCCGCATCCAGCCCGAGGGCCGCGAGCAGCTGGTCGAGGTGACGCTGCCCGACGGGCTGCTGCTGCGCGGGTACGTCGACCGGCTCGACGTCGCCCGCAACGGCGCGCTGCGGGTGGTCGACTACAAGACCGGCTCGATGCCGCGCGAGGCGTTCGAGTCCAAGGCGCTGTTCCAGATGAAGTTCTACGCGCTGGTGCTGTGGCGCACCCGCGGCGTGGTCGCCAGCCAGCTCAAGCTCATCTACCTCGGCGACGGCGACGCGCTCACCTACGCCCCCGAGGAGGCCGAGCTGCTGCGCTTCGAGCGGACGCTGCTGGCCATCTGGGCGGCGATCGAGCGGGCGGTGGCCACCGGCGACTTCCGGCCCAACCGCACCCGACTGTGCGGCTGGTGCGACCACCAGGCGCTGTGCCCCTCCTTCGGCGGCACTCCCCCGCCGTTCCCGGCCGAGGCCGCGGCCGCCGCGGGCTGGAGCACGCTGCCGGTCGTCGAGCGCGACTGACGCGCGCCGGCACGGTCCGCGCGCTCCCCGTCCGGGTCCGCGTCCGGAGCCGATCGCGAGCGCTCGTCCCGTCCCCGGCCGCGATCATGGAGCTGCGGTGGCGACACGCCGGGCGGCGTCGGGATGTCGCCACGCGGGCTCCATGATCGCGGGGGCACCGCCACCGGAGCGCTGCCCGGGGGCTCAGGCGCCGAGGGCGCCGGTGCGGGCGTCCACCTCGGCGTACGGCGTGGCCGGCGGGGCGGGCCCGCCGTCGCGCAGGCGCCGGGCCACCGCGACGGCGGCGTCGAGCGCCGCGCGGACCAGCAGCGAGCCGGTGCTCACCCGGCGCGCCCCCAGCTCGGCCAGCCGGGGCAGCGGGTGGTCGGGCCCGGCGAGCACGTTGAGCGGCACGGCAGCTCCGCGGCGAGGACGGCGATCTCGGCCGCGGTGAGCCGGCCGGGCACGAAGATCCCGTCGGCGCCCGCGGCCACGTAGCGCCGCGCCCGCGCCAGCGTGGTCGCCAGGTCGGCGCGCTCCCCAGCCAGTACGTGTCCACCCGGGCGTTGACGAACAGCCCGGGCGCCGCGGCCGCGACGGCGGCGACCCTGTCCGCGTGCCGCCCCGGATCGGCCAGGCCCCCGCCGGTCGAGTCCTCCAGGTTCACCCCGGCGGCGGGCAGCGCGGCGGCGAGGGCGGCCACATCCGCCGGGTCGTCGGAGTACCCGTCCTCGAGGTCGACGGTGACCGGGACCGGCAGCCCGGCCAGCCGCCCGGCGAGCCCCGCGGTCGCGGCGCGGGCCGCCCGTGTGGCGTCGGGGAGCCCGGCGGCGGCCGCGACCCCGAGGCTCGTCGTGCCGACCGCGGGGTGCCCGTCAGCCACGAGCGCCAGCGCCGAGGCGACGTCCCACGCGTTGGGCAGCAGCAGCGGCGCCGGGCCGGCGTGCAGGGCGCGGAACGCGGCGCGGCCGTGCGGGTCGGCGGTCACGCGAGCACCGCCGGCCACGCCTCCGGGCTGCCCTCCCGCCACGCCGCCGACCACGCCTCGGCCAGCGCCCGGCCCGGGCAGGCGTGCGGGCCCCGGCCGAACGGCGCGTCGGTCAGGTCAACCTCCACCTCGGTGCCGTCCGGCGCGACCCGCCGGGTGGTCGGCACGGGCGGTCCCGCCCGCCCCTCCCGCCGCTGCCGGGCCAGCGCGGAGAGGCCGGCGTACGCCTGCACGAGCAGGCACAGCCGGGCCGCCGTGGCATCGCTGCGCCCGCCGCAGGCCGCCACGAGCCGCTCCAGCGCGGCGTCGGCCCCGGCGGACTGCGGCGCGTGCGGCTGGTAGGCGGCCGCCACCCGGGCCACGTCACCCGCCCGCTCGGCCGGCAGGCCGAGCCCGCCGATCAGTACCACCGCCGGATCGGCGGCTGAGTTGGGGATAACGGTCGTAGCGGTGAGGAGGTCGTCGAGCACCGCCCGGCGGCGGGCGTGCTCCGGCCCGTCGCAGAAGCGCGGCACCCGCGAGCGCAGCCAGGCCAGCCCGGACGCAGCGGGCGGCGCGGCCGGGACGCGGTAGCGGGGGTCCTCGAGGACGGCGGAGGTCACCACAGGGGTCAGCACGGGGCGAGCCTGGCCGCGCCGGTGTTCGGCGGGGACCGAACCGTCGGTGCGCCAGGATGGCCGCGTGCCGGTGTCCGCCGCCTCCCTCGCCCGCTTCGCCGGGCTGCTCGCCGACCGCAGCCGGGCGGCGATGTGCCTGGCGCTGCTCGACGGCCGGGCCTGGACGGCGGGCGAGCTGGCCCGGCACGCCGGCGTCGCCCGCTCCACCGCCAGCGAGCACCTCACCCTCCTCGTGGGCGCGGGCGTGCTCACCGAGCGGCGCCAGGGGCGGGCCCGCTACGTCGAGCTGGCCGGGCCGGAGGTGGCCGCTGCCCTGGAGGACCTCGGGGCGCTGGCCGGCGAGCGCGAGCGCCCGACGTCGCTGCGGACCGTCCGGGCCGACGCCCGCCTGGCCGAGGCGCGCACCTGCTACGACCACCTCGCCGGCCGCCTCGGCGTCGCGGTCCTCGGGTCGCTGGCCGCCCGGGGGCTGCTGGACACCACCGCCGGCCTGGCGGTGACCCCGGCCGGGCGTCGCTGGTTCGCCGAGGTCTGCGGCGCGGCGCCGTCGGGGAGCCGCCCGCCCGTGCGGGCCTGCCTCGACTGGACCGAGCGGCGTCCGCACCTCGGCGGCGCCCTCGGCGCGGCGCTGCTGCGCACGGCCCTCGAGGAGCGGTGGGTCATGCCGGTGCCGGGCCTCCCCCGCGCGCTGGCCGTGACGCCGGAGGGCGCGCTCGCGCTGACCGGCCCGGCCGCCGTCGCGGGATGAGCGAGACGCGCCGGGTCCCGTCGACGGCGGCGCTTCCCCCGCCCTAGCGTCGGCCGCCTCCTCCCGGAGGGAGCCGCCATGCGGGGCTACCGGGCCGACCGCGCCTTCGACGGCGAGCGCGTGCTGCGCGACGGCGCGCTGGTGCTGGTCGAGGACGGCCGCATCGTGGCCGTGCAGCCCGCGTCGGCGGCCGCGCCCGACGGCGTGCCGGTCACCGCGCTGCCCGGGACGACGCTGGTGCCCGGCCTGGTCGACACCCACGTGCACCTGTGCGGCGACAGCGGCCCGCGCGCGCTCGACCGGCTGCCGGAGCTCTCCCCGGCCGAGGTGGACGCCACCGTGGCCGACTCCCTGCGGCAGCACCTCGCCGCCGGGGTGACGGCGGTGCGCGACCTGGGCGACGTCGGCTGGGCGGTGGTGGAGCGGGCGCCGGAGGACGGGCCGACCGTGGTGGCCTCGGGGCCGCCGCTCACCTCGCACGGCGGGCACTGCGCCGGCATGGGCGGGCAGGTGCGCGGCACCGGGCCGCTGCGGGACGCGGTGCGCGAGCGGGCCGCGCGGGGCGCCGGCGTGGTCAAGGTGATGGCCAGCGGCGGGGCGATGACGCCGGGCACCGACATGGCAGCCTGCCAGTTCACCACCGCAGAGGTGCGCGCCGTCGTCGACGAGGCGCACCGGCTGGGCCTGCCGGTGACCGCCCACGCGCACGCCCTGCCCGCCGTCCGGCAGGTGCTCGCCGCCGGCGTCGACGGCATCGAGCACTGCACCTGCCTGACGGCGACCGGCTGGGGCGCCCCACCGGGGCTGGCCGGGCAGCTGGCCCGGGCGGGCGTCGTCGTCGGCCCGACGCTCGGGCTGGCCGAGGGCGCCGTGCCGCCGCCCCGGGTGCAAGCGCTGATCGACCGGCTGGGCCTCACCGAGGAAGCGCGGGCGGCCGAGGCGGCGCGGCTGCACGCGGCCGGCGTCCGGCTGGTCAGCGGGGTCGACTCCGGCATCGCGCCGGGCAAGCCGCACGGGATCGTGGCGCGGGCGGTCGCCTCGCTGGCCGCCGCCGGGGTGCCGGCCGCCGACGCGCTGGCGACGGCGACCGCCGGCGCCGCCCGCGCCTGCGGGCTCGGGCACCGCACCGGGCGGCTCGCGCCGGGCCTGGACGCCGACCTGCTGCTCGTCGACGGCGACCCCACCCGCGACGTCGCGGCGCTGGCGCGCGTGCGGCTGGTGGTCTCGCGCGGCCGGGAGCCGGTCCCGGCCTGAGCGGTCAGCGGCGGGCGGCGTCCCGGTCGAGCACGAGGCGCTCGAGGTCGGCGAGCCCGACGCCGGCGAGGGTGTCGCGCAGGACCAGGCCGTCGGCCGGGGCCAGGGGCTGCAGCGAGGGGACGCCCAGCACGGCGGCGCCGGCGGCGAGCCCCGCGGCCACCCCGGCGGCGGAGTCCTCGACGACGACGCACGCGGCCGGGTCGACGCCGAGCGCCGCGGTGGCCTGCAGGTAGGGCGCCGGGTCGGGCTTGCGGGCGGGCACCTCGTCGCCGCAGACGGTGAGGTCGAAGGGCGGCACGTCGAGGTCGGCGGAGATCCGGGTGAGGACCAGGTCGGCCAGCGCCCGCGGCGTCGTCGTCACCAGCGCGGTGGGCAGCGCGGCGGCGCGGACCTCGGTGAGCAGCTGGCGGGCGCCGGGCCGCCAGGGCACGTCCTCGGCGAGCAGCCCCGCGACGGTCGCCTCGACCTCGGCGGCGTCGGTCTCCCACACGTGCTCGCGGTCGACGCCGAGGTCGGCGTAGAGGATGCCCAGCGCGGTGCGCATGCTGGTGCCCACGGTGGCCTCGCGGGCGGCGGGGCTCAGCTCCCCGCCCAGGCGGCGGGCGAGGCCGAACAGCGCCGCCCCCCAGTGCTGCTCGGTCTCCACGAGCGTGCCGTCCATGTCGAACAGGACTGCAGCAAGGCTATTCGGCATATGACCTGCGGTTTTCCCTACGGGCTCGGCTCCCGGGTACACAACGGGTACACATCAGGATTGATCGTGGACAGGATGTCGGCCATCGCCGCGCGCGTCGCGAGCTCGTCGTCGGGCTTCAGATAGGCGTACACGCGGTAGGTGATCTCCGGTCCCGAGTGTCCCAGCCAGCGCGACACGGCGACCACGGAGACCCCCCGTGACACGAGGCTCGCACCGAAGTAGTGCCGCAGGGAGTGCGGCGAGACGGTGAGCCGGACGGTCCGCTCGATGTCGTCGAAGAGGTGGCCGGCCACCGACTTGGTGAGCGCTCCTCCAGTACGACTGGAGAACACGAGGCCGTCGGTGCGTGGGTGCTGGCGGATCTGCTCGGCCAGCGCTTGCAGGACGACGTCGTCGGCGGGGACGTCCCGCCGGGAGGAGCTCGTCTTGAGCTGCCCCAGTTCACCTCCGGGGCGGCGCTGCTGGCGGATGCGCACCGTGCGACGCAGGAAGTCGACGTCCTCCACCCGCAGCCCGCAGGCCTCGCTGATCCTCAGCCCCAGCCCGACGAGCGCGAGCACCAGCGGCCGGTAGTGGTCCGGTGTCGCGGCGAGGACCGCGGCGACGTCCTCGTCGGTCAGGTGCACGTCGCGCCGGCGCGGCGCCGCCGGTGCCCTGACGGCCTTCGCGGGGTTGGAGGCGAGCAGTCCGTCGGCGACGGCGGCGTCGAGGACCTGCCGGACCTGCCGCAGCACCTGCCCGACAGTGCCCGGCGCGAGGGTCTGCGACCACCGTCCGACGGCCGCGGCCACGTGACTCGGCCGGAGAGAGCCGACTGGATGCCGTCCCAGTGCCGGCAGGACGTGGCGGACGAGCCGCGATCGCTTGACCAGCCGCGTGGTGTCCGCAGCCAGAAGCGGGGCGTGCGCCGCCCAGTGCTCCTCGGCGAACTCCGCGAAGGTCAACGCAGCACGCCTAGCGTCGATGTAGCTGCCGGTGAGCTTCGACGCCTCCACGGTGGCGAGATGGCGCTCGGCGTCGACCTTCCGGTCGAACACCTTCACCACCTGTGTGCCGGACGGGTCACGGAAGCGGGCGTACCAGCGCACCCTGCCGTTGCGACTACGCCGCTCGAGGCTCGCCACTGTTCCTCCCGGGCATTAGGGATCCCGTCACCATCCCAACCGAGGGCGGACACCTCCGGTGCGGCTCGAGAGGTTCTCCGGTCGGGTATCGGTCGGACGGTGGCACGACAATGGGGGCGTTGTCCGAGGTCGCCGAGCTGCTGGGCGACGGCGACCCCGCGTACAGCGGGGACGTCACCCGCGTGCGCGGCCTTCCAGCGCTCGGGCATGCAGGACCAGCCGGTGCAGCCGCAGGGTGCCGCTCTCGGCCAGGCCGATGAGGGTGTCGAGGTGGCGCCGGACGAGCACGATCGTCTCGGCGCGGACCACCCGGCGCAGCGAGGGCAGTTGGCGGTTGACGTTGTCCCGCCAGAACTCGTACGTCGGCAGCAGGTCGCGCGAGTGGTCGAGGACCTGCTCGACGGTGAACCAGCGGTCCGCGGCGGCGACCATCTGCGGCAGCGTGCTGAAGCCCGTGAAGGGGAGCAGGTCGCTCAGCCGCTCGAACTCCGGTCTGCGGGCTTCGTCGCGGACGAGGTCCCCTGGCACGCTGAGGGTCTGCACCAGCAGCCGGCCGCCGGGCTCCAGGTGGTCGTGCGCCCAGCCGAAGAACCGCGCGAGCCTCAGGTCGAGCAGCCCGACCCGGCTCTCGTGCAGCGTGCCCAGGTGGGTGTCCATCTCGACAGCCGCCATAGTCTGGAACCGTGGCTGCCGGTGGCCCAGGTGCCGGTCGGCGTCCTGCCAGCTGGTGAGCAGCACGTCGAGACCGCGCTCCTGGCACACGTCGTGCTCGGCCGGGCTGATCGTCACGCCGACCGCCCGGGCGCCACGGGCGGCCGCGGCGGCCACGAGCTGCCCGCGACCGCAGCCGACGTCCAGGAACGACGTCCCGTCGGCCACCCCCAGGGTGTCGAGCACGAACCTGTCCCGTTCGGCCCAGGCCGCGCGGGCGTCCCGGCCGTCGCCGAACATCGCGGCGGAGTAGGTGGCCACTCCCTGGAACACGAGCTCGTCGGCCTGCGGCGGAACCGCGACGTACTCGGCCTGCTCGACGCGCTTGCGCCGGGCGTTCTCGAGGGTGTCGTAGCCCGGGTCTAGCGAGAACAAATAGCCCTCGACCGTGGCCAGGGTCAGGAACAGCCGGCTGTGCTCGGGACGTAGCTGCAGGTCGTGCCAACCGAGCACGCCGAGCAGCTCGACGAACATCGGCCCGAAGGCCGGCCGGCCGGAACTCTCCACCCAGTGCCGACGGACCAGCCGCGCGACCTCATCGGTGACGTCCTCGGGCACCTGGCCGCCGTTCCGGACGGTGGTGAGATGCCGCACGACGTAGGCCGCGGCGAAGTCCTCGAAGCCGTCCAGCAGGGCCGAGTAGAACGCCCACAGGTGCTGGCGCTGCTCCTTGTCGATGCGGTGCACCAGCCCCACGTCGACGAGCACCACGCGCGCCTCGTCGTCCCAGAAGAAGTTGCCCGGGTGCAGGTCGGCATGGCACAGGCCCTTGACGAAGATCATGTCGTCGACGAGCTCGTCGAAGCGGCGGGCCAGCTGGACGGGCGTGAGCGGGAGGTGCGCCACGTCGTAGGGGTCGACGCCCTCGACGAAGTCGGTGACCAGCACGTCGGCGGTACTCAGCGCGTCGACGACTGCGGGCAGCCGCACAGTCTCGTCGCCGGCGAACTCCCGGCTGAACCGCCGGTAGTTGCGCGCCTCCTCCCGCAGGTCGGTCTGGGACTGCAGGAGGTCAGCGAGCTCGGCGACGATGCCCTCGACGTTGAGCACCCGGGCCCGGCGGCTGATCCGCTGGGCGACACGGGCCGCGCCCAGGAGCGGTGTCAGGTTCGCCGCGATCCGCTCACCGGCACCGGGGCGGAGCACCTTCACGGCCACATCGCGGCCGTCGGCCAGCCGGGTGCGGTGGACCTGCGCCACCGAGCCCGCAGCCACCGGGACCGGTGCGATGCCCGCCGCCTCGGCGCCGAGTGCCCGCTCCAGGACCGGAGCGACGGTCGCCCACGGCTCCGGCGGCAGAGCGTCACGGAGCCCGGCGAGCGCGCTGGTCCACTCGGGCGGCAGTGCGTCCACCCGGGTGCTGAGGACCTGGCCGAGCTTGACGTAGGCGGGCCCGAGCGCGACGAGGAGGTCACGGGCCGCGGTGGGCAGGCTGTCCCGGTCCACGAGCCGCGACCGCACCAGGGCGGCCAGGTGCCGTGCCACGACCAGCGGAGGTCGGGCGGTGCGACCGGAGCGGGCCGGCCGGTGGACGGCCTGGCGCCCGGCCGCCGGAGCCGGCGCGCGCATCCTCAGACCCTCGCCGGGCCGCGGTCGGAGACGACGTCGAGCAGCGTCCGGGCGTGCGCCGCGACGGCGGTGGCGCCCTTGCGCTCGTAGAGCGCCAGGGCGGTGCGGGCGGCCTCAAGCGCCTGCTCGGCCCGGCCCGCGGCGTGCAGTGCCTGCGCGTGTTCCGACCACGCGTCGCCCCGGAGCAGGACCATGTCCGTGCCCTCGGCGCGGTCGACGGCGGACCGGGTCAGCTCCACCGCCTCGTGATGACGGCCTTCGGCGGTGAGCACGCGACCGCGCGCAGCCCGCCACTGCAGCTGCGCACCGACGTCGTGGTCGTCGGTCGCCTGCTCGCTGATCGCGGCGAAGCGAGCGGCCTCGTGGTGCAGCCCCTGCACCGACAGCGCCTGCGCGAGCACCGCGGCGCAGTTGCACATGTACGAGGTCTCCCCCATCGCCCGGAGCACCTCGAAGCCCTCCCGGGCGTACGACTCGGCTGCGAGCGGATCCCCGTCGATGAGCTCGCGGATGGCGAACTCCACCGCGGCCTGCGCGGCATCCAGCGGCAGCCCGAGGTCGGCCAGGACGGAGGAGCTCTCCTCGGCCAGTCGGCGGGCCAGGTCCATCTCCCCCCGCAGCGCGTGCAAGCTGCCCAGCGTCTTGACCAGCGAGGCCCGGACCCGGCGGTCGTCCCCGGCCTCGGCGAGCAGGCCGGTGCAGCGGTCGATCGCCTCGTCCACGGGCGTCGGGCCGATGAGGGCGTAGAAGCCGAGCTGCCCCAGGGCGTGGCCGACATCTCGCAGGTCGCCGGTGGCCCGGGCCGTGGTCAGGGCCCGTCGCGTCAGCCGCTCGGCCTCCAGCACCTGCCCGCGCTCCCAGTGGAGCCGGGCCAGGAGGTTCAGCCCGCGCACGAGGTCGCGGGGTCCGCCGGACACCTCCAGCGCCGCCACCGCGCCGGGCAACTCGGCCACCACCTCGTCGAGCCCGGCCTCGCGGATCAGGAACTGGATCTCCAGCCGCGCCAGCCGCAGCGCCGGCGTCGCCTGCTCGAGCCCGGCGGGAGTCCGTGCGAGGAGGTCGCGCGCCTCGCGCAGCCGGCCGGCGTCGACCAGCGCGGCCATGAGGTCGGCGACGACCCCGGCGCGCGCGTCGGCCGGCGCGATCGCCGCGGCGCGCTCCAGCAGGGCGACCGCCGCGGGGACGTCAGACAGGGCGAGCGCCCGCCGGCCGGCGGCCGCCAGGTGCCGGGTCGCGCGTCCGGCCAGCGCCGCGACGTGCTCGTCAGCGACGCCCAGGCCGCTGAGCTGGCGGTAGGCCTGTTCGAGGTGGTGCCCGAGGATCTCCTCGAACTGGGCCAGCCGTCCCCCCGACGCGGCCTCGAGCCAGCCTGCCAGCCGCTCGTGCAGCTCCGCCCGCTCGCGCCGCGGCATCGCGTCGTAGGCGGCGTCCCGGATGAGCAGGTGCCGGAACCGGAAGCCGTCGTCGCCGAAGAAGCCGGACCGGTCGGGCCGGATGAGTTCCTTGCGGACCAGCGCCATCAGCGAGGCGGCGACCCCCGGCCGAAGGTCGGAGGAGGACAGCTCGGCGACGGCGGTCCGGTAGAAGGTCTTGCCGACGACGCTGGCCCGCTCGATGACGGCCCGCTCCTGCTCGGCGAGCCGGTCCAGCCGCGCGGCCAGCAGCGCGGAGATGGTCGGCGGGATGGGGGTGGCGTCGAGGTCCGCGGTGGCGACCCAGCGCTCGCCGTCGCGCACCAGCAGGCCGTCGTCGACGAGCATCGCGACGAGTTCCTCGACGAACAACGGGTTGCCCTCGGCTGCGGCGGCGATCCGGCCGCGGACGGCGTCGCCGTCCCCGATCTGGCCGAGCAGGTTGGCCACCAGCTCCGCCGACTCCACCGGACTGAGCGCCTCGAGCAGGATCGACGTCGCGTTCATCTTCCCGCCGGCCCAGCCCGGGCGGGCGTCGAGCAGCTCGGGCCGAGCGATGCACAGCAGCAGGATGGGCGCGTCGCGGCTCCAGTCGGCGACGTGTTCGACGAGGTCGAGCAGCGTGGGCTGGGCCCAGTGCAGGTCGTCCACGACGACCACGAGGGGCCGCTCGGCCGCCAGCGTCTCGAGCAGCTTGCGGACGGCCCAGGGCACCTCGTCGGTCCGGCTGGCCACCTCGTCACCGCCCACCAGCGCCGCCACCCGATCGGCGACGAGCGCGCCGTGCTCCTCGGCGACCATGACCTCCGCCAGCCGGGCCCGGACGACGTCGGCGCCGTCGGCCTCCTCGGCTCCCACGGCCTCGCGGACGATCTCCCCGACCGGCCAGAAGGTGATGCCCTCGCCGTAGTCCAGGCACCGCCCCCGCAGGACGGTGGCCTGCTCCGCCATATCGGTGAGGAAGTCGTGCACCAGGCGCGACTTCCCGACTCCCGCCGGGCCCAGGACGGTGAACAGGTGGCAGCCGTTCTCCGCCACCGAGCGCTCGAGGGCCTGGTCGAGCAGCCGCCGTTCGCGCGCCCGGCCCACCATGGGGGTGTCCACGCGGCGGGCCCGGCCCAGTACCCGCGGGATCACCGACACCAGGCGATGGGCGACGATCGCGTCGTCCTTGCCCTTGAGTTCCAGGCCGTCGACCCGCTCCGCGACGACCGCGTCGCGCACCAGCGTCCAGGTGACCGGGCCGAGCAGGATCTCGTCCCGCCCGGCCACCTGCTCGAGCCGGGCTGCGACGTTGACGGCGTCGCCGGTGACCAGCGTCTGCCCGCCGGCCGGATCGCCGGCGATGACCTGGCCGGTGTTCACGCCCATCCGCAGGTGCAGTTCGACACCCCAGGTCCGCGACAGCGTGGTGGCGTTGAGCTCGGCTACGCCGGCGCGGAGTTCCGCAGCCGCCCGGGTGGCCCGGAGAGCGTCGTCCTCGTGCAGGGTGGGGACGCCGAAGACGCCCATGACCGCGTCGCCGATGAACTTCTCCACCGTGCCGCCGTGCCGCTCGAGCACCGCACGCGCGACGTCGAAGTAGCGGCTCATCACCTGCCGCAGCGACTCGGGGTCGAGCCGGGCACCCAGCCGCGTGGAGTCCACGACGTCGCAGAACAGGACGGTGACCGTCTTGCGGACCTCGCGCTGGGGAGCCGCCTGCTCCGCAACGGGCGTGCCGCAGACGCCGCAGAAGCGGAACTTGGGAGGAACGTCCTCGCCACACGCCCCGCACGTCGGCATGGGGGCACCATAGGGCCGGAGGTCGCCGATCGCGCCCGTCGACGGACCTGCCGGTTCCGATCGGGCGACCCGGCCCCGTCCCGGGGAGTCAGCGCACGGCGTTGTCGGCCAGTGCGTGCAGCACCGCCTTCACCTGGAAGGGGGTCAGGCCGGGGTGGGCGCCGAGGACGCGGGCGGCGTGCCCGGCGATCACGGGCGCGGCGAAGCTGTTGCCCGTCGCCGTGATCGCTCCGTGGTCCAGCCACGCGACGTCGACGTCGACCCCGGCCGCTCCGAACTCGACCGGCGGGTCGGGGTTGAACGACCAGCCGGGGCCGGGCTGCGGGCGTGCGGCGACCGAGCACACCGACGAGTAGAGGGACGGGTAGCTCTCCGCCGGGCTGTTGTTCACCGCCGAGACGAGCAGCACGCGGCGGAAGTAGGCCAGGTCGGCCAGGTCGTGGAAGAGGCCGTGGTGCTCGCGCCGCGAGCTGCTCAGGCTGAGGTTGACCACGTGCATGCCGTTCTCGATGGCCCACCGGAGGCCCGCGGCGAAGACCAGACCCTTGCCGGTCAGCTTCCGGCCGAGCACGCGCACGCTGTAGATCTCGCACTCCGGCGCCAGCGCGCGGATCACCCCGGCGCACGCCGTGCCGTGGCCGAACAGGTCCTCGTGCGGGCCCTGCTCGACGCGGACGGCATCGGGAGCCTCCGGGTCGTACTCCAGCGCGACGCCACCCGCGATCCCGCCGACCCGCGGGTGGGAGCCGTCCACGCCGCTGTCGATCACGGCCACCTTCACGCCGCGGCCGCTGCCGTCGCCCTGCGCCCACTCCCGGGTGATCGGCAGGCCCAGGGGCCGCACCGGGCCCAGCCGCGCGGAGGCGAACGGCTCAGACCAGGCCGGCAGGTCCACCCGACCGCCCCAGGTAGCCGTGCAGCGCCAGCAGCAGGTCGCCGGCCGCCCGCTCCTCGTCCGGGCCTCGGCGGAGGAGCTCTGCCAGCAGCACCCGCGGGTCGGGCCGGTCCGTCGCGGGAGTGGCGGCGGTGGCGGCCACGGCGAGCGCCGCGTGCGCGGCCAGCGCGGCGAGCAACTCGAGGGAACCGTCGCCGAGGCCGCTGTCGGGGTCGAGCACCTCGACCACGCCCAGCGGCTCCCCGCCGGCGGTCAGCGGCGCGGCCAGGATCACCTGCGGCACGTAGCCGGTGGACTCGGCCACGTCCACCGCGAAACGCGGATCGGCCCGCACGTCGGAGACGACGATCGGCTGCCCGGAGGACACCACCCAGCCGGCGATGCCGCGGCTGACCGGGAGGCGCAGGCCGAGGACCTCCTCCGCTCCGGCACCGCTCGCGGCGCGGAAGCGTAGGTGCTCGTCGTCGTCCTCGAGGACCGCCAGCGAACAGGCGGCGGCGCCGAAGGTGCGGCGCCCGAGGTCGGTCAGCGACGTGAGCAACGTCGGCGGGTCTTGCGCGCCCACGGCGCCTCCCTGCAGTGTCCGCAACCCGACGGGCTCGGTGTCGCCGGGACGACAGCACGGCCCACTGCGCCGCCCCGAGAGTGGGTTCATACCGCACCGACGACCACGGAGGACCCTATGAGCGAGCACCAGCACCCCGCCGACGACGAGCTCACGGGCCACATGCCCTTCCGACGCGGCGCCGACGCCGAGGCGGACGAGACCCTCGTCGACGACGTGGCCGGTCACATGCCGTATCGCCGCACGGCGGACGGCGAGGCCGACGAGGCCGAGGACGTGGCCGGTCACATGCCGTATCGCCGCACGGCCGACGCGGAGACCGAGGAGACCGAGGACGTGCGCGGCCACATGCCCTATCGCCGCTCCGCCGACGCGGAAGCCGACGAGACCGAGGACGTGCGCGGCCACATGCCCTACCGCCGCTCCGCCGACGCGGAGGCCGACGAGCCGGACGAGGTCACCGGCCACGGCCGGCGCATGCCGGACGACGGCATCGACGACGACGGGTGGCCCGCCGAGGGCCCCTCGCCGCGGTGACCGCCCGGGTCCCGCCGGTCGAGCTCGACGACGTCGCCGCGGCGCTGACCGAGGCGCTCCGGCGCGGCGGGGCCTGGAGCGAGGTGTTCACCGAACAGCGGACGACGGCCACCTCGCGGCTGCGCGACGGCGTCCTGGAGCTGCGGTCCGACCGGGACCTGGGCGCCGCCGTCCGGGTGGGCGGCGCGGGGCCGCGGGGTTCGGCATCCACCACCGTGCTGGACCGGCCCGCTCTCCTCGCCGCCGCCCGCGCGGCAGCGACCGTGCGGGACAGCCGCGGCCCCCGGGCAACCGTCGTCCGCCCGGTCGCCCCGGTACCCCGCCCGGACCTCCGGGACGGGCCGGTCGACGTCACGGCGCACACCGACCTGCTGGACCGCTGCGCCGAGGCGGCCCGCGCGGCCGGCGCGGGCATCCGATCCGTGACTGCGACGCTCGTGGCGGTCCGGCAGCACGTGCTCGTGGCCACGAGCGAGGGACGGCTGGCCGCCGACACCCGGGTCCGCACCCGGCTCACCTGCCGCGTGGTGGCCCGGCGCGCGGGGCGGACGGCGACCGGCTTCGACGGCCCGGGGTGGTCGGGCGGGCTCGAGGTGTTCGCCACGGTGACCCCCGAGTCGGTCGGGGCGGCCGCCGGCGGACGAGCCCTTCGCGGGCTGGACGCCGGACCGGCGCCGTCGGGACCGGTGCCGGTGGTCCTGGGGCCGGGCGGCGGGGGCCTGCTCGTCCACGAGGCGTGCGGTCACGGGCTGGAGGCCGACGGGGTGGCACGGGGCACCTCCGTCTACTCCCGCACCGAAGGCCGGCGCCTCGCGACGGCGCAGGTGACCGTCGTCGACGACCCGACCCTGCCGGGGGGCTTCGGCTCCTACCGGGTCGACGACGAGGGCACCCCCGCCGTCCCGACCGTCCTCGTCGACGGCGGCGTCCAGGCGGCTGCACTGACCGACCGGACCGCAGCCGAGCACCTCGGCCGGCCCGGCACCCCCAACGGGCGCCGGGAGTCCGCCGCCACTCCCCCGCTGTGCCGGATGAGCAACACGTTCATCCGTCCCGGGACCGATGACCCGGCCGCCGTCCTGGCCGACCTGCGCTCCGGCGTCTACGTGACCCGCCTGGCCGGCGGCGAGGTGGACATCGCCACCGGCGAGTTCGCCTTCACGGCGAGCGAGGCGTACCTGGTGGAGGACGGCGAGCTGACCCGGCCGCTCGCCGACGTCACCCTGCTGGGCACCGGCCCGGCCGCGCTGGCGGGCATCACCGCCGTCGGCGACGACCTCGCCCTCACTCCCGCGCTCTGTGGCAGCGACGGACAGTGGGCGCCCGTCTCCTACGGGAGCCCGACCCTGCGCATCGACGGTCTCGTCGTCACGGGGAGGGCCTCGTGAGGGATCCCGAACGCTGCGCCGACACGCTGCTCGCCCGCTGCTCCGGAGCGGAACAGGCGGAGGTCTACGGACTCCACCGGGTGGTCACGCGGGTCGAGGCGGGCACCGGCGGAGAGCTCCGCCAGGTCAGCCGGGCAGAGACGCTGGGGCTCGGCCTGCGGCTGGTCGTCACGGGCGAGGCGGGGCCGCGCGCGGGCTATGCCTCCACGACTGATCTGGGGGACGACGGCCTGGCGGCGGTGCTGGCCGCCGCCCGGGCGGCCGCGGCCGCCGCAGCACCAGACGACGGGGATCGGCTGCCGGCCCCGCAACCTGTGCCGTCCGCCGCGGTCCCGGGCCTGCCTTTCGGAGCGGACGCGCAGGACGGCGTGGCCGTCGCTGTCGAACTGGCCCGCCGTGCCGGCGCCCTCGACCGCCGGGTGTCCACCGTCGATCTCGCCTCGTGGCGGGAGGAGCTCGCGGAGGTCACCGTCGTCTCCACCCGCGGGGTCCGCGTCCGGCACGGGAGGCGGTCGGTCGAGACGGAGGTCGCCGTGGTCGGGGAGGACGAGCACGGCACGGCCACCGGCTACGCCGGTCGCCGCCACGGCGGAGCCGCCATGGAATCGGACGTCGAGGCGCTCGCCATCCAGGCTGTCGCGGGCGCCACCGCGTTGCTGGGGCCCCGGCACGAGCTGCCGGCCGGGCTGCCGGTGCTCTTGGCCCCGGAGGCCTCCGCCGCCCTGGTGGGCGCCCTCGGCCGCGCGCTGACCGGGCCCGCCCTCGCCGGCGCCGGGCCCTTCCGCGGCGCCCCTGGATCGGTTCTCGCCTCCCCCGCGGTCACCCTGGTGGACGATGCGCTCTCCCGACTGGCGCCAGCCGCCGGTCCCGTCGACGACGAGGGCGTCCCGCGCCGGGTCACCACACTGCTGGACCGTGGACAGCTGGCCGGTGCCTTGCAGTCGACGGGGACGGCGGAGCCCGGGACGCCGTCGACCGGCAGCGCGCTGCGGAGTAGCCACCGCTCGCTGCCGGTGGTCGGCCCGACCCTCCTCCGGCTGGTCCCCACCGCCGAGCCGACGGTCGGCGACGCGGTCGTCGTGCGGCAGCTGTCCGGCGAGGGCGCCGGCGTCCGGCCGGTGACCGGCCGGATCGACGTCGGCGCCGTGGCCCACCTGCTTCGGGACGGCCGACCGGCCGGACGGCTACCCGTCCTGCCCCTGGCGACCACGCTGGGTGAACTGTGGGGCGCAGTGGTCGCCGTCGCAGGGGACGGGATCGCACTCCCCGCTTCCCCTGTGCTGGCTCCGACCGTCATGCTCCGCCCGGGCCTGCTCTGAAGCGGTCCGGGTCGACGCACGGGGGCGTGGATGGACGACGACGGGCGGGCGCGCGTGCTCGGGCGCTGTGCGCTCTTCGCCGGGGTGCCCGAGGAGGACCTCCGCCGGCTGGCCGCGGCCTCGTCGCTGCGGCGGTTCCGACGGGGTCAGTTCGTCGTCCACGAGGGCGATCCCGGGGACTCCCTGCTCGTGGTGGCCGAGGGCAGCCTCAAGGCCGTCACCTCCTCCCCGCACGGTGAGGAGCTGTTGCTCGCCGTCGTGGAGGTGGGTGAGGCCGTCGGCGAGCTGACGATCGCGGACGGCGGCCAGCGCTCGGCAACGATCGCGGCCCTCACCGACGCGGCGGTCGTGCGCGTCCCGCGGGAGGCGGTGCTCAGCGCCGCCGAGCGCTCGCCGGCGTTGATGCGCGCCCTCCTCGCCGCGCTGGCGAGGACCGTCCGGCGGCTCACCGGCGACGCCGCGGACCTCGTCTTCCTCGACACCCCGCGGCGCGTGGCCAAGCTGCTGCTGTCGCTGGCCCCGGCCGCAGGCCCCCCGGTGGTGCGCACCCCGCTGACGCAGACCGAGCTCGCCGAGCGCGTCGGCGCCACCCGGCAGACGGTCAACGCGGCCCTGCAGGGCTTGCAGAAGCGCGGCTGGATCTCCGTCGAGCACCGCGACGTCACGCTGCGGGACGTCGCGGCCCTGCGCCGCTTCGTGGGCTGAGAGCCGGCCGTGAGCATCGGCCCGGGGCGACACCGGGCGGCGAGCCCCACCCGGTCGGTCCTGCGCCGCCGGGACTTCCGGATGTACCTGCTGTCGTTCACCGCGTCGCGACTGG
The DNA here is from genome assembly GCF_054049995.1 of Geodermatophilus sp. SYSU D01106. Classification (NCBI taxonomy): domain Bacteria; kingdom Bacillati; phylum Actinomycetota; class Actinomycetes; order Geodermatophilales; family Geodermatophilaceae; genus Geodermatophilus; species Geodermatophilus sp. SYSU D01106. Next base: position 2,332 of record NZ_JBJGYM010000036.1, on the reverse strand, counting down.
GCGACTTCCTCTACCTCGTCGCCCTCGTCGCGTACGTGTTCGCCGAGACCAGGTCGGCGGGCTGGGTCGCCGCCGCGACGTTGAGCCGGTTCCTGCCGTACACGTTCCTGTCCCCGCTGGCCGGCGTCGTCGCCGACCGGTACGAGCGGCACCGCGTCATGGCGCTCAGCGACCTGGTGCAGCTCGCGGCCATGGTCGGGCTGACGGTCGTCGCCGCGGTGTCGGGGCCGGTCCTGCTCGTCGTCGTGCTCTCGGCGGGGTCGGCGTCGGCGGCCACGCTGTACCAGGCCTCGGCCAGCGCGCTGGTGACCGCGCTCGTACCCGAGGACGAGCTGGCGGCGGCCAACTCGCTGGTCAGCACGGTGAGCGAGGTCGCGTTCGTCGCCGGGCCGGCGGCCGGTGGACTCCTGCTGCTGCTCGGCGACCCGGCGATCGCGTTCGGCATCAACGCGGCCACGTTCGCCGTCTCCGCCGTCCTGCTGCTGGCGATCCGCGCACGGTCCGCGCACCCCGCCCGCGGGGACGACGGGACCGGGCCGGGGGCGCTGGCCGAGCTCCGCGAGGGAGCGACGGCGCTGTTCGGCGACCGGCTCGTCCTGGTGCTGACCGTGTGCCTGGTCGCCGGCTCGGCCGTGTACGGGGTCGAGCTGGTGGTGCTCGTCCTGGTGAGCGAGGAGCTCCTCGGCACCGGCACCGGCGGCCTGGGGTGGCTGCTGGCCGCGTCCGGGGTGGGCGGGGTGCTGGGCGCGACGCTGAGCGCCCGGTTGGCCCGGTCGGGCCGGCCGCGGGCGGTGATCGGCGTGCTGGTCCTGCTGACCGGCCTGCCGCTGGCGACGCTGGCGCTGCTCCGGGCGCCCGCCCTGGCCTACGCCGTGCTGGTCGTCGAGGGGATCGCGATCGTCGCGCTCGACGTGCTGGTGGAGACGGCGATGCAGCGCAGCGTGCGCGGTGACGTGCTGGGGCGGGTGTCGGGGCTGGTGCTGTCGCTGACCGCCGTCGGCACCGCGGCCGGGACGTTCCTGGCGCCCGCGCTGGTCTCCTGGCTGGGGCTGCCCGGTGCCCTGGCGGTCGGCGGGCTCGTGCCCGTGGTGGTCGCCGCCGCGTCGCTGCTGTTCGTCGCCGACCTCGACGCGGCGGCCGAGCGCGGCCGGCGTGCGCTGGCGCCGCGGGTGGCGGTGCTCGAGCGGCTGCGGCTGCTCGACGGCGCCGGCCGGCCGGCGCTGGAGCGGCTGTCCGCGGCCGCCGAGGAGGTGCGGCTGCCGGCCGGGACGGTCCTGCTCCGCCAGGGCGATCCCGCCGACGACCTGTACGTGCTGGTCGAGGGCTTGCTGGTGGTCGATCACGACGACGGGACCGGCCCGCGCCGGGTCAACGAGATGGCCGCGCCCGACTACCTCGGCGAGATCGGCCTCGTCGAGCGAGTGCCGCGGACGGCGACCGTCACCGCCGAGAGCGAGGCGGTGCTGTGGCGGGTCCCCGGCGCGCTGTTCCTCGACGCCGTCAGCGGCGGGCCGGCGCTCAGCCCTGCGCTCGCCACCGGCATCAGCACCCGACTGGCCCGCACGCCGCTGCGGGCCGGGTGAGGTGTCGTGCGGCCGACACCCGCCCGGTCGCCGGGCCGACAGACCGCCGCCCGCTCCGGGCCGACGCTGACCGCACCGAGGAACACCGACCCGAGGAGATCGCGATGACCGAGCAGCAGCCCCTCCCCACTGACCCCGACGACGTCGAGGGCCATGGCGTCCGCATCAAGTTCGCCGACGCCGAGCGCGACGAGACCGACGACCCCGAGGGTCACGGCCGCTTCAGTCCGCGCGCGGATGCCGAGCGCGACGACACAGACGACACGGAGGGGCACGGCATCCGCGTCAAGTTCGCCGACGCCGAGCGCGACGAGACCGACGACACCGAGGGCCACGGCTTCCGCGTCAAGATCGCCGACGCCGAGCGCGACGAGACCGACGACACCGAAGGCCACGCCATCAAGGCCCGCGGTGCCGACTCCGAGCGCGACGAGACCGACGACGTCGAGGGCCACGCCTACAAGTCCGGCCGGACCGCGCCCTCCGTGACCGGCGGGCTCCGGCCGACCCACCCGAAGGCTGACGACGACGAGGACGACGTCGCCGGGCACCTCAGCGGCGCCCTCGGCTCGAAGAAGCGCACCGACTCCGACGCCTGATCCACCCGTGGGGGGGGGGCCCGCCCCGGCCCCCCCCCCCCCCCCCTCCGCCGCGGTCGGCGTGACGCCGCTGGCGCCGTTCGCCATGGCGATGACGGTGTCGTTGGTGGACAGGCAGCCGTCGGAGTCGACCCGCTCGAAGCTGACGCC
>NZ_JBJGYM010000035.1:0-25937 GCF_054049995.1 Geodermatophilus sp. SYSU D01106 | reverse complement strand
CCCCCCCCCCCCCCCCCCCCCCCCCCCCCCCCCCCCCCCCCCCCCCCCCCCCCCCCCCCCCCCCCCCCCCCCCACCCACCCCCCCCCCCCCCCCCCCCCCCCCCCCCCCCGGGGGCCCCCCCCCCCCCCCCCCCCCCCACGGCACGAGCCCGTCAGCAGTGAGCCGACCGAGGGGGCGGGATGTTCGCAGTACTGGGCCGCGGCGTGTACCGCTGGCGGCGATGGGTGGTGGCGGTCTCCCTCGTGCTGGTCACCCTCGCGGGGGTCTGGGGGACCGGCGTCTTGGGCCAGATGACCGGAGGCGGCTTCTTCGACCCCGGCAGCGAGAGCGCCCGCGCCGGCGAGGCGGCCGAGCGGGCACTGGGCCGCAGCGCCGCCGACGTCGTCGTTCTCTGGTCCTCCGACGACCTGACCGTCGACGACCCGGCCTACGCCCGTGCGGTCACCTCCACGCTGGAGGCCCTGCCGTCCGACGACGTCCTGCGTGCCGTCTCCTGGTTCGACACGCGGGCCGACTTCCTCGTGAGCGACGACCGGCGCAGCACCTACGCCGTCCTCAGCCTGCGCGGGGACGAGGACGAGCGCGAGGACGTCCTCGACGCCATCGAGGCCGACCTCGCCGCCCCGGGGCTCACCACCCGCCTGGGCGGTGAGGTGACCGTGAACCGGGACATGAACGTCCAGGTCAGCGAGGACATCGCACTGGCGGAGACCATCTCGCTACCGGTCCTCGCGGTCCTGCTGGTGCTGATCTTCGGCGGGCTCGCCGCAGCCGCCCTCCCCCTCGCGATCGGCGTGACGGCCATCATCGGCTCCTTCGCGGCGCTGCGCGCCTTCGGGCTGGTCACCGACGTGTCGATATTCGCGGTCAACGTGGTCACCGTGCTCGGCCTCGGGCTGGCCATCGACTACGGGTTGTTCGTGGTCAGCCGGTTTCGCGAGGAGGTGCGCCGGCAGCCCACGATCGAGGATGCCCTGGCCCGGACGATGGCCACCGCCGGGCGCACCGTCGCCGTCTCCGGGATCACCGTGGCCGTCTCGCTCGCCGGGCTGCTCATCTTCCCGCAGGTGTTCCTGCGGTCCATGGGCTTCGGTGGGATGAGCGCCGTCGTCATCGCGATGCTCGCCGCCCTCACGCTGCTCCCGGCTCTGCTGGCGATGCTGGGCCCCCGCGTCGACGCCCTGTCACTGCGGCGGCTCGTCCGCCCACGCCGGCGGTCGGCCCACGCGGACGTCGAGCGCGACGGCACCTGGTACCGGATCGCGCACAGCGTGATGCGCCGGCCGGTCCTCTACACGGTCGGGATCGCGGCGCTGCTGATCGCACTGGCCCTGCCGTTCACCCGCGCGGAGTTCGGCGGCATCGACGTGCGCGCCATGCCGGAGGGCGCGGAGAGCCGCGTGGTCGCCGAGACGATCGAGCGGGACTTCGCACCCAGCCCGGTCGGCCCCGTCGAGGCGATCGTCCGCCTGCCCGGCGCCGCGGACGAGGACACCGCGCTGCGGTCCTACGTCGCCGCGGTCGCCGACCTCCCCGGCGTGGACGGCGCGACGGTCGTCGAGGCCGCCGGGGACACCGCGCGGGTAGCCATCGCCGCCGATGTGAACGCCCTGGGGACCGAGGGCCGCGACCTCGTGGCCGCCGTCCGGGCCGTGCCCCAGCCCGACGGCGCCGAGGTCCTCGTCGGCGGTACGGCCGCGGTCTACGCCGACCTGCTCCACAGCCTCGGGTCGCTCATGCCGTGGATGGCGCTGTTCGTCGCGGTGACCTCGTTCGTGCTGCTCTTCCTGGCCTTCGGCTCGGTCGTGCTGCCGGTCAAGGCGCTGGCCATGAACGTGTTGTCCCTGGGCGCCTCCTTCGGCGCCCTGGTGTGGATCTTCCAGGACGGCAACCTGACGGGGCTCCTGGACTTCACCCCGACCGGCTTCATCGAGGCCACGTCACCGATCCTCGTGCTGGCCATCGTGTTCGGGCTGTCGATGGACTACGAGCTCTTCCTGCTCTCCCGGATCCGCGAGCAGTACGACCTCACCGGCGACAACACCGCCGCAGTGGCCACCGGACTGCAGCGCACGGGCCGGATCATCACCAGCGCGGCGCTGCTCCTGATCGTGGTGATCGGCGCCTTCTCGCTCTCCGGCGTCGTGCTGATCAAGATGATCGGGATCGCGATGCTGATCGCGGTCGTCGTGGACGCGACGATCGTCCGGGCGCTGCTCGTTCCTGCCTCGATGCGGCTGTTGGGCCGGGCCAACTGGTGGGCTCCCGCCCCCCTGCGGCGCCTCCATGCCCGGTTGGGCATCCGCGAGCCCGGCGACGGGCTGCAGTCGGCCCCGGCCGAGGTGCCCGGCGGGCACCGTCTGGCACGCCTCGGTGGACCGACCTGAGAAGCGGCTTCCTGCCTCAGGGGGGCCTTGTGGGCCTGATCCGGCGATCAGCTCCTGGAGCATCGAGTCGGCCAGGAGCGCGGCTGCGCGGGCTCGGTCCGACTGTCACCAGGGCTTGAGCACAGCCTCGGTCCGCGCCGAGGTGGCGCGGCTCGGGGACGCGTTCGCCGCGCCCACCCACCGGGCCGGATCGTGGGTCGCCCCCGCGGCGCCCGACACCGCGCCGTCCAGCCCGCATCCGTGACCGCCGCCTGCGCACTCTTGACCGGTCCGGTCGCATCCGCGAGCATCTGCCGCCTGTGGCACGCGGGGGCGCCGCCGGCCCGCTGGCACGCGGCCACCGGAGGGGACCGTGAGCGCTGCGGAGACCGTCGCCGACGATCCTTTCCCGCTGAGGCTGAGCCGTGAGACGGCCCAGCCCTCACGGGCGGGCTCACGTGTCCCGGCGCCGCTCGGCAGACCCCTCTGGGCCTGGGGGCTACTCGTCCTCTGCTTCGCCTGCCAGTTGTGGCCGATCCCCTTGTGGACCGAGCTGGGCGCCGATGCGGCCGTGGCCGCCACCTTCGCGATCGGGGTCCTGGTCGGCCTGGCGGCGGGCTGGCTGCTGATCCCCCGTGCGGGACAGCACGGCAACGGCGCCGCGATGCTCCTGATCGCCGGCATCGCGGAACTGGCCGATTCCCTGCGCTACATCGAGGGTGGCCCGGGGCAGGTCCTCGGGTACCTGCTGTATCCGGTGACCGGCCTCCCCTTCGCCCTGCTCGTGCTGCGTTGGCCTCGCGGCCGGCTACCGTCGCCGGCGGCCCGACGGGCGTTCTACTACGCCTTGGTGTCGATCCCCGTCCTCCGGGTTCTCGACATCGTCACCTGGAATCCGGCTCGTGCGGGCTACTCCGGCCCCGCGTGGTGGCCGACGCTCATCGACGACCAGCAGCTCAACCTCTGGCTCTACCGGGTGGGGCAGCTCAATGTCGTCCTCCTCGCCGTCGCGCTTCTCTCACTGTCCGTCGCGCGGATGTCGCGCGCGGCGCAAGCGGAGCGTCGGGCGCTCCTGCCGGTCGTGCTGGCGGCGACCGCCTTCGCCGGTGTGGCCGCCGTCGAGGCCGTCGCCACCACGGTGGGCACAACGACGCCGGTCTCGCTGGTCCTCGCCAACCTGGCTTTCACCGCGGTCCCGTTGAGCGTGCTGGTGTCCCTGGGCGTGCGCCGGGTGCAACGGGCGCTGGCCGTGGAGGCGCTCCTGCAGCCGCAGCGACTGCCCGACGCCGGCTCCGTGCGGACTGCGCTCGCGCGCGCCCTCGGCGATCGCGGGCTCGCGCTCGCGCTGTGGTCAGCCGAGCGCGAGTGCTACCTCGACCTCGACGGACAGCAGGTCGCGGCAACGGGGCCGACCCGCACGAAGGTGGACCTCGCCGGCACGGACGGCGGCCGCGTCGCCCGGCTCCTCCTCGACCCGCGCGTGGCTGAGGACATCGACCTGGTCGAGTCTGTGGCCCGTGCCGCCGGTCTGGCCCTGGACAACGCTCGCCTGCAGGTGGAGTTGCGCGCCCGGCAGCGGGAGGTCGAGGAGTCCTCGACTCGCCTCGACGAGGCCGAGCACGCCGCCCGGTCGCTCTCCCGCTTGGTGCCGGGCGGTCTGGCCGACCTGCTCCGGGCTGACCCGGAGGCGCTGGCCCGCACCGAGCGGCTCACCGTGACGGTGCTGATGTCGGATGTCCGCGGATACAGCGGCATCGCCGAACGAGCCGAGCCGGCTGCCCTGGCGGCGCAGCTCAACGAGCACCGCCGGGCGATGAACGAGGTGGTCCTCGGCGCGGGTGGCACGGTCATGCAGTACGTCGGCGACGCCGTCCTCGCCGTCTTCGGCGCGCCTCAGCCCGAGCCTGACCACGCCGCACGCGCGCTGCGAGCGGCCATCGGCATGCACGCGGCGCAGCGCCGGCTGGACGCCGACTGGGAGGCACGCGGCCTGCCGCCGTTCGGGTTGGGTATCGGCGTGTGCACCGGCGAAGTGGCCGCGGCGTTCCTCGGCAGTGACGCGCGGTTGGAGTACACCGTCGTCGGCGACACCGTGAACCTTGCGGCACGGCTGTGCGATATCGCCCGACCCGCTGGGAGCACCGTCGCATCGTCGGCGACCGTGGCCGCCACCTCGGATTCCTGGACGGTCGAGCCACTCCCCGCGGTGCAGGTCAAAGGCCGGGTCGCAACCGTGTCCGCCCACCGGGTCGGCCCCGCCCCGCGCTGACCCGGCGCCGCAGTCCCGGGACCTACCAGGCCGGCCCCGACGTCGGCGGCCCCCCAGGTCGTGCGCAGCCGGTCGTGACAGCTGCCGCCGTCACGACCACACGACCGGAGCAGCCCAGCGCAGGACCTGGCCCCAGCGCAGGACATGGCCTTGCCGGTCGGTGACCGCCGCGACCGTCAGCCGCGCGACTCGACGCCGATCCCCGGTCTCAGCACTCGGCAGGACCACCTCCACCTGGGAACGGGTCACCTGTCGAGCAACCGACAAGGTCACAGTCGCCGGGCCGACAGCCCGGGTCGCGGTCGCGCCGGATGCTTTCGCCACCGATCCACCACCCACGAGGAGTTCCGGTGACCACCATCTCGCCCACCCACGCCACGTCGACCCTCTCCGCCGCCCCTCGCGTCCCACAAGCGTCCACCCTGCGGCGAGCTGTCGTCCTGCTGGGCGTGCTGCTTTCCATGCTCTGCACGAGCGTCCTGACCACGACGCACTCCGCATCGGCCGCAACTGGCGTCGCCACCGTCCGGGTCTGCTTCTACGAGTCGGGGTACGTCACCGGCACCCAGGTCTTCAAGGGCAACGCGGTGAGGATCTTGAACCAGTACGGGACCGCGTTCCGGACGGCAGCCGGCGGATGCGCCACGGTCCAGGTCTGGGCCGGGGTGTCGACGCGGATCGAGCCCAACAGCCTGGCGCTCACCGGCGGAACCCCCTGGTACGTCTACGCATCTGGCCGGTCCTACGACCTCGGCTGGGTTCGCGTCTACCGGAACAGCGGCTTCTGATTCGCAGCGGCCCGCGCTGCCACTCCCCTCGGGAGTGGCAGCGTCGTGCGTGGTCAAGCGCATGCGAGCACCGTCGCCACCCTGCGGACGACATCGCGGAGTGGCTGCCTGCTGGAGGGTCGACTTCCACAGTCCATCGCGCAGACGTCCCAGCGCGTCGGAGCCGTAACCACCCGCACCTCGGCGCTGCAAGGGCAAGCGCCGCACGGCCGGGAGGGCGCGGCGCAAGGACGCTCAGCGACGCCAGCGTCGTCGGATGAAACCCCCGGTGACCGGTTCCTCTCACCGCCCGCAGCGGCGCCTGAGGAGATGGAGCCGAAACGCGCTCGAGGACCGGAGATCCCCGACGCCAAAGGGGACACACCTCGTGCACTCGGTGGCGCGGAACTCGTGGTGACGGGTTACTTCAGGACGATTTGCGGGCTCATCGTCATGGAGAACAGGGGTGGTCCCGCGCATCGAGCTCGGCAGCCCAGGCCCGAGCACCAGCGAAACCGCCAAGTGCCGCGAGGGCCCACGGCGGAGCCTCCTGCACCGCCCGGCGAGCCGATGGACGGTCAAGCACGGCGAACCGCCGCGGAGTGCTGTGCTTGGTGCGGCGGGCCGATCACGCCAGGACGGCGAAGACCCATCGCGGAGTGGTGCTCGACCACCTGCCGTCACCGCGCTGGGGAACAGGGGCGGGCTGCATCCTCGGGCCGCCCCGCGACGACACATTCGAGTCAACGACTGACTGCGACACTGACCTGCGGTTTCATCGCCAGCCGGCAACATCCGACACGCCGTGTGCTGTTCCTGTCGAACAGGACGGCGGCGAGGTCGGTGGGCATGGGGTGTGCGGCTCTCCTCGGGCTGGGCGTCTCCCCGACGAGTGTCCCAGCCGGCCGGGCGCGCACCTCCGCGGTCGCCTCGTGAGACGGGGCACGCGCGCCCGGCCGGCCCGCCTCAGGAGCCCGGGACGACGACGGCCTTGCCGCTGATCCCGCCGTCGGCGGCCCGGGCGTGCAGGTCGGCGAGCCCGGCCAGCGGCACCCGCTCGGCGACGTCGACCCGCAGCTCGCCGCGGTCCACCCGGGCGACCAGCTCGGCCAGCTGGGCGGCGTCGCTGCGGACGAACAGGTCGATCCCGCGGACCCCGCGCGCCTCGTCCGACGGCGCCGGCATCCAGACGGTGGTGTTGACCAGGACGCCGCCGTCCCGGACGAGGCCGACGAGCGCGGCGAGCTGCTCCGGCTCCACCGGCGCCAGGTTGAGCACCACGTCGACCGGCTCGGGAACCGCGGCCGCGACGTCCCCGGCGGTGTGGTCGACGACCTCGGAGGCGCCGTCGGCCCGCACCCGGTCGGCGCTGCGCGGGCTCGCCGTGGCGATCACGTGCGCGCCGGCCGCCCGGGCGAGCTGGACGGCGTAGCCGCCGACCGCGCCGCCCGCGCCGTTGACCAGCACGCGCTGCCCCGGCTGCAGGCCGGCGTGCACGAACAGCGCCTGGTACGCGGTGAGCCCGACGATGGGCAGCGCGGCGGCGTCGGCGAGCGGGACCGTCGTCGGTGCGGCGGCGAGCACGTCGGCCGGGGCCAGGACGTACTCGGCCGCGGCGCCGTCCTCGGTCATGGGCAGGAACCCGACGACGGCGTCGCCGACGGCGGGGCCGGTGACCCCGTCGCCGAGCGCGTCGACGGTGCCGGCGACGTCGATACCCGGCGTGTGCGGGAGCGTCACCGGGATGGGGCCCTGCATGTTCCCGCCGCGGATGTTCGCGTCGACGCCGTTGAACGACGTGCCGGCGACCCGGATGCGCACCTGCCCCGGGCCGGGGACGGGCTGCTCGGCGTCCTCGTAGCGGAGCACGCCGGGACCGCCGAACTCGTGGAAACGGACTGCCTTCATGGGTCTTCCTCTCGGGTCGGACGAGGTCAGCGGGGCGGGCCGAGGACGACGTTGCCGCTCAGGTCGGCGGCCTCGGCGAGCAGCTCCGGGGGGATGGCGAAGCCGTCGGGGCGGGGCTCGCGCCGGTCGCGGCCGGCGTGGCGGAACATCTGCTCCAGCCCGCCGGGGGTGGCGACGAGCAGCAGGTCGGCGGAGTCGGAGGTGATCCGGTAGCCGTGCGGGATGCCGCGCGGCAGGAAGACCGCGCCGCCCTCGCCGAGCTCGTGCCGCTCCTCGCCGGCCCACACCAGGGCCTCGCCGGAGACGACGACGAACACCTCGTCCTCGCGGGTGTGCAGGTGGAACGGCGAGGCGTCGTCCCGCTCGACGTCGAGGCGGGCGACGGTGAGCGCGCCGCCGGTCGCCGCGGCGTCGAGCAGCACGCTCACCGTGCTGCCGCCGATCCACTCGAGCTGCTGCTGGTCCTGCCGCGGGGCGAGGAACGGGACGGTCACGGGTGCTCCCCGGGTCGGGAGGACGGCGGCGCCGTCCTGCTGGGACCGACCCTGCGCCGCGCCGCTGCCCGGTCGCCACGCCCGCGGGTGCCCACCCGTGCCCACCGGTGCCCACCCCGTCGGGGTGCGTCCTCCCGGGGCGGGCCGCCGGCGCGCGATCATGGACGGCGGCGAGAGGAGCCGGGTGAGCACGGGACTGGGCAGCAGGCTGGCCGCGGCGCGGGCGGAGGCGCTCGTGGGCCGCGACCGCGAGCGCGCCGTGATCGACGCCGCGGTGGCCGGCAGCGACGGCGCCCCGGTCGTCGTCTACCTGCACGGGCCCGGCGGCATCGGCAAGTCGACGCTGCTGCGCCACGCCGCCCGGCAGGCGGAGCGGGCCGGGCGCCCGGTGGTGCACCTCGACGTCCGCTTCCTCGACGCCGAGCCGCGGCGCTTCGAGGAGGCCGCCGCGCTGGCGTGCGTGCAGCCGGGCACCGTCTTGCTGCTGGACTCCTTCGAGCACTGCCGGCCGCTGGAGCCGTGGCTGCGTGACACGTTCCTGCTCCGGCTGGCCGACGACGCGCTCGTGGTCATCGCCGGCCGGGGCACCCCCGATCCGGAGTGGTCGCTGGACCCCGGGTGGGCGCCGCTGTTCTGCGAGCTGCCCGTGCGGCCGCTGGAGCCGGCCGAGTCCTCCGCCCTGCTCGCCTCCCGCGGCGTCGCCCCGGCGCAGCGGTCCCGGCTGACCGCGTTCGCCGGCGGCAGCCCGCTCGCCCTGTCGCTCGCGGCCACCGTCTCCGCCGGGAGCCCCGCGACGGGCGCGCCGTGGGAGCCCACCGGCGACGTGCTGACCACGCTGGTCGAACGGCTGGTGGGCGACGTGCCGGGGCCCGCCCACCGGCGGGCCCTGGAGGTGGTCGCCCAGGCGTACGTGACGCGGGAGTCGCTGCTGCGCGCGGTGCTGGGCGGGGAGGACACCGCGGAGCTGTTCGCGTGGCTGCGCCAGCTCCCCTACGTCGAGGCCACCGCCGAGGGCCTGCACCCGCACGACGCCGTGCGGGCCACCCTGGAGGCCGACCTGCGCTGGCGGGACCCGGCGCGCTACGACGACGTCCGGGTGCGCGTCTCGGCCGCCCTGCTGGACGCGGTGCGCGCGGCCTCCCACGACGACGCCCTGCTCCGCGTCGCCGAGTGGATGTTCCTGTTCCGCGACCAGACCGGCGTCGACGAGCTCTACGACTGGCGCGCCCACCCGCACGTCGAGGACACCGCGCTGACCCCCGCCGACGTCCCCGACGTGCTGCGCATGGCCGCGGAGGCGGAGGGCCCGGAGTCCGCGCGCATCGCGGAGCACTGGCTGCGGCGCCGGCCGGACGGGTTCCGCGTCTACCGGTACGCCGGCTCCGCGCGGCCCGTCGCGTTCATGGCGGTGCTGCGGATGGAGGAGCCCGACCCGGAGGACCTCGCCGCGGACCCGGTGATGGCCGCGCTCTGGGCGCACGTCGCGGACACCGCGCCCCTGGGGCCCGGCGAGCACCTGGCGATCCGCCGGTTCGCCGTGCAGCCGGCCTGGCACCAGCAGCCCTCGCCGGTCATGGACCTGATCAGCCGGCGGACGATCGCGGACGAGATGCGGGCGCGCGGGCGGGCGGTGACCGCCACCGTCTTCGAGGACGCCGCCCGCTGGGGCGCCTACCTGGCCGCCGCCCGGCTGGCGGAGGTGGCGGCCGTGGACGTCGGCGGCCGCCGCCAGCACGTCTTCGGCCGCGACTGGCGCCGCGAGCCGGTCGAGCGGTGGGTGGAGCTGCGGGCCCGGGCGGCGGCCGCGCCCGTGACCTCCGCACCGGCGGGGCGCCCACCGGGGGACGACGGCGACGTCCTGCCCGGTGCCGCGTTCGAGGCGGCCGTCCTGGAGGCACTGCGCACCTGGCACGCGCCGCGCGAGTTCGCCACCAACCCCCTGCTCGGCTCGCCCCTGGTGCCGGCGGACTCCCCCGACCCCGTCGCCGACCTGCGTGCCGCGCTCACCACCGCTCTCGACGCGCTGCCCAGCGACCCGGCCGGCGTGCGCGCACACGAGGCGCTCACCACCACGTTCATCTCCGCCTCCCGCACCCACAAGGCGGCCGCCCGCCGGATCGGCGTGCCCTACGGCACCTACCGGCGCCACCTCGCGCTGGGCCGCGAGCGGCTGGTCGCGGAGCTGCGCCGCCGGATGGGGGCGCCCCGCTCCTGAGCGCGCCGCGGACCGGGCGGGTCAGCCCTCCATCGGGAGCGACGTCCGGTCGAGGAGCACCTCTCCCAGCGCCACGTCGAAGCGCTGCGCGATCGACTGCAGCCGGTCGGCGGGCGCCTCCTCGTCCTTCGCCGTCACGTACTCCGAGATGAGCTCGAGCAGGTCGCGTGCTGTCGTCATGCCGCGAGCCTGCCCGCGATGCACCCGGTTCTCAACTCATCCGTCCAACTCTCGACGCCTCCGTCGAGGCCGACCGGACGGCGCGGAGGACCGCCGTGGACCCCCAGGGCCACGCATTGCGCGGCGGTCCCGCGACGGGCGGGCGCCCGCGGGTGACGGCCGGCCCGGCGGCGTCGATGCCGGCGCCGCGGGCGCCTCAGCGGGACGGACGTCTCCGGCAGTCGCGGACATCCCTCTTGACGTGACGAAGCGCACGTCGAAAAATCTACGCATTCGTCAAACGGGACGGTGCTCACCGCCCCGACGCAGGTCCGAGCGAAGGAGCCGACCGTGGCCTATGTGATCGGGGTGGACGTCGGGGGGACGTTCACCGACGCCGTACTGGACGACGACGCCGGGACGATCATCGCGGCGAAGGCGCCCTCGACGCCGCCGGACTACTCCCGCGGCGTGCTCGACGTCCTCGGTGTCCTGGCCGAGCAGCTCGGCCGCCCGCTGGAGGACGTGCTGGCCGACACCCACCACATCGCGCACGGCACGACGTCGTCGCTCAACGCGCTGGTGATGGGGAACGTGCCGCCGGTCGGCTTCCTCACCACCCGCGGCCACCGCGACTCGATCTACATCATGAACGTCGAGGGCCGGTACCTCGGCAGCTCGCCGCACGAGCTGCAGCACGTCCTCGGCCAGACCAAGTCGCACGGCCTGCTGCCCAAGCGGCACGCGCTCGAGGTGACCGAGCGCATCGACCGCGACGGCGAGGTCGTCGTCCCGCTCGACGAGGACCAGGCACGCGCGGCGATCCGGGCGCTGCTGGACGACGGCCTGCGGGCCATCGCGGTCTCGCTCCTGTGGTCCTTCCGCAACCCGGCGCACGAGCGGCGCCTGCGCGAGCTGGTCCACGAGATGGACCCGGAGGTGTTCGTCTCCCTCTCCAGCGAGGTCAGCCCGCGCATCCGGGAGTACGCCCGCAACGCGACGACGATCATGAGCACCCAGATCGGCCCGGGTCTGCGCGACTACCTGGGCACCTTGGAGGACGGACTGCGCGAGCGCGGACTGCGCGGGCCGCTGCTGGTCATGCAGAGCAACGGCGGCGCGGTGGCCGCCCGGCAGGCGCCGGCCACCGCCATCAGCACCGTGGGGTCGGTCCTCACCGGCGGGGTCGTCGGCTCGGTGGCCCTGGGACAGCAGCTCGGCCACCGCAACGTCATCTCCACCGACGTCGGCGGCACCACCTTCCTCGTCGGCCTGGTCGTCGACGGCGAGCCGGTGCGGGCGACGACGACGGTCATCAACCACCACCCGGTCAACGTGCCCACCCTCGAGGTGCACGCCATCGGCTCGGGTGGCGGCGCCATCGCCTGGCTCGACGCCGGCGGCAACCTGCAGGTCGGGCCGCACAGCGCGCAGGCCGTCCCCGGCCCCGCCTGCTACGACCAGGGCGGCACCGAGCCGACCAACACCGACGCCAACCTCGTGCTCGGCATCCTGCCCGAGCGGGGGTTGCTGGGCGGGCGCAAGCCGCTGTCGCTCGAGCGGGCGCGGGAGGCGATCCGCACCCGCATCGCCGAGCCGCTGGGCCTGTCGGTGGAGGACGCCGCCGCGGCCATCCACGCCGTGCAGAACGCCCAGACCGGCGACCTGCTGCGCAAGACCGTCGTCGAGGCCGGGCACGACCCGCGGGACTTCGTGCTCTACGCCTTCGGTGGTGCCGGCCCCGCCCACTGCGCGGCCTACGCCGCCGAGGTCGGGGTGTCCGAGGTCGTGGTGCCGCTCGGCCCCGTGGCGTCGGCGTTCTCCGCCTACGGGCTGGCCTCCTCCGACATCGTCGTCGCTGCCGAGTTGTCCGACCCCGCGGCCATGCCGCTGGACCCGGTGCGTGTGGAGAAGGCCTTCGCCGACCTCGAGACCCAGGTGCGCGAGGCGCTGGACCGGCAGGGCGTCCGGTACACCGCCGTCTCCCTCGACCGCGAGATCGACATGCGTTTCACCATGCAGCTGGCCGAGCTCGCCGTGTCGGTGCCCGGCGGCCCGGTCGACGACGCCGTCGTCGCACAGGCCGGCCGCGCCTTCGAGCGCCGCTACGCCGAGCTGTACGGCGAGGGCAGCGGCTTCGCCGCGGCCGGCATCCAGGCGATCACCTTCCGCGTGCGCGGCACCGGCGTGCTGCCCTTCTCCCCCCGCCTGCCGGAGCTGGCGCGGGCGGGGTCGGCGGACCCGTCGGCAGCCCGCACCGGCAGCCGGCCGGTGGACCTGGCCGACGGCGCCGGCCCGGTGGACACCCCCGTCTACGACTACCGCGCCCTGCGCGCCGGCCACGTCCTGGAGGGCCCGGCGATCGTCGAGGTCCCCACCACCACCGTCGTCGTCCCCGCCGGGCGCACCGGCACCGTCGACCGGCTCGGCAACCTGTCCATCACGCCCCGTCAGGAGTCCTCCCGATGACCATGCCGATCCCCGGCTCCGAGCGGTTCAGCAGTCGGCCCGTGGACCCGGACGAGCTCGCGGCCTCGCTCCCGGCGTCACTGCCCCTGCACACCGTCAGCCAGGAGCAGATCGACGCCCTGGACCCGCTCACCTACGAGGTGGTCCGGCACCGCCTGTGGTCGGTCACCGACGAGATGGGCGAGGCGCTCAAGCGCATGTCCGGCTCGCCGATCGTCACCGACGCCAACGACTTCGACTTCGCCATCGGCGACGAGCTCGGCCAGGAGGTGCAGGTCGGCCTCTACAACACGATGCTCGTCGGGGCCGTCGACCTCGCCGTGTACTGGACGCTGCGGCACCGGGCCGCCAACCCCGGCATCGCCGAGGGCGACATGTTCCTGTGCAACGACCCGTGGGTCGGCGGCGGGCTCCACCAGAACGACGTGATCGTCTACCAGCCGGTCTTCCACGACGGGCAGCTGTTCGCCTGGACCAGCGCCATCGCCCACGAGCCCGACCTGGGCGGCGTCGGCCTGGGGTCGTTCTCCCCCAGCGCCACCGACGTCTTCTCCGAGGCGCTGCCCACCCCGCCGGTGAAGGTGGTCCGCGGCTTCCAGCTGCAGGACGACGTCGCCGACCTGTGGGTCCGCCGCTCCCGGGTGCCCATGCTCGTCGGGCTGGACCTGCGAGCGAAGATCGGCGCCAACTCGATCGGCCGGCAGCGCCTCCTCAGCGTCATCGAGCAGTACGGCGCCGACACGGTCAAGGCCGTGATGAAGCGGATGATGGCCGACGCCGAGCAGCGGCTGCGCGACAAGCTGCGCCGCCTGCCCGACGGCACCTGGCGGGCCAGCGGCTACCAGGACCAGTCGCACGCCGGCGACCGCGGCCTGCACCGGATCACCGTGGCCATGACCAAGCGGGACGACCACCTGACGTTCGACTTCACCGGCACCGGCCCGCAGTCCGGCGTCGTCAACTGCACCTACGCCGGCATGCGCGGCGGCGTCGTGTCGGCGGTGCTGCCGCTGCTCGCCGGGGACATCCCCTGGGCGGCCGGCGGGCTCATGCGCTGCTTCGACCTGGTGTCCGAGGAGGGCACCCTCAACAACGCGACCTTCCCGGCCGCGGTCAGCCGGGGCCCGATCGGCCCGGCCTGGCTGACCGGCTCGCTGGTGGCGGAGTGCCTGTCGCAGATGCTCGACCGCTCGGTCGACCACGAGCGCAGCGTGCAGGCGACCTGCTGCGGCACCTGGGACACCGCGGTGCTCGCCGGGCTCGACGAGCGCGGCTCCCAGCCGGTGCCCTTCCTCAACCTGCTCATGGAGCCGATGGCCGGCGGTTACGGCGCCCGCCCGGGCGCCGACGGCATGGACACCGGTGGACTGTTCTGCATCCCGATGGGCCGCATCCCCGACACCGAGATGACCGAGTTCCTCTACCCGCTGCTGACCCTGTGGCGGCGGGAGGAGCCGGACTCCGGCGGCCCGGGCCGGCACCGCGGCGGTGTCAGCGCGTCGATGGCGGTCACGCCCTACGGCACGAGCGTCCCGATGGGCCTGGTGCTGGCCTCGGCGGGCAAGTCGGTGGCGCAGAACAACGGCCTCGCCGGCGGTCTGCCGGGCAACACCGGGGTCGAGGTGCTGGCGCGGGGCGCCGGCATGGCCGAGCGGCTGGCCGCCGGCGAGCTCCCCACGACGCTGGCGGAGGTCGGCGGGCAGCAGGAGTTCGGCGCCTGCTACGCCGAGAGCCACCTGGCGCCCGGCGAGGTGTTCTACATGCACTGGCAGGGTGGCGGCGGGTACGGCGACCCCCTGCTGCGCGACCCGGAGGCCGTGGCGCGGGACGTCCGCGAGTACAAGGTCACCGAGCACGGGGCGCAGGAGGTGTACGGCGTCGTCCTCAGCGGTGGGCGGGTCGACCAGGAGGCCACCCGGGCCCGCCGTGAGGAGCTGCGCGCGGGTCGACGGCACCGGGCAGCGCCGGCCGGGCCCGGACCGCAGGCGACCGTCGAGCTCGCCGGCGCCCGCCGCCTCGACGACAACCTCGTCGAGGCCCGGCACGACGGAGCGCCGGTGGTCGGCTGCGCCCACTGCGGGCAGGTGCTCGGGGACGCCCGCGCGGAGGGCCGGCTGCGGCTGGCCCGCTTCGACGGGCCGTCGTCGGCGGCCGGTCCGCAGGTGACGTCGGACCCCGCGCTCTACGTCGACGACGAGGTCGTGTTCCGGCAGTTCTGCTGCCCGGGCTGCTGGACCGCGGTGTGGTCGGGCGTCGTCCCGGCCGACCACGAGGACCACGCACTCGACCTGGCCCGCCTGCTGACGGCGGCGCCATCGGCCGGCTGACGTCCGGCCGCGGGGCCGTACGCGTCCGGGGTACCCGGGCGCGCACGGCCCCGCGGTGTGTGACGGGGGCGGGCGGCACCCGCCACTAGGCTCCCGGCGTCGGGTCGCGCAGGTGCGGTCCGTACCCGCACGACACCCGCACCCCGACGACACCTGCAGCCGGACGACACTGCGCCCGGACGACGCGGAGGAGGCAGCTGCCGGTGAGCAGCGCACCCGAAGGACGGCCCAACGCCCGGCGCGACCTCGTCGAGGCCCAGATCCTCGAGCAGGCGACCCGGTTGTTCGCCGAACGCGGCTTCGCCGCCACCAGCCTGCAGGACATCGCCGAGGCCACGGGCCTGACCCGGCCGGCGCTCTACCACTACGTCCGCAACAAGGACGACCTGCTGTCCCGGCTCGTGCAGGAGCTCACCGAGGGCCCGGCCGAGGAGCTGCACCGCATCAACGCCGACGCCGACCGCCCGCCGCTGGAGCGGCTGCGCGACATGGCCCACGCCGTCGCGCTGCGGATGGCGCGCTCCCCGGAGCGGTTCCGGCTGCTCATCCGGTCGGAGGCGGAGCTGCCGGAGTCACTCGCCGACGTCTACGCGCGTGGCCGGCGCCGGGTGCTCCGCGAGTTCACGGCGGTGATCGAGGACGGCATCGCCGCCGGCCGGCTGCGCCCGGTCGACGCCCGTGTCGCCGCCCTCGGCGTCATCGGCATGTGCAACTGGGTGGCCTGGTGGCACCGGCCCGGCCAGCAGGACGAGGCGGTGGCCGGGCAGATCGCGGACATGGCCGTCGCCTCACTGGCCGAGGCCGACTCCCGGGCCGGGGAGGGCGAGGGCCCGGCGCGCGCACTGTCGCTGCTGCGCCAGGACCTCGACTACCTCGAGCGGCTGCTCGGCGGCTGAGATCGGTGGCCGCCGGCGTCAGCCGGGCGGCGGGCCGCCGGCCACCTCGGCCCGCAGGCGCTTCTTGTCCAGCTTGCCGACCTGCGTCCGGGGCAGCTCCGTGCGCCACTCCAGCCGTTCGGGCCACTTGTACTTCGCGACGCCCAGCGCCTCGAGGTGCCGCCGGAGCTCGGCGAGGTCCACCGGGTCACCGTCGGCCACGAGCACCGCGCAGGCCCGCTCGCCCAGCCGCTCGTCGGGCACCGCCACCACCGCGGCGGCCGCGACCGCCGGGTGCCGCACGAGCAGCTGCTCGACCTCCTCGGCGTTGACCTTCTCGCCGCCGCGGTTGATGACGTCCTTGATCCGGCCCTCGACGGCCAGGTAGCGGCCACCGTCGATGTCCACCAGCCGGGCGAGGTCGCCGGTGCGGTAGAAGCCGTCGCCGGTGAACGCCCGCGCGTCGTGCTCCGGGGCGGCGAGGTAGCCGCGGATCGTGTAGGGCCCGCGCGCGCAGAGCTCCCCCACCTCGCCCGGTGGCACCTCGTCCTCGGAGTCCGGCCGCAGGACGCGGACCTCGTCGAGCGGGGACAGCGGCGTCCCGACCGTCTCGTTGCGCGCCCGGCGGGGCGCGCCGGGGAAGGTGACGGCGAACATCCCCTCCCCCATGCCGAACAGCTGCCCGGTCCACAGGCCGAGCGCCTCGAAGCGGTCGAACAGCTCCGCGCTCACCTTCGCCCCGCTCAGGACGACGGTGCGCAGCGTCGGCACGACGGCGGCCAGGCCCGGGTGGTCGATGACGCCGTAGTGGCCGTGCCCGAACAGCACGTCGGTCACCCCCGCCGCCGCCATGAGCGGCAGGGCCCGGTCCAGGTCGGGAGAGGCCAGGACCAGGGTGCCGCCGACGCTGTGCGGGCCGTGCAGCCCGCAGACGATGCCGGCGTTGTGCACGACCGGGATGAGGTGGGCGACTCGGCTGGAGGCGTTCCAGCCCCACGCGGAGGCGTAGGCGAGGGCGTTGTACCAGTACTCGGCGTGCAGCCGGGGGATCACCTTGGGCACCCCGGTGGTGCCGCCGGACAGCTGGAGGACGGCGACGTCGTCGGGACCGATGCCCGCCTGCACGGCGTCGACCCGGGCCCGCGCCACCGTGGGGTCGGCGTCCCGGCCCAGGTCCTCCAGGCGGACGGTGCCGGCGTCCGCGGCGGCGCCGACGGTGAGCAGGTGGCGCAGGGTGGGATGGTCCTGCGCCTGCTCACGGCCGAAGGCGACGAGGTCGAAGCCCCGCGTCCCCGCCTCCACCAGGTGCCCCACCGCGCCGACGAGCCGGCTGATCTGCGAGATCTCGTGTCCGCGGTGGTGCGCCAGCGCGCAGACCGGCAGCAGGCCGGCCTTCAGGGTGGCGTACCAGGCGAGCACCGTCTCCTGCCGGTTGGTCACCTGGAACACCACCGGGTCACCGGGGCGCAGCCCCAGCTCGCCCAGCCCGCAGGCGATGAGGTCGGTGCGGGCGTCGAGCTCCGCGTAGGTGAGCGTGCCCGCGTCGGTGACCAGCGCGACGACCTGCGGGTGTGCGGCGGCGACCCGCTGGAACTCCTGCACCAGGGTCCGGTCGCCCCACAGGCCGGCCTCCCGGTACCGCCGGACGGCGTCGTCCGGGTACGGGACGACGCCCGCGCGCAGGGTCGAGCGGGGCCGCTCAGGCGCCGGGACGGACATCGGTCTCTCCTCGGGAGCCGGACAGCACGGGCTGCAGGGTGCGGGGGGAGGCGGCCTCACCGTCGGTGAGGTCGACGAGGTCGGTGCGGCCGCTGACCAGCGCGGCGGCCGCGTCGGCGCGCAGCTCGGCGGGCACGGAGACGACCGTCAGCAGGCCGGTCACCCGCCGGACCCGCTCGGCGAGGTCGAGGCGGTCGAGCACGGCCTCCCGCCCGGCCGGGCCGGTGAGCCACAGACCGGCGCACCCGCGGGCGGCCAGCTTGCCGGCGCGCCGGGCCAGCGCGTCCCCCGCCGACGACCACGCGCTGCCGGGCGGGGCCACGAGCCGGGCCAGGGTGCCGGGCGGGGCGTCGTCGCCGTCGACGACCTCGGGCAGCTCGGCGGGGTCGGCCCGCCGGGAGGCGAGGACCCGGCCGGCCCGCTCCAGCGGCCGGTCCAGCACCCACTCGTCGAGGCCGGCGGCGGGGAGCCCCTCGGCCGGGGAGCCCGCGTAGTCGGCGAGCGCGCGGGCGACGACGTCGGGGCTGCTCGTCGCGAAGCGGGACAGCGGCACGTTCCCCGCCCGCGACATGTAGGCCACCATCAGCCGGTCGACCGGCTCGTCGAGCCGGTCGGGGAAGCTCTCCCACCACAGCTGGCTGCGCCGGGCGAGGCCCTGGAGCCGCTCGACGGCGGGGCGCCGCACCGCCTCGTAGGCGGTGAACGCGGAGGGCACGTCGCCCGACGCACCCAGGGCGTCGACGAGCGCGATGGCGTCCTCCATGGCCAGCTTGGTCCCCGAGCCGATCGAGTAGTGCGCGGTGTGGGCGGCGTCGCCGAGCAGCACCACGGTGCCGCTGTGCCACCGTCGCGCGGTGACCCTGCGGAAGCGGAGCCACTGGGTGCGGTTGCCGATGAGAGGGTGACCGCGCAGCGACGCGGCGAAGACACCCTCGAGGTGGCGCAGGCTGGCCTCGTCGTTGGCGTCCCGCGCCAGGCCCCGCGCGCCGGCGTCCAGGCCGGCCCGCCGCCAGGTCCGCTCGTCGGTCTCGACGAGGAACGTGCTGCGGTCGTCCTGGTAGGGGTAGGCGTGCGTGACGAAGGTGCCGGCCTCGGTCTCCACCGGCTCGAACAGGGCGTGGTCGAGCGCGAAGTCGGTGGCCGCCCACAGGTAGAGGCCTGCGCCCGTCTCCACCGTGGCCCCGAACTCCTCCGCGCGGGCCGTGCGGGTGGCGCTGTTGACGCCGTCGGCGGCGATCACCAGGTCGGCGTCGAGCTCGTCGGCCCGCACCCGCTCCCCGAACCGCAGGACGACGCCGGACTCCTCGGCGTGCCGCTGCAGGACGGCGAGCAGCCGCGTGCGCGCGATGCCGATCAGGGCGTCGTTGCCGACCGTGGTGGCCTGCCCGCGCACGCGCATCTGCATGTCGTGGCGGTGCCCGCCGGCGACGATGTCGCGCAGGCTGGCCGGGTCGGCGGCCTCGAGGTTGCGTTGCGTGCCCGCGGCGAGCCCGACGCCGAAGCCGAAGGTCTCGTGCGGCACGCCCTGCTCGTGGACGACGACCTCGCACCCCGGCTGCGCGAGCTTGAGCAGCCGGGCGGCGTACAGCCCACCGGGCCCGCCGCCGAGGACGGCGACCCTCCTCAGCTCCACCCTGACCTCCCCGAGACGTGTTGACGCTCAAGTCGAGTATTCGACGTTGCCGATGACACTGTCAACGCACCGCTCCTGCCGCCGGCACCGCTGCCTCGGTGGAGCGGACCGGGCCGACCGCCCGACGCGCGGGCACCAGGGCCGCGGCCACGCCGCCGAGGGCAGCGGGCAGCGCGAACGCGTGGAACTGCCACGACAGGCCGAGACCCGCCGCGACCAGCAGCCCGCCGTAGGTCGGGCCGAGGATGGCGCCCACCCGGCCGACGCCGAGCGACATGCCGAGTCCCGTCGTGCGCACAGCGGCCGGATAGGAGACGGCCACGAAGGCGTTGAGCAGGATCTGCGTGCCGGTGGTGCCGAAGCCGGCCACGGCCACGAGCAGGTACACCGCCCACGTCGGCGGCGCGAGGCTCAGCAGAGCCAGCGACACCGCCGCCGCCCCGAAGGCGGCGACCGTGACGGGCTTGGCGCCCTAGCGGTCGGCCAGCCCGGATGCCGCGAGCGCCCCCACGACGGTGCCGCCGTTGAGGACCAGGACGAACGACAGCGAGGACTGCAGGCCGTAGCCGGCGGCGGTCATGAGCGCCGGCAGCCACGACGCGACGCCGAAGAGCACCAGCAGGCAGAAGAACGTGGCGACCCAGAACGACACCGTCATCGCGGCGCGCCCGTCCGAGAACAGCGCCCGCAGTCCACCGCGGGCCGCCGCGGTCCCTGCTGCGTCCGGACCGGCCGGTACCAGGGGGACGCCGTACCGCGCGGCGACGTGGGCCGCCTCCTCCCGGCGCCCCGAGGCGAGCAGGAAGGCCGGCGACTCGGGCAGGTACCGCAGCATCAGCGGCAGCACCACGAGCAGCGGCACCGCCCCGGCGGCGAACATGCCCCGGAAGCCGAACGCGGGCACGAGCCAGAGCGCGAGCAGGCCGGCGAGCATGCCACCCACGCCGACGCCCGCGAAGCCCAGCGCCGCGGTCCGGGTACGCCGGCCCGGGGTGGAGAACTCGACGAGGATGGCCACCGCCGTGGGCATGAGCGCTCCGGCGCCGAGACCGATCAGGAAGCGGGAGACGCCGAAGACCTCCGGGGTCGGCGACAGCGCGCACCCCGCCATGGCCAGGGAGAACGTGCAGACGCTGACCAGGATGGTCCGGCGGCGGCCCCACCGGTCCCCGACGGCCGCCGCGGCCAGCGCACCCACGAGCATGCCGAAGGCTGCCAGCGAGCCGAGGACGCCCACCGCAGGCGCGTCCAGGCCCCACGGCCCGTGGGCGAGCAGGGCGGGCACGACCGTCCCGTACATCAGGAGGTCGTAGCCCTCGAGGACGAGCGCCAGGAAGCACAGCGCGACGACGGTCGCCGACGCCCCGGTCCGGGGGCTCGCGCGATGTGTGGACATGCCTTCTCCATCGAAGACGGGGCCCGCGACTGCCGGGCCGGTGCAGGGGGACGCGCCGCCTGCCCGGCGAGGCCGGGGGCGGGAGGGCGGGCCGGGTGGGACCGCCGGGCTCAGCGGGAGAAGCGCTCCTCGAGCCAGCCGCCGATCTCCGCGGCGGCCAGGCTCGCGCCGGTCGGTTCGCCGTCGGCGACGGCACCGCCGAAGTGGGTGCCGCGCACGGACCGCACGGTGAGGTCGTCGGCGCCGAGCGCGGCGGTCATGGCGTCGACGTCACGCGGGAAGCAGGCCTGGTCGCCGGTCAGCTCGACCAGCAGCGTGCGCGCCGACACGTCCGGGGCGCAGCGGAGGAAGTCGGCACGGGTGGTGGTCGCCGACCAGGTGGACAGCCAGGCGTCGGGGGTGCTGAGCCGGCCGAAGCCGAGCAGGCCGTAGTTGGTCAGGTCGGGCCGCCGGCCGAACAGTGACCCGTACGGCCGGTCGTTGGGATCCAGGGAGAGGTCGACCGAGCGCAGGTCGGCGTCGGTGCGGAACACCGTGAGCAGCCGAGGCGCCAGGGCGGCACGCCGGTCGCGCGGGTCCTCCGAGCTCCGCGACCGCCGGCGGGCTGCGTCCGCCTCGTCCGCCAGCCCGCGGGCGACTGCGTCCAGGCGCGCGATCCGCGCCGCCTGCGCCTCCCGGTAGCGGGCGACGAACTCCGGCGCGTAGCTCGAGGTCTCCCCGGGTGGCGCGAAGCCGTTGTCCGGGTCGTAGGGGTCGAGGGCCGGGTCGACCGACAGGGGGTCGCGCTCGTCGGTGACGGAGGGGTCGACGAGCCGGGCCAGCAGCGCACCCTGGCCGGGGTGAGGCGCCATGAAGACCACCCCGTCAGGCACCGGGAGGTCGGCGTCGGCCAGCGGCACCGGCCGTCCGGTGGAGGTTGCGGAGATCCGCCCGGCCGGCGCCAGACCGGCTTGCTGGGCGTACAGCGCGAACAGCGTCCCGCCGCCGGAGTGGCCGAGGACGACGACGTCGTGGAAGCCCGCCCGGCGCAGGAAGACCTGGCCGGCGCCGATGTCGAGGACCGTCTGCTCGTGCACCAGCGCCAGGTCGTTGTTGACCGACCGGCTGCCCTGCGTCCACACCGCGAAGCCGCGGGCCAGGAGCTCGGGGACGAGCACGTGGTGGGACACGTCCTGCCGGGGGTGGGCGAGGCAGACGACGGTGCGCGCGCCGGGGACGGTCCGCAGGAGCCCGGTCACGGTCGCGCCGTCGGCGGTCCGCAGCTCGTGCGCGGTGGTGACGGTGGCGGCCGGGGGCTCGGCCGCGGCGATCCAGCGCCCGGCCCCGAGCCGCTCGGCGGTGCCGGTCACACCGGCTCCACGCGGAGCGCGTCCTTGTCCTGCTGCGTCACGCGGGCACCGCGCAACCCGGCGACGCAGGAGTACCAGACGGCGTGCCGGCACCCGGTGGCCCGGCGGTCGACGACGATCGCGCCCGGTGCGCTGATCTCGAAGTAGGGCCCCACCCGCGCGACGGTGACGTCGGGTCCCTGCCCGGCCACCGTGGCCACGGAGACGTTCTCGGGGACGTCGAGGACGTAGAACGTGGTCACGGCCGCGCCACCTCCGGGACCGACGCCTGTTCTGCGGTGGCCCGCGCGGCGTGCTGCTCCTCCCACGCCGCGGCCCGCTCGACGATCAGCTCGGCCTTGCGGGTGAGCAGCGCCGCCATGCTGGGGTCGGGCCCGGACACGACGTCGACGAGCGCGTCGATCGTCAGGGCCGCGTCGAGGTCCTCCTGCGGGGTCACCGGCCGCAGTGCCCGCGTGATCTCGATCATGTAGCCGTTCGGGTCGTGCGTGTAGATCGACTCGATCGTCTCGTGCTGGATCTGCATCTCCACCGGCCACTCGCTGCCGTCCAGCCGCCGGCGGTACTCGAGGAGGTCCTCCTCGCTGTCGACGTGGATGGCGAGGTGCCGGGACCGGATGAAGTAGACCGGGACGTCCTCGGCGAAGCGGGAGTACGCGTCGCCCTGGGGGCCGCCTCCGAACGGCTCGAGGCCGAAGTAGTAGAAGAAGGCGAGGCGGTCGCCGTTGCCGATGTCGAAGAAGAAGTGGATGAAGTCCGGGTGCCGCTCCGGGCCCCAGCCGGCGGCACAGATGGAGTGGACGACGGGAAAGCCCAGGACGTCACGGTAGAAGCGCACCGTGCCGGCGGGGTCGAAGGTCGGGTAGGCGACGTGGTCGACGCCGCGGACCCGGTGCGGGAGTTCGCTCACGGGATCCTCCTCGGGTTCGGCGGGAGTGCGGTCAGGCGGGGACGGGGACGCGGTCGGCCCGCAGGAGGCTGCCGGCACCGGGGAGGTCGACGCGCAGACCGAGGGCGCGCAGCAGGCTGTAGGCACCGGCGGTGGCGGCCGACAGCACCGGGATGTCGAACTCCTGCTCGGCCGGCTCGACCAGGGACAGCGACGGCATCTGCACGCAGCAGGACAGGACGAGGGCGTCGGCACCGGACAGGTCCAGCTCGCGGGCCGCTGCCATCACCCGGTCGCCGGGGATGCAGCCCACCTCGGCGTTGTCGGCCACCTCGAGCGCCCGCCAGTCGGCCACCGTCAGGCCCTCGGCCTCCAGGTAGGCGACCACCTGCTCCGCGAGCGGCCGCGTGTAGGGCATCACCAGGGCGACCCGACGGGCCCCCAGGCCGCGCAGCGCCTCGACCAGTGCGCCGGCACTGGAGCGCACGCGGGCCTCCGAGCGCCCGGTCGCCAGCTGCTCGGCCACGGCGGCCTCGACGCGCTGGTGCTCACCGGGTCCACCGGCCATGAGCGCCACCAGGCACGCGTAGAGGATCGCCTCGGGACCTGCGTCGCCGAGCTCGAGGACGCAGCGCTCGCGCTGGGCGTTCATCGCCCGCAGCTGGGCGGGACTGACCGCCGTCATGCGCATCCGGCTGGAGTGGAACGAGAACGACGCGTCGGGGTGCCGGGCCAGCAGCGCCGGCATCTCGGTCTCCACGGTCACGTTCGAGCTCGGCACGACGAGCCCGATGCGGTGCACGGCCACACGGTCCTCCCGGGTTGTTGACGCTGACGACGATTATTCGACGTCAGCGACGACAGTGTCAACCCGGTCGTACGACCTCTCAGGCGCTCGGTGCGACGGCCCTCCGGCGGGCGCGGGCGAGCAGGAGCGCGGCGGCTCCCCCGGCGGCGGCGAGCACGATCGGCAGGCCGGCGCCGTTGCCGTCCGCGGGCATCTGGGTCGACGGCGGGCACGCCGCGTCACCCTGGCGCGCGGCCAGGTTCGTGCTGCCCAGGTGCCACATGGGTCCGCCGCCGCCCGTCACGGTCACGGCGAACACGCCCCGCCGGAGGCCCGGCTCGAAGGTCGTGGGCTGCGGCGTGCCGTACCGGGTCGGCGTGACCTGGTTGGCCGGGCCGACCGGGATGGTCACGGTCGCGCCGGTGCGGTTGTCGTAGCCGAAGACCGCCGTCCAGTTGCCGTCGGCGCGGGTGAGGACGCAGTCCAGGACGGGGACGACGTCGGGCGGGTCGGAGCGGTTGGGCGCCGCGGCGGCGGCACCGGGAACCAGCGCGACGAGGACGGCGATCGCCGCCGTCGCCAGCAGGCGGACCGGGGTCCGCGAGGAGGTCCTGCGTCCGTGCCGCGGCATGGCGGTGTCCCGTCGTCTGGCCGGCTGTTCCACCTGACGCAGACGGCATCGGCAGGACGGCGGCGGTCCTGCAGCCGGACCGCCGCCCCTCACCCGCGCGGGTGGCTCAGCCGAAGCGGACCGGCTGGCCCGTCGCCTCGAGCACCGACATCCACAGGTCGCCCAGCGGGTCGACGTGGTTGCGCCGGCTGACGGCCAGCGCCATCGGGATGTGCACGAACCGCCGCCGGCGCCGCGCCACGATCACCTCGGTGCGCCCGGCCATCGCCGCGTGCACCGCCGCGTGCGCCAGCCGCAGGCAGTAGGCGCTGTCGTAGGGGTTGGCCGGCACGCTGCGGATGGCGTAGCTCGGGTCGAAGTAGCGGACGTTGTTCTCGACCCCGGCCTTGTCCAGGTGCTCGCTGATCAGCCGCCGCATCAGCCGGCCGATGTCGCCGAGGCGGACGTTGCCCGAGGCGTCCCGGCCCGGCTCGTGCTCCTCGATGTGCTCCTGCCCGGCGCCCTCGGCCACCACGACGACGGCGTGCCCGCGGTCCTCCACCCGGCGGCGCAGGTGCTCGAGGAAGCCGCCCTCCCCGTGCAGCGCGAAGGGCACCTCCGGGATGAGCACGTAGTCGGCGTCGTCCTTGGCCAGCGTGGAGTAGCAGGCGATGAAGCCCGAGTGCCGGCCCATGAGCTTGACCAGCCCGACCCCGCCGGGCGCCGAGCGCGCCTCGACGCTCGCGGCGTGGATGGACTTGGTGGCCTCCGACATCGCCGTCTGGAAGCCGAAGCTCTGGTCGATGTAGGGGATGTCGTTGTCGATCGTCTTCGGCACGCCGACGACGGCGATCTTCAGGCCGCGCTCCTGGACCACGCGGACGACCTCCATCGCCCCGCGGATCGTGCCGTCCCCGCCGATGACGAACAGGATGTTGATCGCCAGCCGCTCGAGGGCGTCGACGATCTCCTCGGGGTCCTGCATGCCGCGCGAGGTGCCGAGGATGGTGCCGCCCTCGTCGTCGATGTGCTGCACGACGTCCGGCGACAGGTCGACGACGTCCTCGCCGTAGCGCGGGATGAAGCCGCGGTACCCGTTGCGGAACCCGACGATCCGGCGCACGCCGTAGTGGCGGCACAGCTCGAGCACCAGCCCGCGGATGACGTCGTTGAGGCCGGGGCACAGCCCGCCGCAGGTGACGATGCCGACGCGGGTCTTGGCCGGGTCGAAGTAGATGCGCTGGCGCGGCCCGCCGGGCTCCAGGCTCGGCAGCTCGCTGACCGGCACGTCGCGCGCGCCGGCCATCGACAGGGTGTCGTCGAAGAGGACCCGGTCCCCCTCCTGCACCGAGTGCTGCGTCGTCTCGCGGGCCGCGAGCCGCTCGGCCAGGGGCGAGTCGATGCGGCACGGGCCGAGCGTCCGCACCGCGAGGTCCTCGTGTCCGATCACGGGGTGAACGCTCCCACACCGGGGCGCCCGCACCGCGCGCGGCACCCCGGTCATCAGGACGTCATGTCGATTCGCCCGTACGGGGCGCCGCGGCGGCGCCGTCCTGGTGCCGCACCACGACCCCACCGACCGCGGCCCGGGGGGGGGGGGGGGGGGGGGGGGGGGGGGGGGGGGGGGGGGGGGGGGGGGGGGGGGGGGGGGGGGGGGGGGGGGGGGGGGGGGGGGGGGGGGGGGGGGGGGGGGGGGGGGGGGGG
>NZ_JBJGYM010000034.1:0-26213 GCF_054049995.1 Geodermatophilus sp. SYSU D01106 | reverse complement strand
TGTCCACGGGTCCCGACTCACCCCCGTCCCTCCGCCCCCCCCGCCGGGGCCCCCCCCGCCCCGCCGGCGGCCCCCCGGGACCCAGCACGATCAGGCGGCCTGATCGTGCCGCGGGGCGTCAGAAGCGGCCGCCGCCCGAGCGGCCCCGGCTCCCCGAGCCGCCGAAGCCGCCGCCCCGCGGCCGGCCGCCACCGCCACCCAGACCGCCGCCCAGCCCGCCGCTGCCGCCGAAGCCCCCGTAGCCGCCGCGCATGCCGCCGGCGAGGATGCCGCCGAGCACGAGGCTGCCCAGGTCGACGCCGCCGCGGCCGCCGCCGTAGCCCGGTCCGTACCCGCCTCGTCCGTACCCGCCGCCGTAGCCACCGCCGTACCCGCCCCCGCCGTAGCCGGAGGACCAGGTGGCGACGTCGGACTGCGCGTACTGCAGCGCCTGCTGGGCGAGCTGGTCGGCCAACTGGGCCTCGCGCAGCGCTCCCTCGGGGTCGCGCGGCCCCGTCCCGACCGCCGCGTCGAGGTGCCGCTGCGCCTCCGCCAGCCGGGTGCGCGCCTCCGGCCCGACCGCGCCGCGGCGGGTGGCGACGAAGTCGGACGCCGCCGCCACCGACGAGCGGGCGCGCAGCAGCGTCTGGTCCAGCGCGGCGGCGGCGCGGCGGGCGCGGGTCTGCGCGTCGCGGGCCACCGACAGCGCCTGCTCGAGCGCGAGGTCGGCCTCCTCCAGCCGGCGCAGCGCGGTGAGCGGGTCGGGCAGGCCGCCGTCCCCACGCAGCGCCTCGTCGGCGGCGGCCAGCCCCGCCTCGGCGCGGGCCACCTGCGGCCGCAGCCCACCGGCGTCGGGCGTGGAGGCGACCAGCGTGCGGGCCTCGGCGAGGTCCTGCTCGGTCTCCGCGCGCACGGCGGGCAGCCGCGCGGCGGCGTCCTCGAGGTCGCGCTCGAGCCGGGCGACGGCGTCGAGCAGCGTGCCCACCTGCGCCACCGCGTCCTCGGCGGCGCGCAGGTCGCCCACCGCCTCCCCGGACCGGCCGTCGGCGAGCGCCGCGCGCGCCTCGCCGGCCTCGTGCTCGGCGGCGGCCAGGGCCGACCGCGCCTGCTCGAGGTTGCCCGCCACCGGCGCGAGCGCCGAGGCCGCGTACCGGCGCTGCAGCCGCGCCATCCGCTCCTCGTCCTGCGGCAGCCGGCCGTGCAGCGCGGTGATCCGCGGGCCGAGGCCGTCGAGCACCTGCGGGGCGTTGCGCTCGAGGTCGCGCAGCTGCCCGAAGGCCTCCGCCTGCTCGTCGAGGCGCGCGTCGGCGGCGCCGGTCAGCTGCAGCATCTCGGTGAGCACGCGGCGCTGGGTCGGCTCGTCCTCGGGCACCTCGTCGTCGAGCTGCTGGCGCAGCGTGAACGCCCGGGTCAGCTCCTGCCGCGACTGCGCCAGCGCCTCGGTGAACCCCGCGACGGCGGCCTCGCCGTACTGCAGCCGGGCGAAGTCGAGGTCGAGCTGCGAGGTCTTCACCGCCTCGTCGAGGTCGAGCAGGGCGGCGCTGGCCCGGCCCTGCAGCTCCTCGGTGGGCACGCCCGCGTACGGGTCGGGGCGCTCGATGCGGGTGGACGCCGGCGGCTGCCCGGCCGCACGGCGCCGGCGCGACCGGGAGACCAGGTAGGCGCCGCCCCCGACGACGGCGATGCCGCCGACCACCGCCAGGGTGGCGGCACCCGACCCGCCGCCGGAGCCGTCCCCGCTCCCGGAGCCGGTCCCCGCGGCCGCCCCGGCGCCGATCCCGTCGGCGAAGGCCACCGCGGCCGCGCCCCAGTCGCCCGCGGACAGCTCGGGCTCGACGTCCTGCGCGAGGAAGGTATCGAGGTCGGCGGTCGACTGCGGGAAGGCGTCGTCCACCCAGTAGCCGTACTGCCGGTCGTCGACCGCGACGGCGAGCAGCACGTCGGTGCGGCCGAGCCCGGAGAACTGTGCGGTCCGCGCCGCCCACTCACCGGAGGCGAGCCCGTCGAAGGAGGACACGTAGACGACGAAGGCCTGCGTGCCGTCCTCGGCCTGCCGGTCGTCGACGGCCTGCTGCACCCGGGACAGGGCGCCGGGGTCGAGCGCCCCGACGAGGTCGGTCACCTCGTCGGGCACCTCGAACGGCTGCTCGGCCAGCGCCGGCCCGCTCCCGGCCAGCAGCAGGACCGCCGCGACGGCGAGGACCCCCATCAGTCGGCGCACGGACCGACCCTAGGTCGGCGGCCGCGACCCGGCCGGGTAGGACGGGCACGACCGGGTAGGGGGCTCTCGACCCAGCACCGGCACCCCAGGAGGACCCCCGTGAGCGACCCCGACCGCATCCCCGCCGCCCAGCTGCCCCCGGGGACGGTGGGCCGGGCCGGGAAGTGGGCCGTCGGCAACCGCGACGGGGAGTACTTCGCCGTGTCGCGGCGCTGCCGGCACCAGCTCGCCGACCTGTCGAAGGGGAGCCTCGACGAGAACGGCTGCCTCGTCTGCCCCTGGCACCAGGCGAGGTACGACGTCCGCAGCGGCGCCATGGTCGAGGGCCCGCGCGGCCTCCTCGGCTACCACGGGCCCACGCCGGGCTACACGCAGCTCGTCCGCGGCTACGCCCAGGTGCTCAAGCTGAAGGTGAAGAAGGCGCTGCGCCGCGGGGACGACGTCGTCGTGGAGTGACCCTCAGGTGCGCTCGATCGGGGCGTCCAGGCCCTGCACGAGCGCGTCGCTCTCCGGGTTGTCGGCGCCCGTCGGGCGGACCGAGACGCCCTGCGTGGCGGCGACCTCCTCGGCCGAGCGCGGGGCGAGCAGCCCGTCGCGGATCTCCTCGGCCCAGTGGCAGCTGACCAGGTGCCCGGGCCCGAGCTCGCGCAGCACCGGCACCTCGTCGTCGCAGCGCGTCTCCTGCCGCCACGGGCAGCGGGTGTGGAACCGGCAGCCGCTCGGCGGGTTCGCCGGCGACGGGAGGTCGCCGGCGAGCAGGATCCGCTCGCGGTCGGCCTCGACCACCGGGTCGGGCACCGGGACGGCGCTCATCAGCGCCCGGCTGTAGGGGTGCAGCGGCTGCTCGTAGAGGACGTCGGAGGGCGCCTGCTCCACCAGCGACCCGAGGTACATGACCCCGACGACGTCGCTGATGTGCCGGACCACCGCGAGGTCGTGCGCGATGACCAGGTAGGTGAGGCCCAGGCGCTCCTGCAGCTCCTCGAGCAGGTTGACCACCTGCGCCTGGACGCTGACGTCGAGGGCGGACACCGGCTCGTCGGCGATGAGCAGGTCGGGCTCCAGCGAGATGGCGCGGGCGATCCCGATGCGCTGCCGCTGCCCGCCGGAGAACTCGTGCGGGTAGCGGCGCAGGGCCGCCGACGGGAGGCCGACGGCGTCGAGCAGCGTCCGGATGCGTGCGGCCACGCCCTGCCGGCCCCCGCCCATCCCGTGGGCGAGCAGCGGCTCGGACAGCAGCGACTCGACGTTCTGCCGCGGGTCGAGGCTGCCCAGCGGGTCCTGGAAGACCATCTGCATGCGCCGGCGCAGGGTCCGCAGCGGCTCGCCGGACAGCGTCGACACGTCGGTGCCGTCGAAGACGACCCGCCCGCCGGTGGGCTCGACCAGCCGCAGCACGGCGCGGCCGAGGGTGGACTTGCCGCAGCCGGACTCCCCCACGAGCCCGTAGGTGGTGCCGCGGTCGATGGCCAGGTCGACGCCGTCGACGGCGCGCACGTGGCCCACCGTCCGGTCGACGAACACGCCGCGCTTGATCGGGAAGTGCACCTGCAGGCCCTCGACCCGCAGCAGCGGCTCGGCGGACGGGACGGCGGTCATCGGGCGGCTCCGGACGCGGTGGCCCCGGCCGGGGTCCGCGGGTACTCGAGGGGGTGGCGGCAGCGCAGCTCGCGGCCCGGGCCGTCGTACTCCAGCGGCACGGTGCTGCCGGCCACCTCGGTGAGGCAGTCGTCCTGGGCGTTGTCGCAGCGGGGCGCGAAGGCACAGCCCTCCGCCCACGGGATGACGTCGCGGGCGGAGCCGCGGATCGGGTGCAGCGGCGCGCCGCGGGCGCCGTCGAGCCGGGGCACCGACGCCAGCAGCCCGCCGGTGTAGGGCTGGCGCGGCCGGGCGAACAGGTCGTGCCGGTCGGCGGACTCGATGATCCGGCCGCTGTACATGACGTGCACCCGGTCGCACAGCCCGGCGACGACGCCGAGGTCGTGGGTGATCATCACCAGCGCCGTCCCCGTGTCGACGACGAGCTCGCGCAGCAGCTCCAGGATCTGCGCCTGGATCGTCACGTCGAGGGCGGTCGTCGGCTCGTCGGCGATGAGCAGCCGCGGCGAGCAGGCCAGCGCCATCGCGATGAGCGCCCGCTGCCGCATGCCGCCGGAGAGCTGGTGCGGGTACTCCTTGAGCCGGCGCGAGGGGTCGGGGATGCCGACGCGGTCGAGCAGCCGGGTGGCCTCGGCGACGGCGTCCTTCTTCGACATCTCGCGGTGCTCGAGCAGGACCTCGGTGACCTGGACGCCGATGGGCACCGTCGGGTTCAGCGAGGACAGCGGGTCCTGGAAGACCATGGCCATGTCGGCGCCGCGGAGCCCCCGCAGCTCGCGGTCCGGGGCGCCGATGAGCTCCTGGCCGTGCAGGCGCACCGAGCCGCCGACCTCGACCCCGCGGCGGGGCAGCAGCCCCATGATCGCCAGCGAGGTGACCGACTTGCCGCAGCCGGACTCGCCGACCAGGCCGACGGTCTCCCCCGGCGCCACGCTGAAGCTGACCCCGTCGACGGCGCGGGTGGGCTGCTCGCCCCGGCGCGTGAAGGTGACCGACAGGTCCTCGACCTCGAGGACGGGCCGCCCGTCCTGGCCGGCGTCCCTCGGGGGCAGTTCCTCGATGGTCAGCGGGCTCACCTCCGGAACTTCGGGTCGAGGGCCTCGCGCAGCGCCTCACCGAGCAGGGTGAAGCCGAGCGCGACGACGATGATGCAGACGGCTGGGTAGATGGCCAGCTCCGGCCGGACGGACAGGAAGTCCTGGGCGTTGGACAGCATCGCGCCCCACTCCGGCCGGGCGAGGTCGGGGTCGCCGAGGCCGAGGAACGACAGCGCCGCGGCCTCGATGATCGCCGTCGCCAGCGACAGCGTGGCCTGCACGATCACCGGCGACAGCGAGTTGGGCAGCACGTGGCCGAACACGATGCGCCGTCGCCGGATGCCCAGCGCCTGCGCGGCCAGGACGTAGTCGCTGCCACGCTGGGCGAGCATCGAGCCGCGCAGCAGCCGGGCGAAGACCGGCACCTGGGTGACCGCGATGGCGATCATCAGCGACCACTGGTTCTGCCCGAGCAGCACCGAGATGCTGATCGCCATCAGCAGGCTGGGGATCGACAGGATGATGTCGACGAACCGCATCACCACGGTGTCGACCCACCCGCCGAACGCGCCGGCGAGGACGCCGAGCGCCATGCCGACGACGACGCCGAGCAGCGTGGACACCACGCCGATGAGCAGCGACTGCCGCGACCCGACGATCAGCCGGGACAGCAGGTCGCGGCCGAGCTCGTCCACCCCGAGCGGGAAGCCCGGCTGGGAGCCCGGGATGAAGCCGGGCCGGATCTCCGACAGCAGCGTCTGCGCCAGCGGGTCGCGCGGGGCCAGCAGCGGCGCGAAGGCCGCCACCACCAGGAAGACCACGACGATGACCGCGCCGAGGATCGCCACCGGGTTGCGCCGCAGCCGGCGGAAGGCGCTGCGGGTGAGCGAGACGCCGCCCTCGCCCTCGGGCACCTGCCCGGCGCGGGCGGCCAGCTCGTCGATCCGCCGCCGCCGGACGTCACCGACGGCGCTCATCGGACCCTCACCCGCGGGTCGAGGAGGCCGTACGAGATGTCGACCAGCAGGTTCACCAGCACGTACACCACCGCCAGCATGAGGATGAAGCCCTGCAGGACGGCGAAGTCCCGGGCGAAGATCGCGTCGAATATCGCCGAGCCCACCCCGCCGAACGCGAAGACGGTCTCGGTGAGCACCGCGCCGGACAGCAGCAGTCCGGTCTGCAGGCCGATCGTCGTCGACACCGGCAGCAGGGCGTTGCGGATGACGTGCCGCCGCCGCACGGTCGCCGTCGCGAGGCCCTTGGCGTTCGCCGTCCGGACGTAGTCCTCGTTGACGACGTCGAGCACCGAGGCACGGGTGATCCGGACGATGATCGCCAGCGGGATGGTGCCGAGCGCGATACCGGGCAGCACGAGGTGGAGGAAGGCGTCCCAGGCGGCGTCCCACTCGCGGGTCAGCAGGCCGTCGAGGACGTAGAAGTTCGTGATGCGGGTGGCGTCGATGCGCACCTCCTGCCGGCCGGAGCCGGGCAGCCAGCCCAGCTCGACGGCGAACAGCAGGCGCAGCAGGTAGGCCAGGAAGAAGACGGGGGTGGCGACGCCGAGCAGCGACCCGACCACCGACGTCGAGTCCAGCCAGCTGCCGTGCCGGCGGGCGGCGAGGTAGCCCAGCGGGATGCCGACGCCGATGGCGAAGACCATCGCGAAGAGGGTCAGCTCGATCGTGCCGGGCATCCGCTCGAGGAACTCCTCGGTGACCGGCCGGCCGGTCCGGGCGGAGTTGCCGAAGTCCAGCTGCACGGCCCGGCCGAGGAAGCGCAGGTACTGGACGTAGAGCGGCTGGTCGAGCCCGAAGAGCTCGTTGTACCGGGCGATGGCCTCGGGGGTGGCGCGCTCACCGAGCGCGGCCTGGGCCGGGCCGCCGGGCAGGGCGCGCAGCCAGGCGAAGAGCAGGACCGACAGCCCCAGCAGGATCGGGATCAGCTGCAGGAGCCGCCGGACGACGAAGCGGAGCACGCGGTCGGGTCACCTCTCCGGGTTCCGGGTCGACGTCCCGGGTCGACGTCGGGTGTCGATCATCGGGGTCGACAGGGCACGGACACGGGTCCGGCCGCGCCGGGACAGGTCCTGTCCCGGCGCGGCCGGAGGGGTGGGTCAGTCGGTGATCGACACCGTCGAGAACACCTCGGCGGTCAGCGGGCTGGGCTCGAGGCCCTCCACGTTGTCCGCCACCACGAGCGCCGGCGGCGAGTGCGAGATCGGGACACCGGGCAGGTAGTCCATGATCAGCCGGTTGGCCTCCTGGTACTGCTCGGTGCGGGCACTCGCGTCAGGCTCGGCGTCGGCCTCGGCGAGGGCGGCGAAGATCTCCGGGTTGCTGAACGCCCCGAACTCCGCGGACGCCTGGCCGTTGGACGCCTCGGCGAAGAACGTGCCGATGAAGTTGTAGGCGTCGTTGTAGTCACCGGTCCACCCGAGCAGGTGGATGTCCGCCTGACCGGCCTGGACGGCGTTCAGGTAGTCCGGGTTCCACGGCAGGGCCACCGGCTCGATGGTGAAGCCGGCGTCGGTCAGGTTCTGGCTGATGACCTGGAACATCGCGGCCGGGTCCGGCAGGTAGGGCCGGCTGACCTCGGTCGGGTAGTAGAACCGCAGCGTCGTCCCCTCGGCGCCGGCCTCCTGCAGCAGCTGGCGGGCGCGGTCGGGGTCGTAGTCGTACGTGGTGACGTCGTCGGCCCAGCCGTCGACCGTCGGCGGCATGAACTGCGTGGCCGCCTCGGCGCCCTCGGGGAGCAGCGAGTTGACGATCGTCTCGCGGTCGATCGCGTGGGCGATCGCCTGCCGCACCTGCGGGTTCTGCAGCGCCGGGTTGGCCTGCGTGCCGGGCACGTTCCCGCCGTTGAAGCCCAGGTACAGGATGTTGAACGGGTCGCGGACGAGCACCTGGAAGCCGTCGTCCTCCAGGGACTGGTAGTCCGCCGGCGCGACGAAGTCGTAGCCGTCGATGGCGCCGGACTGCAGCTCCTGACGGCGGGTGTTCCCGTCGGGGATGGTGCGGAAGATGATCTCGTCGAGGAGCGGGGCGTCGCCCCAGTAGTCCTCGTTGCGGACGAGGGTGACCTCGCCGTTGCCGCGGTCCCAGCTCTCGAAGCGGAAGGGACCGGTGCCGGTCGGGTGCTCCAGGGCGTACTCGGAGTAGCTGAGCGCGTCCTCGCTGCCCGACAGGTTGTCGGCGTCGTACTGCTGCAGCGCCTCGGGGCTCTGGATGGAGAACGCCGGGAGCGCGAGCGCGGACGGGAACTTCGAGGTGACCTGCGTCAGCCGGACCACCGCGGTGCTCTCGTCGGTGGCCTCGCAGGACTCGTAGATGCTCGGGGTGTCCGGCGTGCTGGCGAAGCCGCCGAAGACCGCCTGGTAGTAGTACGAGGCGCTGGGGCTGGTGGCCAGGCCCTCGAAGTTGTACCAGCGGTCGAAGTTGAAGCAGACCGCCTCGGCGTTGAAGTCCGTGCCGTCGTGGAACGTCACGCCCTGGCGGAGGTTG
This sequence comes from Geodermatophilus sp. SYSU D01106, assembly GCF_054049995.1. Lineage (NCBI taxonomy): Bacteria > Bacillati > Actinomycetota > Actinomycetes > Geodermatophilales > Geodermatophilaceae > Geodermatophilus > Geodermatophilus sp. SYSU D01106. Next base: position 17,874 of record NZ_JBJGYM010000034.1, on the reverse strand, counting down.
AAGGTGTACTCGAGGCCGTCCTCGCTCACCTCGTAGTCCTCGGCCAGCTCGGGGACCGGCTCGGTGCCGCCGAGCTCGTTGCCCAGCAGGCCCTCGTGGATCTGACGGGCGACCCGGAAGGTCTCGCCGTCGCTGCCGAAGGCCGGGTCGAGCATCGCCGGGTCGCCGGCCGCCCCGAAGACGAGCGTGCCGCCGGACTGGGCCTCCCCGCCCTCCCCGCCCTCGCCGGAGTCGCGGTCACTGGACGCGCAGGCGGCGAGGGTGACGGCGGTCAGCGCGGCCGCGGAGGCGGCCAGCACACGTTGGGGTCGACGCTGCATCGCAGGAGACCTGCCTTCTCGGCCCGCTCCGGGCCGGATGAGATCCGAGGTGGACCGCCGGTGGACGCAAGACGTCCGGACGGCGTGCTCACGGACCCTAGGTCGCGAGGAGGCGGGCGCCAGAGCCGAGCGGCCCCATCGACACCATCCTGTGACCTTGCCGGCGCCGGGCCGCGGGCCCGCGCCGCGGCCGTGCCAGGTCGTGCTAGGCGTCGATGCGGCGGCGGCCCTCGAAGGCCCGGCCGAGGGTGATCTCGTCGGCGTACTCGAGGTCGCCGCCGACGGGCAGGCCGCTGGCCAGCCGCGAGACCGCAAGCCCCAGCGGGCCGACCAGGCGGGCCAGGTACGCCGCGGTGGCCTCGCCCTCGAGGTTGGGGTCGGTGGCGATGATCAGCTCGGTGACCGTGCCGTCCATCAGGCGGGTCATGAGCTCCTTGACCCGCAGGTCGTCGGGGCCGACGCCCTCGATGGGGCTGATCGCGCCGCCGAGCACGTGGTAGCGCCCGCGGAACTCGCGGGTGCGCTCGATGGCGACGACGTCCTTGGGCTCCTCGACGACGCAGATGACGTCGTCGGAGCGGCGCGGGTCCTTGCAGATCCGGCACTGCTCGCCCTCGGCGACGTTGTAGCAGGTCACGCAGAAGCGCACCTCGGCCTGCACGCGCTGCAGGGCGGCGACGAGCCGGCCGACGTCGGCGGACTCGGCGGCCAGCAGGTGGAAAGCGATGCGCTGGGCGCTCTTGGGCCCGACGCCGGGCAGGCGGCCGAGCTCGTCGATGAGGTCCTGGACGGCCCCCTCGTACACGGTGCTCCTAGGGGAAGAGGTGGTGGGGCGCGATGCCGTCAGGCGCCGGGCAGCCCGGGGAAGCCGCCACCGAGGCCGCCGGCCAGCGGGCCCATGCGGTCGGCGGTCAGCTCGGAGGCCAGCCGCGAGGCGTCGCGGACCGCCGCGACGACGAGGTCCTGCAGGGTCTCGACGTCGTCGGGGTCGACCGCCGACGGCGCGATGGTGACCGACCGCAGCTCGCCGTCACCGGTCATCGTGGCGGTGACGAGGCCGCCGCCGGCCGAGCCGGTGACCTCCTCCTTGGCCAGCTGGTCCTGCGCGGCGGCCAGCGCCTGCTGCATCTGCTGGGCCTGCTGCAGGATCGCGGACAGGTCGGGCTGGCCACCACCGGGGAACATGACCCGAGCGTAGGCCGCGGGGGCGACATCCGGCGGACGACGGCCCGGCCGGCCGGTCAGCTCTCCAGCGGCTGCGCCCCCAGCTGCGCGCGCAGCAGCGCCAGCGCCGCCTGCTCGGGGTCGACGGCCGGCACGTGCTCGCGGGCGCCGGCGGTCTCGTCCTCCGCGGCCCGCTGGGCCATGAGCTCGCGGGCCTCGGCGGCCTCCGCGACGCGCGCGGCCTCCTGGGCCGCCTCGCGCGAGCCCTCGGCGCCGCCGCCGGCCGCGGGCGAGCGGCCCGCGGCCCCCTCGACGACGGCCTCGATCTTCCAGCGCACGCCCAGCAGCTCGTTGAGCGCCTCGCGCAGCACGTCCTTGTTGAGGTCGTCACCGATCCGCCGGGCCAGCGCCGGCGAGGACGTGGACAGCGTGAGCACGCCGGCCCGCAGCTCGTGCACCTGCGCGTTCTTGAGCAGCGCCTCGGTGGTGCGCTTGTGCCGCTTGACGACGGCGAGCAGCTCCGGCCAGACCCGCCGGACGTCGGAGGTGGCCAGGTCGCCGTCGCCTCCCCCGTCGGGCGCGCCGGGTGCGTTGGCGGTGACGACCGGGGTCGGCTCGCCGCCGCGCGGGGCGGGCGTGGACTCGGCGGCCGCCCGCGGGGGCGAGGCCGGCGGGCGCGGCTCGGCCACCCGGGCGGCGGCCGCGCGGGCCGCGGCGGGCTGCGGCGTGTGCGGCCAGTCCTCGTCGTCGGTGGGCTCGGGCGGCAGCGGGATGTCGGGCTCGCCCGTGGCCACCCGCACGCCCTGCCGCGGCCCGGCCGGCGGGGGCGACGCCGGGGCCGCCCGCTCCGGGGCGGGCGCGGCCTTCGGGGCGGAGGCGGCGGGGGCGCCGCTGCCGGGCTGCGTGGTCTCCGGCCAGTCGTCGCCGGCCGCGGCCGCTGCGGGTGCCGGCGCCGGGCGGGCGCCGGAGCCCGGCCGGGCGGTCTCCGGCCAGTCGTCCCCGCCGGACGCGGGGGACGACGACGCGGGCGCGGGCGCGGGCGCCGGTGCCGAGGCGGGCGGCGGTGCCGGGGCGGCGGCGGGTGTGGGAGCGGGGGCCTGCGGGGCGGCGGCGCGCTGGGAGGGGCGGACGTACTCCTTGCGCGGCGGCCCGGAGCGCTCCTCCGGGGCGGGCGCCGGCTCCTCGCGGGCCGGGACGGGCCGCGGCGCCTCGCGGACCGGCGCCTCCCGGACCGGAGCCTCGCGCACCGGGACGTCGCGCACGGGCGCGTCGGTGACCGCCTCGCCGCCGGTGATGGACAGCCGGCGCTCGAGCCGCTCGAGGCGCTGCAGGGTGGCGGCGGCCGAGCCGTCGGTGGCCGGCAGCAGCATCCGGGCACACACCAGCTCGAGCAGCAGCCGCGGCGCGGTGGTGCCGCGCATCTCGCTCAGCCCGGCGTGCACGGTGTCGGCCAGGCGCGAGAGCGTGGCCGACCCCAGCGCCCGGGCCTGGGACACCATCAGGTCGAGCCGGTCGGGCGGGCAGTCGAGCAGGCCGTTCCCCCCGGCCTCGGGCACCGCGTCGAGGACGATGAGGTCGCGCAGCCGGTCGAGCAGGTCGGTGGCGAAGCGGCGCGGGTCGTGGCCGGCCTCGACCACCCGGTCGACGGCGCGGAAGACGCCGGGCGCGTCCTGCGCGGCCAGCGCGTCGATGGCCTCGTCGAGCAGCGCGTCGTCGGTGACGCCGAGCAGGCTCACGGCGCTCGCGTAGGTGACGCCCTCGGAACCCGCGCCGGCGAGCAGCTGGTCGAGGATCGACAGCGAGTCGCGCACCGAGCCGCCGCCGGCCCGCACCACCAGCGGGAACACCGTGGGCTCGACCTGCACGCCCTCGGCGGCGCAGGTCTTCTCCAGCAGGCCGCGCAGCGTCGTCGGCGGGACCAGCCGGAACGGGTAGTGGTGCGTGCGCGAGCGGATGGTGGGCAGCACCTTGTCCGGCTCGGTGGTGGCGAAGACGAAGACGAGGAACTCCGGCGGCTCCTCGACCACCTTGAGCAGGGCGTTGAAGCCCTGCGTGGTGACCATGTGCGCCTCGTCGACGATGTAGACCTTGTAGCGGCTGTTCACCGGCGCGAAGAACGCGCGCTCCCGCAGGTCACGGGCGTCGTCGACACCACCGTGGCTGGCCGCGTCGATCTCGATGACGTCGAGCGAGCCGGGGCCGTCGGGGGCCAGCGCGACGCAGGAGGCGCACATGCCGCACGGCGTCGACGTCGGGCCCTGCTCGCAGTTGAGCGAGCGGGCGAGGATGCGCGCCGACGACGTCTTGCCGCAGCCGCGCGGGCCGCTGAACAGGTAGGCGTGGTTGATCCGCCCGCCGTCGACGGCGTTGACCAGCGGGGTGGTCACGTGCTCCTGGCCGACCACCTCGGCGAAGGTCGCCGGGCGGTACTTCCGGTAGAGCGCCAGAGCCACGCGGCGAGGTTACGTGCCGGGACCGACGAGCCGGGAGCACCGGCCGTGTCTCACATCGTGAGCTTGAGCAGGAACTCCACCTGGCCGCGGTCCTCGACCCGGACGAAGCCCAGGTTCGGCGGGGTGATGCCGAAGTCGCCGAAGACGACCGGGACCACCCCGGAGACCTCGACGCCCTCGGCGGTGCGCACGACCGACAGCTCGGCCTGCACCTGCCGGGTCGTGCCGCGGAGCGTGAGGTCGCCGGTGACCGGGACGGTCACCGGGGTGCCGGACAGCTCGGGCAGGTCGACCGGCCCGCGGACGGCGAAGGTCGCCGTGGGGTGCGTGCCGACGTCCATGACGTTGTCGCGGAAGTACCCGTCGCGCTGGTTGCTGTCGGTGCGCACGCTCGCCACGTCCACGGTGACCTGGGCGGTGCTGAGGTCACCGTCCTGGACGACGACGTCGCCGGTGACCTGGTCGGTGGTGCCGGCGACGGTGACGTCGGCGCCGTTGAGCACCTCGTCGACGCGGTAGCCGGCCGAGGAGCCCGGCGAGACGGTCCAGGTGCCGTCGGTGTCGGGGGCGAGCTCGACGTCGGAGGGCTGTGCCTGCACGGTGGGCGCCGCGGCGGCGTCCTCCTGCGTGGCGGCGTAGAGCAGCGGGCCCACGCCGAGGCCGAGCGCCAGGAGGGCGACGACCCCTCCGACGATCCACCAGGTGCGACGGCGACGGTCCATGGCGAGCTCCTCTCCTCGGGCTCCGAGGATGCTGGCCGACCGAGCTGGCAGCCAGCTGTGAGACGCGCCGCGGCCCGCCGGAGTGCCCGGGACGGTCGCCCGGGAGAGGACCGGGGAAGAAAGGGACCCCCCGCGCACCCGCCAGAGCCCGCTTATCCTTGCTGCCTTCCGGCCCTGGGGAGGTTCACAGGGTGACGCCACACGAGGGGTCTGCGCACCACTGTAGAGGACGCCGCTCGCTAGGCTCCCGCCCCATGACGCCCCGGCGCGCCCTCGTCCTGCCCCCGCCGCGCTCCTGACCCGGAGCACCGCGGGCTGACCCGCGCGGCCGCGACCTCGCCGGCCGCGCTCGCGCCGTGCTCCGGACCCGCCCGTCCCGTCCGGAACCAGCGCCCAGGAGCGTCATGTCCACCCCCTCCCCCCGCGGCTCGAGCCGCGGGTCCCCCGGGTCCCGCCCCCACACCTCGTCCTCTGCACGCGGCTTCGGGTTCGTCGTGCTCGCCGCCCTCTGCTGGGGCACGTCGGGGATCAGCGGCCGCGTCGTCGCCGACCGCAGCGACCTCTCCGCCCTCGACATCGCCTGGTACCGCCTCGCCATCGGCGCGCTCGCGCTGCTGGCGGCGTGGGCCGCCACGTCCCGCCGCCGCGGCCCCGCGGTGCGCGTTCCCCGTCCCGTCGCCGTCCGCCTCGGGCTCATCGCCGCGGGGCTGGCCGGCTACCAGCTGGCCTACTTCACCGCGGTCGAGCGGGCCGGGGTGAGCATCGCCACGCTGGTCGCCCTCGGTCTCGCGCCGCTGCTCGTCGCCGTCGGCGGCGCGCTGCTCGGGCACGGCCGGCCGCAGCGGGCCACGCTCGTCGCGCTCGGCGTCGCCCTCGTGGGGCTGACCCTGCTCGTGGGCGTCTCGGCTGGCGCGGACAGCGGGACGGCGGTCCTGCTCGGCGCCCTCGTGGCCACCGGCTCGGCGCTCGGCTACGCCGTCGTCACCGTGGCCGGCGGCGGCGTGCCGGCCGGGGTGCCGGTGACCCTCGTCGGGTTCGCCGGCGGCGCGCTGCTGCTCACCCCGGTCGTGCTGGCGCAGGGGGTGTCGGTGCCCGACGACGGCACGGCGCTGGCGGTGCTGCTGTACCTGGGCCTGGTGCCGAGCGCGCTGGCCTACGGGCTGTTCTTCACCGGGGTGCGCACCGTCCCGGGCGCGGTGGCCTCGATCGTCACGCTGCTGGAGCCGCTGACGGCGACCGCGCTGGCCACGGCGTTCCTCGGCGAGCGGCTCGAGCCGGCCGCGGTGGCGGGCGGGGCGCTGCTGCTGGCCGCCGTCGCCGGGCTCTACCTGCGGGAGCTCGGCCGGCGGGCGGAGCGCGTGGCGGCTCCCGGCGCCTGAGCGGCCCCGGGAACGGCGACGGGCCCCGGCGCACTGCCGGGGCCCGTCGTGGTGCGGAGGATGGGAGATTCGAACTCCCGAGGGGTTGCCCCCAACCCGCTTTCCAAGCGAGCGCCATAGGCCACTAGGCGAATCCTCCCGGTGCCCGTCGATCGTACCGGCACGCCCGGCGGCGGTCAGCCGCCGCCCCGCGGCACGCCGCCCCGGGTGGTCCGGCGCGGGCGCACCAGGCAGGCTTGCGGGGTCGGGGGGACGCACGCGAGGGACGGGAGCAGGACGATGAGCGAGCCGGGCCAGGTCCGACCGGAGGTCGTGGACGAGATCGTGGCCGTGCTGCGCGGCGCCGACCCGGCGGGCCTCCCGCCGTCGGCCACCGCGGAGGAGAAGGCCGCCGCGAAGGACCGCTACCTGTCGGAGTTCGCCGCCGAGCGCAGCAAGCGCGACCGGCAGACCCAGGCCTGGGAGCTGCTGCTGACCCGCAGCTACGACGAGCCGCCGACGTGGGAGCGGCTGTTCGACGACCTCGCCCCCGACGCCGTCGAGGAGCTCGGCGGGCTCTACGACGTGCTGCCCGAGGGGGCGCAGGAGGAGTACGCCCGCCGCTTCGGCGTCCCCAGCACCGTCTGACGCCCCCGGTGCCGCGCGCGGCCGCGCTGGGTAGGGACGGCCGGTGACCACGACCGTCCCGGGCCGCCTCGTGGCCGGCCGCTACCGCCTGGTGTCGCGCATCGCCGGCGGAGGCATGGGCGCGGTCTGGCTCGGCCGCGACGAGCTGCTCGGGCGCGAGGTCGCCGTCAAGCAGGTGCTCCTGCCCGCCGGCGTCGACCCGGACCTCGCCGGCCAGCAGCGCGAGCGGGCGATGCGCGAGGGCCGCATCGCCGCGCGGCTCTCCCACCCGCACGCGGTCTCGGTGTTCGACGTCGCCCTCGAGGACGGCGTCCCGTGGCTGGTCATGGAGTACCTGCCCTCGCGCAGCCTGGCCGTGGTGCTGCACGAGGACGGCGTGCTGCGCCCCGACCAGGTGGCCCAGGTGGGCGCCCAGCTGGCCGACGCGCTGGTGGCGGTGCACGAGGCGGGGATCGTGCACCGCGACGTCAAGCCGGGGAACGTGCTGGTGGGCCGCGGCGGGCGGGTCGAGGGCCTGGTGAAGATCACCGACTTCGGCATCGCGCACGCCAGCGGCGACGTCACCCTCACCCAGACCGGCCAGATCACCGGGACGCCGGCCTTCCTGGCGCCCGAGGTGGCCCGCGGCACCGACATGACGCCGGCCAGCGACGTGTTCTCCCTCGGCGCCACCCTCTACACCTGCCTGGAGGGCGAGCCGCCGTTCGGGATGGACGACAACGCGCTGCGCCTGCTGCACCGCGTGGCCGCCGGCGAGTTCCGCCCGCCGCGGCGGGCCGGGTCGCTGGAGCGGCCGCTGATGCGGATGCTCGACGCCGACCCCGCGCGCCGGCCGTCGATGACCGAGATGCGCGACGAGCTGGCCCGCCTGGCCGCCGGCCGCGACGGCGACCCGACCACCGTGCTGCTCGCCCGCACCGCCCTCGGCCCCGCGCCCGACCGCGCCCGGACGGCGACGACCCCCGTCCCCGAGGCCGCTCCCGACCCCGGGCCGCCGACGCCGGTCGTGCCCTCCCCCGCCGCCGTCGACCCGCCGACCGCCACCTCGCCGCCGACCCTGACGCAGCCCCAGAGGCAGCCGCCCGAGTCCGGGCCGCCGACGGGGACGCAGGCCCCGGACCGCGAGCCGCCCGCCCCGCCGCTGGTGGGCGCCCGCCCGCGGCGCCGCCGCCCGCTGGTCGTGGCGCTGCTGGCCGCGCTCGTGGTGGCCGCCGTCGCGCTCGGCACCTGGCTGGCGGTGCGCGGCGACGGCGACCCGCAGGCCGGCGCCGCGGACCCGTCGTCGTCCTCGGAGGCGACCCAGCCGACCACGGACGCACCGGAGACGGGCGACGGCACGGACGGCGGCACGGACGGCGGGCAGGCGCCCGGCACCGGCGCGGAGGAGCCGACGTCGGAGGAGCCGTCCCCGACGGGGGACGCGGAGCCCCCGACGTCGTCGGCCGAGCCCCCGCCGGCGGACGACCCGGCCGCCGAGGCGCGCGACACGCTCGAGCAGTACTACACGCTGCTGCCCGGCGACACCGCCGCCGCCTACGAGCTCACCGGGCCGACGCTGCAGTCGCGGGCGAGCTACGGCTACTACGAGGACTTCTTCAGCCGCTGGTCGGACATCAACCTGCTGGACGTCCGCGACGTCGTCGACCGGGGGGACGTCATCACCGCGACGACGGACGTCGAGTTCCTCGCGCCCGGCGACCGGCTGGTGGAGACGCACGCGGTGACCTTCGTGCGGGCCGACGACGGCCGGCTGCTCATCGACCTCGACGTCGTCGCCTGACCCGGCGCCGCCGCCCGACCGCGCAGACGACGACGGCGGCGCCCCTGCGCGGGGCGCCGCCGTCGGTTCCTGCTGGCGGTGGCGGTGGGATTTGAACCCACGGAGGCTTGCACCTCACACGCTTTCGAGGCGTGCTCCTTCGGCCGCTCGGACACGCCACCGTCGGACAGACTACAGGCCCCTCTTCCGGCGGAAGAACGCGCGTAGGAGTGTCGCGCTCTCCTCGGCCCGGACCCCGCCGGTGACCTGCGGGCGGTGGTTGAGCCGGCGGTCGCGGACGACGTCCCAGAGCGACCCGGCGGCGCCGGCCTTGGGGTCGTCGGCGCCGTAGACGACGTGCGCCACCCGGGCCAGGACGCTCGCGCCGGCGCACATGGTGCAGGGCTCGAGGGTGACCACGAGCGTGGCGCCGGTCAGCCGCCACCCGTCGCCGTGCACCCGCGCAGCGGCGCGCAGGGCGAGCACCTCCGCGTGCGCCGTCGGGTCGCCCTGCTTCTCCCGCTCGTTGGCGGCCTCGGCGAGCACGGCGCCGTCGGGCCCGAGGACGACGGCCCCGATCGGGGTGTCGCCCCACTCCTGCGCTGCGGCGGCGAGCTCCAGCGCGCGGGCCATGGCGGCGTCGACGGCGTCCGGCCCCGGACCGGCCCCGGAAGCGCTCCCGCCCGGGGTCCCGGCGGTGGTCACGGTAGTGGGAAGCCGACCAGCGCCGACAGCTCGTCCAGCGCTCCCCGCGGGTCGGCGACCTTGACGGTGTGCATGCCCAGCGCCCGCGCCGGCTTGAGGTTGATGCCCAGGTCGTCGAGGTAGGCGCAGTCGGCGAAGTCGAGGTCGCGGCCGACCGCCTCGTTCAGCCGCGTTAGCGCCCGCCGGTAGATCTCCGGCTCGGGCTTGCGCACGCCCTCCACCGAGGACTCGACGACGGCGTCGAACAGGCCCAGCAGCTCCGCCAGCGGGCCCGTGCGCTCCATGGGCGCCACGTTGTTCGACAGCATCGCCAGCGGCAGGCCGGCCGCCCGCAGCCGGCGCACCGCGGCGACCATCTCCGGCCGGATTTCGCCGTGCAGCGCGGCGAGCACCCGGCGGGCGTCGACCCGGTGCCCGGCGGCCAGCGCCTCGGCCTCGAAGGTGTCGACGAACCCCTCGACGTCGAGCTCGTTGCGCTCGTACCGGGCCCAGGCGTTCGTGTCGGGGTCGGTGCTGTTGAGCCGGCGGATGAGTCCCTCGGGCAGGCCGGCCTCGGCCTCGTAGGCGGCGAAGGCGAGCATCGGGCTCTCGGTGATGACCCCGCCGAGGTCGAACACCACCGCGGCGACGCTCACCGGCCCACCGCCGCGGCCAGCTCGTCGGCGAAGCCGAGGCGGGCGGCGACCCTGGCGACCATCTCGTCGGCCCACAGGTCGTCGGCGGTCACGATCGGCCGCAGCTCGTCGGCGGGCAGGCCGTCGTCGGCGAACACGTCCAGGTCACCTCCGGGCCAGCCGGTCTCGTCGTCGTCGAAGGCGCCGTCCTCGTCGACGCCGATGCCGTACCGCTCGACCACCTCGGCGCCGAGCACCCACTCCTGCATCGTCGCGTCGGAGATCAGCGCGCGGACCATGCCGCCGGGGCCGTGCCGCAGGACGACGAAGTACAGCCGCGAGTCGACGACGACCACGAACGGCGGCGGCCACGCGCCCGCGCCCGGCTCGCCGAGCGCGCGCTCGAGCACCGGCAGCTCGTCGCCGGCGTCGTCGGCCAGCAGCTCCACCCGCCAGCGCCCGCCCGGGCGGTCGACCCGCACGGCCCAGCTGGCGCCCTCCTGCCCCGCCACCGGTCCGCTCACCGCTTGCGCAGCACGGTCAGGCCGTCGGCGAGCGGCAGCAGCACGGTCTCCCAGCGCGGGTCGCGGGCCAGCGCGGCGTTGAGCGCCAAGACGGCGCGGTCGTCGTCGGTCCGCGGGTCGAGCACCCGCCCGCCGCGCAGCGTGTTGTCCAGCAGGACCAGCCCGTCGGGCCGCATCCGCGGGTACAGCTCCTCGACGTAGGCCGGGTAGCCGGTCTTGTCGGCGTCGACGAAGGCGAGGTCGAGCACCGGGTCGGCCGGCAGCGCGCGCAGCTCCTCCAGCGCCTCGCCCAGCCGCAGCTCGATCCGGTCGGCGACGCCCGCCCGCTCCCAGTACCGCCGCGCGACCGCCGTCCACTCCTCGTTGCGGTCGAGGCAGACCAGCGAGCCGTCCTCGGGCATCCCGCGGGCGATGCACAGCGCGGAGAAGCCGGTGAACGTGCCGATCTCGACCGCCCGCCGCACGCCGAGCGCGCGGGTGAGCAGCTGCATGAGCACGCCCTGCTCGACGGCGATCTGGAAGGTCGCCGGCGCCTCGCCGCGGTCGGCCAGCGCCGCGGTCTCGGCGACCAGGTCGGCGGCCACGTCGTCGAGCGGCTCGGAGCTCGCCCGCACGTGCTCGGCGAGCTCCGGGGTGAGCAGGAACGACCGCGGCGTCATGCGGCGCGGACCGGGAGCGCGGAGGCCATAGCCTCTGATCATGGCCGATCCCGCCCCGGACGACCCCGCCCAGGTCGCCCCCGCCCTGGCCGCGCGGCTCGCCGCCGACCCGCTCGCCGAGCTGCTGGGCATCGCGCTCGAGGAGGTCCGGCCCGGGTACGCCCGCGCGGCGATGACCGTCGGCCCGCGGCTGCTCAACGCCGTCGGCACCGCGCACGGCGGCGCCACCATGGCGCTGCTCGACGTCGTCCACGCGGTGGTGAGCAACAGCCACGGCGTCGTGGCGGTGGCCCAGGACGTGCACACCGAGTTCCTCGCCCCCGGCCGGCCCGGCGAGCGGCTGGTCGCCGAGGGCAGCGAGCTCTACCGCAGCCGGCGCACCGCCGTGTACCGGATCGAGGCGCGCGGGGAGGACGGCCGGCCGGTGGCCACCGCCCTGGCGCGGGTGTTCCGCACCGACCGCAGCTGGGAGGACGCCGAGTGAGCCTGCCGGTGCCCACCATGGAGGCCCCGCCGGTGGGCGTCGTCGGGCTCGGCCAGCTCGGCGGGTCGCTCGCCGCGGCGCTGGTGGCGGCCGGCCGCGACGTGCGCGGGTGGGACGTCGACCCCGCCGCCCGGGAGGCCGCCGCCGCCCGGGGCGTGCGGGTCACCCGCGAGCTCGGCGGCGTCGTCGTGCTGGCGGTGCCGCTGCCCGCGATGGCCGCCGCCCTCGACGGCCTCGACGTCGACCCCGCCGCCACGGTCACCGACCTCGGCTCGGTGAAGGTGCCGGTGCTCGGGTCGGTGGGCGCGGCGCTGGGCGGCCGGTTCGTCGGCGGGCACCCGATGGCCGGCAACGAGCGCTCGGGCCACGCGGCCACCGACCCGGAGCTCTTCCGCGGCGCCCGCTGGGCGCTGTGCCTGGAGCCGGGCACCGAGCTGCCGCGCTGGCTGCGCGCCGCCGAGGTGGCCCTCGACGCGGGCGCCGAGGTGGTGCCGGTGACCGCCGCCGAGCACGACGACGCCGTCGCCGCCGTGAGCCACGTGCCGCACCTGCTGGCCGCCGCCCTGGCCGCCGCGGCGGGGTCGGCCGGGCCGCTGGCGCTCGCGCTGGCCGCGGGCAGCTTCCGCGACGGCACCCGGGTGATCGGCAGCGACCCGGCGTTCGTCACCGCGATGGTCGAGGGCAACGCCGGGCCCACCGCGGCCGCGCTGGCCCGGGTGCTCGCCCAGCTGGAACGGCCCTGGCCCGAGCTCGTCTCCGCCGGGCACGGGGTGCGCAGCGCTCAGGCCGGAGCGGGAGCCAGGCGGCGGGCCGTGCGCGTGCCTCTCGACCGGGCCGCCCTGCTGTCGCTCGGCCGCGCCGGCGGGGCGGTCACCCGGCGGCTGGCCGCCTTCGTCGAGGGCTGGGTGCCGGAGGGCTGAGCCCGGCACCCGGTCCGGCGATGGGGCAGAGTGGCCGCATGGACGACAGCGAGATCCGCAGCCGCATCGACGCCCTGGTCGAGGAGGAGCACCAACTCCGCGACAGCGCCGAGCACACCGAGGAGCAGCGGGCCCGGCTCCGCGCGATCGAGGAGGAGCGCGACCAGCTCTGGGACCTCGTGCGCCAGCGGGACGCCAAGCGCCAGTACGACGAGGACCCCGACACCGCCCAGGTGCGGCCGAAGTCCGAGGTCGAGGGCTACCTGCAGTAGCCGGCGGCGCGCCGCGGCCCGGTCTACGCCGAGTCGCGGACCGGCCGCCGACTGCCGGCGTCGTGGTGCCCGGTGGCCAGCAGCGCGAGCTGCCAGAGCAGCCGGGCCCGCGGGTCGGTGGGCTTGCGGCCGGTCACCGACTCGATCCGCCGCAGCCGGTGCATGACCGTGTTGCGGTGGCAGTAGAGGAGGTCGGCGGCGCGGGTCGGTGAGCCGTCGGCGTCGAGGAACGCCGACAGCGTCTCCAGCAGCACCTCGCGCTCGTCCTCGGGCAGCTCCAGCAGCCGGCCCAGCGTCTGCCCGACCAGCCGCTCGGCGATCTCCGGCGAGTCCGACAGCAGCGCCTCCGGCAGCCGGTCGTCGGTGGTGACGACGCGCGCCGTCCCGGGCGGGAGCGTGCGGGCCGCGGTCTCGGCCAGCCGGTAGGCCCCGGCGACGGCGGCCGCCCCCTCGACCACCGGGGACACCCCGACCGGGCCGGTGGCCAGCAGCCCCAGCCAGCCCAGCAGCTCGGGCAGCCGCCGGGTGCCGAGCGCCACCACGCCCACCTGCGCCTGCGCCCGGGTGCCCCAGGCCGAGCGGATGCCGCGCTTGAGCAGCGCCTGCGCCGGGTCGGCCGCCTCGGGCCGGTCCTCGGCCGGGTGCGCGACGACGACGGCCAGCCGCCCGCCCAGCGGGACGGCGAGCAGCTCGGAGGCCTGCCGGACGAACGCCGGGTCCCCGCCGCGGCCGTCGAGCAGGCCGTCGACGAGCCGGCGGCGCTCGGCGACGTCGAGGCCGGCGCGGCGGCGCTCCTCGGCCCGGTAGCCCTCGGCGGCGGCGCTGCACCCGCGGTCGTTGGTGCGCCACAGGGAGCCCGCGACCTCCAGCAGCAGGCCGTCGTCGTGCCGGCCGCTGTTCCGGGACAGCGCGACCAGCGCCTCCCAGGTGATCTGCCCGCCGAGGCGGTAGGCGCGCAGCACCGCCTCCAGCGGGATGCCCTGCGCCGCGCGCAGCCGGCCGACGGCGCGGGCGCCCTCGGCGTGGCTGGCGTAGTACGCCGCGGGGACGTCGGGCAGCAGCCCGCGGATGCCCACCTCGAGGTTGCGGCGCAGCGTGGTGCGCAGCAGGGGGTCGCCCGACTGCATCGCCTCCCGGTAGGGCGGCTCGGTCTCCACGAGGACCTCGACCATCCGGTCGGTCATCGCGTCGAGCTGCTCGAGCAGCGCGGGGACCATCTCGGCCAGCCGCTCGGTGACGCCTCCGGGGGCCGTGTGCACGCCATCACCTCCGGTTCCCATCGCACAGAGCACAACACGGCGGGGGCATCACTGTGCGCTGCGCCCATTGTGACGGCCCTCACCGGACCGCAGAGTCATCGGGTACCGAGCTGTGACCCAATCGACGCCGTCCGGCGTCGGCTGGAGCGCGGCTCCTCCCCGATGAAGAGGAGACGTGGGCACCTTGGCGCAGCCGCCGGACACCACAGGCAGCAGCACCCGGCACCAGGACCGATCGCCCACCGCCCGGCTCGAGATGACCGGGATCAGCGTCGCCTTCGGCGGCGTGAAGGCCCTCACCGACGTGTCGCTGACCGTCGAGCCGGGGCAGGTGCACGGGCTCATCGGCCCCAACGGCGCCGGCAAGACGACGATGTTCAACGTGGCCTGCGGCCTGGTCCGCGCCACCGAGGGCCGGATCGTCTGGCGCGGCCAGGAGCTGCGCCGCCTGCGGCCCGCCCAGCTCGCGGGGCTGGGCATCGCCCGCACCCTGCAGGGCGTGGGCCTCTTCCCGGGCCTGACCGTGCTCGAGAACGTCATGGTCGGTGCGCACAAGCACGCGAAGGCGGGCTTCTTCTCGGCGCTGTTCGCGATCCCCACCGCCGACAAGGACGACGCCCGGCTGCGGGAGCGCGCGATGGGCGCGCTCACCGAGCTCGACGCCGAGGGCTACGCCGCCCGCTACCCCGGCAGCCTCCCCTACCCGGTGCAGAAGCGGGTCGCGCTGGCCCGCGCGCTGGTCTCCGAGCCCGAGCTGCTGCTGCTCGACGAGCCGGCCAGCGGCCTGTCCGAGGACGAGATGCACGAGCTCGGCGAGCTCATCCGCCTGCTGTCGGGCCGGATGAGCGTGCTGCTCGTCGAGCACCACATGGACCTCGTCATGCGGGTCTGCGACCAGATCACCGTGCTCGACTCCGGCCGCCAGATCGCCGCCGGCACCCCGCAGCAGGTCCAGAACGACCCGGCGGTCACCGAGGCCTACCTCGGCGACGCCGTCGACGACACCACCGACGTCAGCGAGCTGGCGGGCACCGACGGGGGGACCCACCGTGGCTGAGACCGGCGCGCACGGCAGCACCGCGGCCTCGGCCGCCGGCGTCGGCCTCTCGAAGGGCGGCGGGACCGCCACCGCCCCGGCCGTCCTCGAGGTCGAGGGCCTGTCGGCCGCCTACGGCCCGGTCCGGGCGCTCGACGGCGTGACGCTGCGCGCCGAGTCCGGCCGGATCACCGCCGTCCTCGGCGCGAACGGCGCCGGCAAGACGACGCTGCTGCGCACCATCAGCGGCCTGGTCCGCCCGACCGCGGGGCGGGTCGTCCTGAACGGGGAGGACGTGACCCGGTCGCCGGTCGAGGCCATGGTCACCAAGGGCATGTCGCACGTGCCCGAGGGCCGCGGCGTCATCGCCGAGCTGACCGTCGACGAGAACCTGCGGGTGGGCTCGCTGTTCCGCGGCAAGGTCGGCCAGGACGAGTTCGACCGCGTCTACGACCTGTTCCCCCGCATCGCCGAGCGCCGCGGCCAGACGGCGCACACGCTCTCGGGCGGTGAGCGGCAGATGCTCGTCATCGGCCGCGCGCTCCTGGCCCGCCCGAAGGTGCTGCTGCTCGACGAGCCCTCGCTGGGCCTCGCGCCGCGGATCGTGGCGCAGATCTTCGCCCTGCTGCGCGAGCTCGTCGACACCGAGGGCCTGTCGGTGCTGCTGGTGGAGCAGAACGCCCGCAGCGCGCTGTCGGTGGCCGACACCGGTGTGGTGCTCAACCTCGGCCGCGTGGTCGTCACCGACGACGCCGCCCGGCTCGCCGGCGACGAGGACCTCCGGCACGCCTACCTCGGCTTCTAGCCGCTCCCCGCTCCTCCGCACGCCAGGAAGGCAGCCCCCCACGTGCAAGAGTTCGTCAACCTCACCCTCGGCGGGGTGATCACCGGGTCGGTCTACGCGGCCTTCGCCCTCGCCCTGGTGCTGATCTGGCGCTCCACCCGGATCGTCAACTTCGCGCAGGGCGCCATGGCCGCCCTGACGACCTTCATCGCGATCGCCCT
This sequence comes from Geodermatophilus sp. SYSU D01106, assembly GCF_054049995.1. Taxonomy (NCBI): domain Bacteria; kingdom Bacillati; phylum Actinomycetota; class Actinomycetes; order Geodermatophilales; family Geodermatophilaceae; genus Geodermatophilus; species Geodermatophilus sp. SYSU D01106. Next base: position 1,972 of record NZ_JBJGYM010000034.1, on the reverse strand, counting down.
CATCGACGCCGGCCAGTCCTACTGGGTGGGCCTGGTCGTCGCCCTGCTGTCGGGCCTGGTGATCGGCGCGGTCGTCGAGCGCGTCGTCATCCGGCCGGTCGAGGGCGGGCCCGAGCTCAACGCCGTCATCGTCACCCTGGGTCTGTTCATCGCGATCCAGGCGCTGATCTCGGTGCTCTTCGGCGTCAACCAGCGCGCGTTCGTGCCGCCGTTCTCCAACATCGGCTTCCGGATCGGCGACACCACGCTCGGGTCGCTCAGCCCCAACACCGTCTACACGCTCATCGCGGTGCTGCTGGTGATGGTCGCGCTCATCGCGCTGTTCCGCTTCACCCGCCTGGGCCTCGCGATGCGCGCCTCGGCCTTCGGCCAGGAGGTCGCCCGGCTGCTCGGCGTCCGCGTCGGCCGGATGCTCACCCTCGGCTGGGCGCTGGCCGCCGTCGTCGGCTCGCTGGCCGGCATGCTGATCGCCGCCGAGACCGCCTTCGTGGCGCCGACGTTCATGGACTCGCTGATCGTCTTCGGCTTCGTCGCCGCGGTGCTCGGCGGCCTGGACTCCCCGATCGGCGCCGTCGTCGGCGGGCTGGTCCTCGGCGTCGCCCTCAGCTACGTGCGCGGCTACCTCGGCGACACCCTCGTCGGCCTCGCCGCCCTCGTCATCCTCGTCGTGGTCCTGCTCGTCCGGCCCGGCGGCCTGTTCTCGACGACCCAGACGCGGAGGGCGTGACCGCCATGAGCGACCTGCAGACCCCCGCCTCCGCCTCGGCCGCCGGGGCGGCCACCTCCGAGGCGCCCACCACCGCCACCGCGGCGAGCAACGCCAGCTCGGCGCAGGCCACCGGCGGGCGCTCGTTCCTGCCGCGCAACACGCTGCTGCGCCACCTGCTCGTCCTGGTGCTGTGCGCGGTCGGGGCGGTGCTCCTGCTCGAGTCGACCGACCTCGGCTTCAACGCGCAGGTCGGCTACGTCGCCTTCTACGCGATCGCCGCGGGCGGGCTGACCCTGCTCACCGGCCTCAACGGGCAGATCTCCCTCGGCCACGGCGCGCTCATGGCCGTCGGCGGCTACACCACCGCACTGCTGCTCGACGTCGAGGAGCCGCTGCCGCTGGTCGTGGTCTTCCTGATCGCGGTGGCGCTCACCTCGGTCGTCGGTGCGATCGTCGGCGTGGCCGCGGCCCGGCTGCACGGCCCGTACCTCGCCGGCGCCACCCTGGCCCTGGCCGTCGGCCTGCCGGGCCTCGCGCTGCACTTCAGCGACCTGCTCGGCGGCGAGCAGGGGCTCACGGTCTCCACACCCGACCGCCCCGACTGGTTCGTCGAGGGCATCCGGACGCTGTCGGGCAACTCCGCCTCCGGCGTCAAGTGGATCGCCTACATCAGCGTCGCCTGCCTGCTGGTCACCTACTTCCTGCTGGCCAACCTGATGCGCAGCCGGGTCGGGCGCACCTGGCGCGCGGTGCGCGACCAGGAGGTCGCCGCGGAGCTGTCGGGCATCAACCTGGGCGCCTGGCGGGTCGTGGCCTTCGTCGTCAGCGCCGCCGCGGCGGGCCTCGCCGGCGCGGTGCTCGCCCTCGTCGTCCGGCTCACCGCCCCGACGGCGTTCACGATCGTGCTGTCCCTGTCGCTGCTCACCGCCATCGTCATCGGCGGTCTGGGCAGCCTGCTCGGGGCGCTCATCGGCTCGGCGCTGCTGGTCTTCCTGCCGCGCCTGCTCCGGGACGCCGGGGAGTCGCTGGACATGGACGCCGCGCAGGCCGCCGAGATCTCCTACGTCGTCTACGGCGTGATCCTCGTGCTGGTCATGCTCTTCGCCCCCGCGGGCCTGGTCGGGTCGGTCCGGCTGGCCCTGATGAAGCAGCGCGCCCGGCGGGCAGCCGGCCGCGCCCGGGGGTGAGGGCCCGCCCTCCCGGCCGCCGGCCACCCCGACTCCCCCACCCCCACCAGCGCGGCGACGTCGACGCGGGTGCCCT
>NZ_JBJGYM010000033.1:0-27093 GCF_054049995.1 Geodermatophilus sp. SYSU D01106 | reverse complement strand
GGGGGGGGGGGGGGGGTGGGGGGGGGGGGGGGGGGGGGGGGCGGGGGGGGGGGGGGGGGGGGCCCGGGCGGTGGGGGGCGCCCGGGGGGGGGGCCCCCCCCCCCGACCCAGCTCCGGAGGTCAGGTGCCTCCTTCCGGCGGGTCGTGCTCTGCACGCCCCCGCGTGCAGAGCACGACGGTGCGCCGGAGGGGCTGCGGTCCGGGGGGGCGGTCGGAGGGGACGCGGCCGGACGGGACGGGGACCCCCGGGGACGCGACGGCGCCCGCCTCCCCGGAGGGAGACGGGCGCCGGAGGTGCCGGAGGCGGTGCCCCGCGGTCAGAAGCCGCCGTGCGGGGACTCGAACGCGAACTGGCGGCCACCCATCCGCACGGCCATGCCGGGGGTGAGCCGCACCGGCTGGTGCGGCACCAGTGACGACCAGCCCGGCGCCCCGCGCGGGGCGACCAGGGTGCCGTTGGCCGAGCCGGTGTCGAGCAGCAGCACGTCCCAGCCCTCGAGCCGGATCTCCGCGTGGTGCCGGCTGACCCCGCCGGTGTGGTCGACGACGAGCAGCGGCCGCAGCAGCCCGGACGCCACCCGCTCGTCGGTCTCGGGCTCCCGGCCGAGCAGGTAGTCCATGTCCAGGCTGACGGTGGCGCCGTCGTCGAAGACCAGCAGCCCGAGCGGAGGGCGCACGCCCTCGATCAGGACGGCGGTCTGCTGCGTGGTGCGGATGCCGCAGAGCGCGCAGAAGCCGGCGCGGGGGTCGTTGAGGTGCCCGTTCTTGCAGAGGATCCCCTTGACCGTGGCGCGGCCGTCGTCGGGCTCCTCCGCGCCGGCCGAGGCGGGCTCCGCGCCCGGCGTCGGCAGCGGCTCGCGGGGAGGCTCCGCCTCGGCGGGCCCGCCGAACAGCAGCGTCGACTTCTTCGGTGCCGGCAGCTCCACGACCGGCGCCGGCGGCTCGGCGGCCACCGGGGCGGCGTGCCCGTGGTCGTGACCGGCATGGTCGTGACCGGCGTGGTCGTGACCGGCATGGTCGTGGTCGTGGTCCGCGTGCGCGGGAGCGGGAGCGGCGGCGGGCTCCTCCGCGGGCGGCGGAGGCGGCGGCGTCGAGCCCGCCGGGGTGCGCGCAGGCCGCGGCGGGACGAGCGGCAGGCCCGGCTTCGCCGCGTGCGGCGCGGGCAGGCGCACCATCGTCGTGCCCGACGGCGGCGGCGCGGGGGCCGCCGACGGCGCGGGCGCGGGCGAGAGCACCGCGGCCGCGCCCGGGACCGCGCCGGCCTCGAGGTCGGCCAGCGGGTGCGGCGCGGAGTCGGCCGGCGACCCGGCCGACAGGTGCAGCGCCGCGGGCGGCCAGGTGACGAAGCGGTCGAGCACGAGGGTGCCGTTGTCGAGCTTCTCCCCCTGCGCCGGCGTCAGCCGCAGGCCCAGGTCGGGCACCTCGGCGGTGCCGCCGCCGGCCAGCACGAGCGCCAGCCCGTCCTCGGTCGCCGCGGCCACGGCGAACGACGGCGGCTCGGCGACCGTGCCGAGCCAGCTGCGTAGCTCCTCGTGCAGCCGGGTGCCGGGAGCCCGGCTGCCGGCCGCCGAGACGCGGCGGCACAGCTGCACGAGCTCCCCGACGACGGCGTCTCCGGCCGGGGCGGCCGCCGGCGGCGCCGGGACGGGCGCCGGTCCCCAGCCGACCAGCGCCGGCCGGGCGGGCGCCGGGGCGGCACCGGCCGGCCGGGGGGTCACGCCGACGACGAGCAGCACACCGGGGACCCGGACGACGAGGTCGGGGCCGGGGGCGACCCGGACGGCGACCTGGTCGAAGGGCGGCACCGTGGCGGGCGCCCCGCTGGTGCCGGTGAGCGGTGGGGTCGGAGCCGACATCAGATGAGCCTCCCACCGTTGATCCGCCAGTGGATGAAGGGGACGCGCATCGGGCCGTTGGCCACCAGCCACACGATCAGCCAGGTGCTGGCGAAGTGGATGACGAACGCGGCGCCGGGCAGCGAGCCGATCCACGTGACCCCGCCGGCGAAGAGGAACCACACCAGCAGGCCCTCGGGGATGCCGGTGAGCAGGCCGAACAGGGTCGGCCAGTCCTTCTCCCACCGGAACTGCTGGATGCCGTGGTAGACGAACTCCCACAGCACGCCGAGCACGAGGGTGACCAGCAGGACGGAGAAGGTGGCGCCGTAGGACGCGGCGAGCGTCGTCCCGGTCGGCAGGACGGGGGTGATGAGCAGGGTCCAGATCGAACCGACCACGGCCAGCAGGAAGACCCTGGTCTGGATGCGGCCGTTCAGGGTGGGCAGCACGGTTGTCTCTCTCGGTCGTCGCGGGTGTCGGGGTCGGGCCGGTCAGATCTGCTTGTTGCGGACCCACTTCCACCACTGGCTGGTCGACCGGCCCGGGCCGAGTTTCTGCGCGAAGCCCGCCCGGATGAGGTCGTCGGCGATCTCCTGGGCGGCGATCTGCAGGCCGAAGAAGGTGTCGACGCCGGGGAACGGGCCGCCCAGGGTGGCGCTGCCGGAGGCGTACATCTTGCCGCCGTTGCGGGTGCCGGTGACCTCGAAGTCGCGCTGCACGTCGAGCCGGCCGACCGGGTTGCGCTGTGCGTTGGAGTGGTCGAGCAGGTCGGCCAGCAGCCGGTGCTCGCGGATGTCGGCCTCGAGGCCGGTGCAGTCGATGACGGCGTCGAAGGTGCCCACGTGGCGGCCCTGGTCAGGCGTGGTGACGGTGACCTCGACCAGGTCGCCGACGGGCTCCATCTCGTCGATCTTGCCGATCATGACCCGGTACCAGCCCTCGGCGCGCCCGCGCCGCAGCTGCTCCTGCCAGTCCCGCCGGACGGGCGTGTTGGTGCCGCCCATCTCCTCGTACAGGCGCTTGCGCTCGGCGCCCTCGCTGTTGCGGACCTGCTGCTTGAGCTGCCCGCCCCACACCGACTTCGGGTAGTTGAAGCCCTGGTAGGCCCAGCCGTCGGCGCCCTTGCGGCGCTTGAGGATGCCGGTGCCGTGCGGCTTGTCCACGTAGGTGCGGAACAGGTGGACGATCTGGGTCTGCAGGCCGCGGGCGTCGCGGTCGTCGATGAGCCGCTGCAGCACCCGCGAGGCGACGATGCCGCCGCCGCGGATCAGGATCGTGCCGGGGCGCTGGTGCAGCCGCTCGTACACGTGCTCGTGCCGCTCGTAGGCGTTGACCACCTTCGAGTAGTCGTTGTGCTCGGTGCGGTAGCGCTGCAGGTCGGGGAGGAACTTCAGGCCCGGGTAGCCGACGGCGATGTGCACCCACTGGCTGCGGTAGGCGATCCGGCGGGTCGGCGTCGCGCCCTCCGGCGGGGTCAGGATCGTGAAGTACCCGCCGCCCGCGCGGCGCCGGACCATCCGGACCTGGCCGTGCACGACCATCTCCGGGTACCGGATCCGGTGCATCTCCTTCTCCATCGACTCGAACGCGTGGCCGGCCTTCGGCGTGTAGTAGTTCGCGAAGATCGGCTCGACCAGCACGTTCCAGGCCTGCTTGACGTTGCCCTGCAGCGCCTCGCGGATGGCATAGCTCGGGAAGCCCCAGATGTTGTCGGGGCACGACGAGGAGTCCGACCGCAGCCGCTCCCCGCGGGGGATCTGCGACACCGTCGTCAGGTACTCGTAGCTCTCCCACGGGGTGCGCAGCGGGGTGAGCACCCGCATCGCGCTCGTGGGGACGCCGCAGATGCGCAGGTAGTCGACGGTGACGAAGGAGCCGATGCCGCCGCCGACGGTCACGAACGGGACGTCGACGATCGGGATGCCGGCCTCGGCCAGCATCTGGTCGGTCCAGACGTCGGTGGCGACGAGGGCGTCGGTGAGGTCGCCCGGCTGCGCCGGGGCGGGGGCGTGCTGGGGGGAGATGGTGCGCTCGCTCACGGGGGGTTCTTCCGTCCTCTGTGGGGAGCCGCCACTGTCGAGGCGACCTCGCGGGACTGTCAACGGATTCCGGCGCGGGTCCTGCGACCTGTCGCCGCAGGTCCCGGCGGCGTCCGCGGCGGTCCCGCGCAGGCACCCGCCGCCTACACTCCGCGACGTCCGTCGTGGCCGGCCCGGGGCCCGCCACCGCCGCGGGAGGCCAGGGTGGAACAGCGCCAGTTCGGTCCCTACCGGCTCGAGGAGCTCATCGGCCGGGGCGGCATGGGCGAGGTCTACCGGGCCTTCGACACCGAGCACCAGCGGACCGTGGCGCTCAAGGTGCTCACCGAGAGCCTGGCCGCCGACCGCGCCTACCGCGAGCGCTTCCGCCGCGAGGCGCACGCCGCGGCCCGGCTGTCCGAGCCGCACGTGGTGCCCATCCACCGGTACGGCGAGTTCGACGGGCGGCTGTTCCTCGACATGCGCCTGGTCCGCGGCCGCGACCTCGCCACCGTGCTCACCGAGGAGGGCCCGCTCGCGCCGGCCCGCGCCGTGTCCGTCGTCGGGCAGGTGGCGCACGCGCTCGACGCCGCGCACGCCGAGGGCCTGGTGCACCGGGACGTGAAGCCGAGCAACGTGCTCGTCTGCTCCACCTCCGGCGAGCCGGCCGAGGACGACGACGAGTTCGTCTACCTCGTCGACTTCGGCATCGCCCGCTCCGTCGGCACCGACGGCGGCACCACCGTGCTCACGCAGGCGGGCTCGGCGGTCGGGTCCTTCGACTACATGGCGCCCGAGCGCTTCCTCGAGCGGCCGGCCGACGCCCGCGCCGACGTCTACTCCCTGGCCTGCGTGCTGTTCGAGGCGCTGACCGGGCGCCGCCCGCACCTGGCCCACGACCTCGCGCCGCTGATGTGGGCGCACCTCAACGACACCCCGCCGCCGGTGTCGCGGCTGCGGCCGGGGCTGCCGGCGGGGCTGGACGACGTCGTCGCCCGCGGGCTGGCCAAGGACCCCGACGACCGCTGGCGCTCCGCCGGCGCGATGGCCTCCGCCGCCCGGCGCGCGCTGGCCGCCCCGGCGCCCGCGCCCGCCGCCGTCCCCGCCGCCGTCCCGCGGGCCGGCACCGCCGCCGTCCCGCGGGCCGGCACCGCGCCGCTCCCACCGTCCGCGCCGCGTCCCGCGCCTCCCGCGCCCGGGCCGCCGCCCGCCCCGAGGCCGCTGCCCCTGGCCGGTGCCGTGCCCGCCCCGGCGCCCGCCCCGTCCCCCACCCCCGCCCGGCGCCGGCGTCCGGTGCTGCCGGCGCTGCTGCTCACGGCGGCGGCGCTGCTGGCCGCGGCGGTGCTCGTCGTCGCCCTGGTCGCCGGGTCGGGCGGCGCGGCCGGGGCGGACCCGCCGGAGCGCCCGACCGCCGGACCGCAGCACGACGCGCTGCTGGCGATCGTGCCCGCCGACTTCGACCCGTCCTCCTGCCGGCCGGCGCCGTCGGCCGGTGACGGCGACGTGGCCGCGGTCGACTGCGGGCGGTCGGCCAGCGAGACCGGCCCGCGCACCGCCCGGTTCTTCCTCTACCCCGACGGCGAGACCGCCGACGAGGTCTTCACCGCCGACGTCACCGGCCTCGGGCTGCCGGCGCTGGAGAACGGCGCGAGCTGCCCCGCGTCGCAGGGCCACCAGGACTGGACCGTCGACGACGTCGTCATGGGGCAGGTGGCCTGCTACGTCGACGAGACCAACACCGCGGTGCTCATCTGGACCGAGACCGACGACGCCACCGAGGCGGTGGTGACCGTCCGCAACGGCGGCACGGCGGGCCTCGCCATGCTGGTCGAGTGGTGGAACGAGGCCGACCTGTCGGGCTTCGGGGCCTGAGCCGGACGCCCGCTCAGGCCTTGCCGAACCGCCGCTGGCGGGAGGCGTACTCCTCGCACGCCGCCCACAGGTGCCGGCGGTCGAAGTCGGGCCAGAGCGTGTCGAGGAAGACGAACTCCGCGTAGGCCGACTGCCACAGCAGGAAGTTGCTGGTGCGGTTCTCCCCCGAGCTGCGCACGAACAGGTCGACGTCGGCCATGTCCGGCTCGTCGAGGAAGCGGGCGACGGTGTCCTCGTCGACCTTGCCCGGGTCGAGCCGGCCGGCGGCCACCTCGCGGGCGATCGCGGCGGCGGCGTCGGCGATCTCGGCCCGGCCGCCGTAGTTCACGCACATGGTGAGGGTGAGGACGTCGTTGTGGCGGGTGAGCTCCTCGGCGACCTCGAGCTCCTTGATGACGCTGCGCCACAGCCGCGGGCGGCGGCCGGCCCAGCGCACCCGCACGCCCAGCTCGTGCATCTCGTCGCGGCGGCGGCGGATGACGTCGCGGTTGAAGCCCATGAGGAAGCGGACCTCCTCGGGGCTGCGCCGCCAGTTCTCCGTGGAGAACGCGTAGGCGCTGATCGCCTTGACGCCGAGCTCGATGGCGCCCTCGACGCAGTCGAACAGCGAGGACTCCCCCGCCTCGTGGCCGGCCGTGCGGGGCAGGCCGCGCTCCTTGGCCCACCGGCCGTTGCCGTCCATGACGATCGCGACGTGGCCGGGCACCCGGTCGGCGGGGATCGCCGGCGGGCGGACGCCGGAGGGGTGCGGGTTCGGCGCCTTCACCTCACGCCTCACGGAGCAGGTCCACCTCCCGCCGCGGGGCGACGTCGGAGCGGTCGACGAGCGGCAGGGAGCGCAGCCCGCGCTCGAGGTGCCACTGCAGCAGCGCGGCGACCAGGCCGCTGCCCTCGCGGCACTGGGCCCGCTCGCTGGCCTCGGCCGTCTCCCAGTCGCCGGACAGCAGGGCCTCCAGGTGCTCGATGGTGACCGGGTTGGGCATCGCCGACCCGGTCGGGCGGCACTCGCGGCAGACGGAGCCGCCGGCGGGGACGGAGAAGTGCCGGTGCGGGCCCTCGACGCCGCAGCGCGCGCAGTCGCCGAGCGCGGGCTCCCAGCCGGCCACCGACATCGCGCGGAGCAGGAACGCGTCGAGCACCAGGCCCGCCGGGCGGGTGCGCTCCGACAGCGTCCGCAGCGCGCCGACGACGAGCAGGAACATCCGCAGCGAGGGCTCCTTCTCCTCCGCGGTGAGCCGGTCGGCGGTCTCCAGGACGGCGGTGCCGGCGGTGTAGGCCGGGTAGTCGCCGACGATCGCCGGGCCGTAGGAGCGGATGGACTCCGCCTGGCTGACGATGTCGAGGGTGCGGCCGGTGTAGAGCTGCAGGTCGACGTGGCTGAACGGCTCGAGCCGGGCGCCGAACTTGCTCTTGGTGCGGCGCACGCCCTTGGCCACCGCGCGCACCTTGCCGGTGCGGCGGGTGAGGACCGTGACGATCCGGTCGGCCTCGCCCAGCTTCTGGGTGCGCAGGACGATCCCCTCGTCGCGGTACAGCGACTTCGGCGTCGTGCTCACGTCAGTACCCGAGCCTGTTCAGCTTCTTCGGGTCGTCCTGCCACTCGCCGAGCACGGTGACGTGCAGGTCGAGGTGGACGCGCGCGCCGAGCAGCTGCTCCAGGCCCGCGCGGGCCTCGGTGCCGATCGCCTTGATGACCGAGCCGCCCTTGCCGAGCAGCATCGGCTTCTGGCTGGGCCGCTCGCAGTGCAGCAGCGCGTGCACCTCGACGAGCTCCGCGCCCTCCCGCTTGGGGTCGGGCCGGCGGTTCAGCTCCTCGACGGTGACGGCGAGGGAGTGCGGCACCTCCTGGAACACCTTCTCCAGCGCCGCCTCGCGGATGAGCTCGGCGATCTGGCGGTCGGTGTCCTCGTCGGTGACCTGCTCCTCGGGGTACAGCGGCGGGCCCTCGGGCAGCAGGCCGACCAGCAGGTCCTCCAGCAGCTCGACCTGGTCCCCCTCCACCGCGCTCACCGGCACGACCTCGGCGGCCTCGACCAGCTGGCTGGCCGCCACGAGCTGCTCGGCGACCTGCTTCTTCGACGCGGCGTCGGTCTTGGTCACCACGACGACGACCGGCGCCTTCACCTCCCGCAGCTGGCGGGCGATGAACCGGTCACCGGTGCCCACCGGCTGGTCGGCGGGGATGCAGAACACCACGACGTCGACCTCGGACAGCGTGTCCCGGACGACGTCGTTGAGCCGGCGGCCGAGCAGGCTCTTGGGCTTGTGCAGGCCGGGGGTGTCGACCAGCACGAGCTGACCGGCGGGCCGGTGCACGACGCCGCGGATGGCGTGCCGGGTGGTCTGCGGGCGGTTGCTGACGATGCCGACCTTCTCGCCGACGATCGCGTTGGTCAGCGTGGTCTTGCCCGCGTTGGGACGGCCCACCAGACAGGCGAAGCCGCTGCGGTACGGCTGGTCCGGCGTGCTCACCGGCCCAGTCTCCCACTGCGTGATGACATCGTCGGCCTACCGGCCGACACCGCGGCCACGTGCCGTCCCCCACAGGCGTGGAGCCCCACGACCGCTCCTCGCGGAGGCCTCCGGCCCCCACTCGTCGCGGTCACGCGGTGGCGCGCAGCACCCCGTCGGGCCCGGCGAGGTGCACGGGCGCCGACGGCGTCAGGTCGTGCACGGCGGCCAGGCCGTCGGCCTCGACGGCGTCGGCGGCGGACACGACCGCCGCGGCCTCCAGGCCCTCGACGCCGCTGGACACCGCCGCGGCGACGGCGGCCTGCAGCGCGGACAGCCGCAGCGAGGGCAGCGCCACCGACGCGGCGACGTACGTGCGCCCGTCGGTGTCGCGGACCGCGGCGCCCTCCGGCGCGCCGGTGCGGCCGCGCGCGGAGCGGGCGAGGGTGACGAGCTTGGCGTCCTCGGGCTGCAGGTCGGGCACCGGATGAGTGTCCTACCGGTGGATCCGGCCCTCGCGCAGGGGCCCGCCGCGAGCCTGCGAGCGGTGGGGGCGGGAGGGTCCTCCAGGAGCCTTCCACGTCAGCTCTCGGCGCCGGCCGGGACCTCCGCGCGGGTGGCCCCCGACTGGGCGTCGGGATCGGTGTCGAGCGCCTTCGTGACGACGATCGTGTCGATGCGATTGCGCCGCCCGCCGGTGCTCTCGGCGACCAGCCGCAGCCCCGCCACCTCCGCCGCCGAGCCCTCGATCGGCACCAGGCCGAGCTCGCGGGCGAGCAGGCCGCCGACGGTCTCGACGTCGTCGTCGGAGGGCAGCTCGACGTCGAACAGCTCGGCGAGGTCCTCGACCGGCAGGCGGGCGGTGATCCGCACCGAGCCGTCGTCGAGGCGCTCGACCGGCGGGCGCTGCACGGCGTCGTGCTCGTCGGCGATCTCGCCGACGATCTCCTCGAGGATGTCCTCGATGGTGACGAGACCCGCGAACCCGCCGTACTCGTCGACGACGACCGCGATGTGGGTGCGGCGGGCCTGCATGTCGCGCAGCAGCTCGTCGACCGGCTTGGACTCCGGCACGAACGCCGGCGGGCGCATGAGCTCCTCGACCCGCGGGCCGCGGCCGTCGCCGAGGTTCTGCGACCGGCGGACGAGGTCCTTGAGGTAGACGATGCCGACGACGTCGTCGACGTTCTCGCCGATCACCGGGATGCGGCTGAACCCGCTGCGCAGCGCCAGCGCCAGGGCCTGCCGGACGGTCTTGGTGCGCTCGATCCACACGACGTCGGTGCGCGGCACCATGACCTCGCGGGCGATGGTGTCGCCGAGCTCGAACACCGAGTGGATCATGTTGCGCTCGCCGGACTCCACGACGCCCCGCTCCTCGGCGAGGTCGACGAGCTCGCGCAGCTCGACCTCGGTGGAGAACGGGCCGTCGCGGTAGCCGCGCCCGGGCGTGATGGCGTTGCCGAGCAGGATGAGCAGCGTCGCGACCGGCCCGAGGAGGCGCACCAGCAGCCGCACGACGCCAGCGGTGGCCAGCGCGATCGGGTAGGCGTGCTGGCGGCCGAGCGTGCGCGGGCCGACGCCGACCAGCACGTAGCTGACGACCACCATGACGCCGGCCGCGGCGAGCACCGCCTGCCAGCCCGTGCCGAGGGCCCGCACGAACAGCACGGCGACGAGCACCGCCGCCACCATCTCGCAGGCGATCCGCAGCAGGAGCAGCAGCGCGACCGCGCGGGCGCGCTCGCCGAGCACCTGCTCCAGGCGCGGTGCCCGGCGGACGCCGTCGCGCCGCAGCTCCTCCACGCGGGCCGGTGACACGCGCTGCAGCGCGGCGTCCATGGCGCCGAAGGCACCCGCCAGCGGCACCAGGCAGACCGCGACCACCAGCAGGGTGACCGCGCCGGCGCTCATCGGGACCCGGGTCCCCGTTCCGCCGGCTCACCGGTGACCGGCTGCCGCGGGGCCGAGCGCCAGCCCTCCAGGAGGCGGGTCTGCAGGCCGAACATCTCCCGCTCCTCCTCCGGCTCCATGTGGTCGTAGCCGAGCAGGTGCAGCACGCCGTGCGTGGCGAGCAGCAGCAGCTCGTCGTCCATGGAGTGACCGGCGGCGCGGGCCTGCCGGACGGCCACCGACGGGCACAGCACGACGTCGCCGAGCAGCGCGGGACCGGGCTCGGGGTCGTCCGGGCGGGCGGTGTCGAGCTCGTCCATGGGGAAGGCCAGGACGTCGGTCGGGCCCTTCTCCCCCATCCAACGCTCGTGCAGCACCGACATGTAGTCGGGGTCGACGCACAGCACCGACAGCTCGGCCATCGGGTTGACGCCCATCTCGGCGAGCACGTACCGGCAGATCCCGGTCAGCTCCGCCTCGTCGACGGCGATCTCGGACTCGTTGGCCACCTCGACCGGCACGGCGCTCAGCTCCCCTGCCGGCGCGGCCGCGCGGGGCGGGCGGGCACGGCGGGACGGCCGGCGCCCTGCTGGTGGGCGGCGTCCCAGCGCTCGTAGGCGTCGACGATGTCGCCGACCAGGCGGTGGCGGACGACGTCGGAGCTGGTCAGGTTGGCGAAGTGCACGTCCTCGACGCCGTCGAGGATCTCCCGCACCACCTTGAGGCCGCTCTGCGCGCCGCCGGGCAGGTCGACCTGCGTGACGTCACCGGTGACGACGATCTTCGAGCCGAAGCCGAGGCGGGTGAGGAACATCTTCATCTGCTCGGCGGTGGTGTTCTGCGCCTCGTCGAGGATGACGAACGCGTCGTTGAGCGTGCGCCCGCGCATGTAGGCCAGCGGGGCGACCTCGATCGTCCCGGACTGCATGAGCCGCGGGATCGACTCCGGGTCGACCATGTCGTGCAGCGCGTCGTACAGCGGCCGCAGGTAGGGGTCGATCTTCTCGCTGAGCGTGCCGGGCAGGTAGCCCAGCCGCTCGCCGGCCTCGACCGCGGGCCGGGTGAGGATGATCCGGTTGACCTGCTTGGTCTGCAGCGCCTGCACGGCCTTGGCCATCGCCAGGTACGTCTTGCCGGTACCGGCCGGGCCGATGCCGAAGACGATGGTGTGCTGGTCGATCGCGTCGACGTAGCGCTTCTGGTTCAGCGTCTTGGGCCGGATGGTGCGGCCCCGGCGGCTGATGATGTCGAGGCTGAGCACGTCGGCCGGGCGCTCGGAGCCGCCGCTCTTGAGCATGCCGATGACGCGGCGCACCGAGTCGGGGCGCAGCGCCTGCCCGGTGCCGAGCAGCGCGATCAGCTCGTCGAAGACGCGGACGGCGAAGGCGTTGTCGGCCGGCTGCCCGGTCACGGCGATCTCGTTGCCGCGGACGTGCACGTCGGCCTCGACCTCGCCCTCGACCAGCCGCAGCAGCTCGTCGCCGGAGCCGAGCAGGGCGACCATCGAGACGGAGTCCGGGACGGTGATCGTGGCGCGGACCGCGGTGGGGGCGGCGCTCGCGAGGGCGCTGGCGCTGTCGGCGGCGACGGCCTGCGCGGAGGCCTCGCGGGACGTGGGCGCGCCCGGCACGGGGACGTTCGGGGAGGTGTCGGGCAAGAACCCTCGACCCTGCCTTCCTGGCACGGGGATGAGACCTTCCCGAGTCTACCCGCGCGCGTCGAGGGGGAATCCCGCCCGGAGGGGCGTCACCGGCCCCGGTAGCCGGCCTTCCCGGGGCCCTCCTCGAGGAAGGAGACGACGGCGCCGCGCAGGTCGTCGGTGGCGAACAGCGGGCCGGAGACCTGCGGCGTCACGTCGTCGGCGGCGCGGACCCCGTGCCGGACGGCGGTGGCCACGAGCCGCTTGGTCGCCGCGTGCGCGGCGGTCGGGCCGGCGGCGACCCGGCGGGCGTACTCGCGGGCCGCCTCGGCGAAGCCCTCGTCGGGCAGCACCCGGTTGACCACGTCCCAGCGCTCGAGCACCGCGGCCGGGTAGCGCTCGCCGGTGAAGATCAGCTCCTTGGCCCGCGCGGGTCCGGCGCGCTCGGCCAGCCGCTGCGGCCCGCCCATCGACGGCGTCAGCCCGACGACGATCTCGACCAGCCCGAACGACGCCCGCTCGGCGGCCAGCAGCACGTCGCAGGCCAGCGCCAGCTCGAACGCGGCGGTGAGGGTGAGCCCGTGCGCGGCGAACACCGTGGGCACCGGCAGGTCCTCGACCGTCTGCGCCACCCTCAGCAGCCGGGCCCACAGCGCCGCCCCCTCCCCGGCCGGGTCGGGGCCCTCGGCGATCGCCCGGAAGGCGGTGACGTCGACCCCGCCGGAGACGACCTTCCCGCGGGCCTCGACGAGCACGGCGCGGGCGCGGTCGGCGCGGCCGGGGGCGGTCAGCGCGGCCAGCTCGGCGGCCACCTGCTCCAGCGCGGCGAAGACCGACTCGTCGAACAGGTTCAGCGGCGGCCGGTCCAGCACGACGACGGCGACGTCGCCGTCGCGCTCGATCCGGACGGGGGCGACGGCGCTGTCGGTCATGGCGGCCACCCTGCCAGCCCGGGCGGGGACCCTCCCCGGCGGCTCAGCCCGGGGGCCAGCCCAGCGAGCGGCCGCCGAGGACGTGCAGGTGCAGGTGGTGGACGGTCTGCCCGGCCGCGGGGCCGGTGTTGGCCACCAGGCGGTAGCCGGGCTCGGGCCCGTCCTGCGTCGCGAGGCCCTCCTGGACGGCGACGGCGTGCGCGGCCGCCACGACCTCCGCCAGCAGCTGCGGGTCGGCGCCCACGAGCAGCCCCGCCGTCGCGTGGTGGTCCTTCGGGATGACCAGGACGTGCGTGGGGGCCTGCGGGTTGACGTCGCGGAACGCCAGCGTGCGGTCGGTCTCGTGCACGACGTCGGCGGGGATCTCCCCGGCCACGATCCGGCAGAAGAGGCAGTCGCTCACCTCCCCGACCCTAGGGGGCGGGGGCGGGCGCCGCGGGCCAGGATGGCCCGGTCAGCGCCCCCACCCGCAGGAGGTCCCCCGTGCCCGTCCCCCAGCCACCCGGTCGGACGTAGTGACCGCGCGCAGCGCTCTCCGGTCGGGGAGCCCCGGTGTCCGCCCGTCCCGCCGCGCGTTCCTCGCCGGCACCGCTCTCGCCCTCGCGACCGCCGCCTGCGGCCGCTCCTCCCCCGTCGGCGCCGCCCCGTCGTCGGGCCGCACGCCCACGATGCGCATCGGCGCCGTCCCCGACCAGGACCCCGAGGTCCTGCAGCGCCTCCACGGCACCGTCGCCGACGCGATGTCGGCCGCGCTCGACCTCGACGTCGTCCACTCCCCGGTCACCGACTACGCCGCCGCGGTCTCCCTCTTCCGCACCGGCGACCTCGACCTCGTCTGGTTCGGCGGGCTCACCGGCGTGCAGGCCCGCCTGCAGGCGCCGGGCGCGCGGCCGGTCGCCCAGCGCGACATCGACGCGGCGTTCCACTCCGTCTTCGTGGTCAACGCCGCGGCCGGGCTCGCGCCGGCCGACGACCTGCGCCCGCTGGCCGCGCTGCGGTTCACCTACGGCAGCGAGACCTCGACGTCGGGCCGGCTGATGCCCGCGTACTACCTGCAGCAGGCCGGCGTCGACCCGCAGGGCTTCCCCGGCGGGCCGGGGTTCTCCGGCTCGCACGACGCCACGATCGCGCTGGTCGCCTCCGGCAGCTACCAGGCCGGCGTGCTCAACGAGCAGGTGTGGCGCTCGCGGACGGAGGAGGGCGCGGTCGACCCCGCCGTCGTCGAGTACGCCCGCACTCCCGCCTACTCCGACTACCACTGGCTGCTCGGCCCCCGCGCGGCCGAGCGGTTCGGCGACGACGTCCCGGAGCGGCTGACCGCGTTCTTCACCGGGCTGTCGGCCGACGACCCGGACGACGCGGCGGTGCTCGACCTGTTCGGCGCGCGGTCGTTCATCCCGGCGCGGGCCTCGGACTACGACCGGATCGAGGAGATCGGCCGCGGCCTGGGGCTGGTCAGCTGACCGCCGTCCTCCGGCTGGCCGGCGTCACCGTCCGCTTCGGGACGGCGACCGCGCTCGACGGGGTGGACCTCACCGTGCGCCCGGGCGAGCGGGTCGCCGTCGTCGGGGCCTCGGGCGCCGGCAAGTCGACGCTGCTGGCCGTGGCCAACGGCGGGGTGCCGCCGTCGGCGGGCGCGGTGGAGGTGCTCGGCCGCGACCCCGCGGCGCTGCGCGGGCGGGAGCTGCGCCGGCTGCGGGCCCGCGTGGGCACCGTGCACCAGTCGCTGGAGCTGGCCGGGCCGCTGCGGGTGGTGCACGACGTCAACGCCGGCCGGCTCGGCGCCTGGTCGACGGCCCGCGCGGCGTGGTCGCTGGTGCGGCCGCAGGGCGTCACGGAGGTGCTGGCCGCGCTCGACCGGGTGGGGCTGGCCGACCGGGTCTTCGACCGCACCGACACGCTCTCGGGCGGCCAGCGGCAGCGGGTGGCCGTGGCGCGGGTGCTCGTGCAGCGGCCCGACCTCGTGCTGGCCGACGAGCCCGCGTCGGCGCTGGACCCGCTGCTCGCCGACCGGGTCCTGGGGCTGCTGGCGGAGACGGCCGGGCGCGGCGGGGCCCTGGTCGCGGCGCTGCACGACCCGGCGCTGGCGCTCCGGCACTGCGACCGGGTGGTGGGTCTGTCCGGCGGCCGGGTGGTGCTGGACGCCCCGGCCGCCGCGCTGTCGGTGCCCGACCTCGCCACCTTCTACGGGACGCCGGCGTGACCGCCGTGCTGTCCCCGCCGGCGACGGCGACACCCCCGCTGCGGCGCGACCGGCGGCGCTGGGCGTGGGGGCTGGCCGCCCTGGCCGCCGTCGGCTGGTCGCTGGCCGCGGCGCTCGACGGCGAGGTGCTCAACCCGGCCGGCGGCGCCCAGGCCGGCCGGTTCGCCGCGGCCGCGCTGTCCCCCGCGCTCGACGGCGCGTTCCTCGGCGTGCTCGCCACCGCCGCGCTGGTCACCCTCGCCTACGCCGTGCTGGGCACCGCGCTGGCGCTGCTGCTCGGGGCGCTGGGGGCGGTCGCGGTCGCGCGCACCACCTGGGGCCGGCGGCGGCTGGGCTGGGCGGTGGCCCGTGGCGTGCTCGCCGTCCCGCGCGGGCTGCACGAGGCGGTGTGGGCGCTGCTGCTGGTCAACGTGCTCGGCCTCGACCCGTGGGTGGGCGTGCTCGCCATCGGCGTGCCCTACGGCGCGGTCACCGCGAAGGTGTTCGCCGACCTGCTCGACGAGGTGCCGCGCGGCCCGTACGAGGCGCTGCTGGCACAGGGGGCGGGCCGGGTCCCGGCGGCGCTGTACGGGCTGCTGCCGCGGGCGGCCGGCGGGCTGCTGTCCTACGCGTTCTACCGGCTGGAGTGCGCGGTGCGCTCGGCCGTGGTGCTCGGCCTGATCGGCGCCGGCGGGCTGGGCTACCAGCTGGCGCTGTCGTTCGCCTCGCTGCGCTGGGCGGAGGTGTGGACGTGCGTGTACGCGCTGGCGCTGCTGTGCCTGGCGGCCGACGTCGCGGGGCGGGCGGTGCGCCGCCGGGTGGCCGCGCCGCGCCGGCGGGCCGGGGCGCTCGCCCGCGACCGGGTGCTCACCGCCGCGCTCGCCGGGTCCGCGGCCGCCGTCGCCGGGGCGTGGTGGTACCTGGCGCCGACGCCGGCGTCGCTGGGATCGGCCCGCACCCGGGAGCAGGCCGCGTACGTGCTGGGCGCCGCCTGGCCCCCGGCGGCCGACGGCGACCTGCTGCGCGAGGTGGGCCGGCTCGCCGTCGTCACGGTGCAGATGTCGGTGCTGGCCGTGGCGCTCGCGCTGGCCGGGGCGGTGCTGCTGGCGGGGGTCGCGGCGCGGCCGCCCGCGGCCGGTCCCGGGCGGCGGCTCGCCGGGGCGCTGGTGCGGGCGGCGCTGCTGGTGCTGCGTGCGGTGCCGCCGCCGGTGTGGGCGCTGGTGTTCGTCTTCGTGCTGCTGCCCGGCGTGCTGCCCGGGGCGCTCGCGCTCGGCGTCTACACCCTCGGCGTGCTCGGGCGGCTGGCCGGCGAGGCGGTCGAGGAGGCCGATCCGCGCCCGCGGGCCGCGCTCACCGCGCTGGGCGCCCGGCCGGCGTCGCGGGTGCTCTACGGGGTGGCGCCGCGCGCGGCGGGGCCGGTGCTGGCGTTCGCGCTGTACCGGTGGGAGGTCGCCGTCCGGGACACGCTGCTCGTCGGGCTGCTCGGTGCCGGCGGGCTCGGCGCGCTACTCGCGTCGCGGCTGGCCGTCTTCGACTGGCCGGCGGTCACCACCGTGCTGCTCGCGACGATCGCGCTGACCCTCGCCGTCGACCTGGTCAGCGACCGGGCCCGCCGCGCCCTGCGCTGAGTGCCCGCACGATCAGCCGGGCTCACCGCACCGCGTCCTGGATCAGCGTGGGAGGTGAGCCAGGACGCAGCACGATCAGGCCACCTGATCGTGCTGCGCCGCTCAGCTCCAGCGGGTGCGGACCGACAGGGCGGCGAGCGCGGCGGCGCCGGCGGTGGAGGTCCGCAGCACCTCGGGGCCGAGCCGCACGGCCTGGGCACCGGCGGCGCGCAACGCCACGACCTCGCCGTCGGTGAGCCCGCCCTCGGGCCCGACGACGACCGCCACCGTGCCGCGGGAGGGCACGTCGACGCCGGACAGCGGCCGGCGGGCCTGCTCGTGCAGCACCAGGGCGAGGTCGACGTCGGCGAGCTCGCCGCACACCTGGCGGGTGGTCATCAGCTCGCCCACCTCGGGCACCCGCGGCCGGCGGGACTGCTTGGCCGCCGCCCGCGCCGCCGCCCGCCACTTCGCCAGGCCCTTGTCGACACGGTCCTCGCGCCAGCGGGTGACGCAGCGGGCCGCGGCCCACGGGACGATCCGGTCCACGCCGAGCTCGGTGGCCAGCTCCACGGCCAGCTGCCCGCGGTCGCCCTTGGGCAGCGCCTGGACGAGCAGGAACTCCGGCTCGGGCGCGGGCACCTCGTGGCGGGCGGTCACCTGCAGGCGCAGGCCGCGCGGGCCGGCGTCGAGGACCGTGCCCTCGACGACGGTGCCGCGGCCGTCGCCGACCCGCACCGGCTCCCCGGCGGCCAGCCGCAGGACGTCGACGGCGTGCCGGCCCTCGGCGCCGTCGACCAGGACCTCGGCCGCCTCGGGCAGCTCGTCGAGCAGGAACAGCGGCGAGCCGTCCTGCACCGGGCGCTGGTCGTCGGCGGCCGGGGCCGTCACCGGAAGGGCTTCCGGACGCGCGAGAACAGCCCGCCGTGGCCCTCGCCGGCGGGCTCGCGGCGGTCCTCCCCGCGCAGCGCGGCGAGCTCGCGCAGCAGCTTCTCCTGCTCGGCGTCGAGCTTGGTGGGGGTCTGCACGTCGACGTGCACCTGCAGGTTGCCCCGGCCGGTCGCGCGCAGCCGCGGCGCGCCCTTGCCGCGCAGCGTCGTCACGGTGCCCGCCTGGGTGCCGGGGCGGACGTCGACGTCGGTCTCCTCGCCGTCGAGCAGCGTCAGCGGCAGCGTGGTGCCCAGCGCCGCGGCCGTCATCGGCAGCGTGACGTGGCAGTGCAGGTCCTCGCCGTCGCGGGTGAAGACCTCGTGCGGGCGCTCGCGGATCTCGACGTACAGGTCGCCGGCCGGGCCGCCGCCGGGGCCGACCTCGCCGCGGCCGGTGAGCCGGATCCGCATGCCGTCCTCGACGCCGGCGGGCACCTTCACCGGGATGGTCCGGCGGGCGCGCACGCGGCCCTCGCTGCCGCACTCGGGGCACGGGTCGGGGATGACCTGGCCGGTGCCCGCGCAGGTCGGGCAGGGGCGGGTGGACACGACCTGGCCGAGGAAGGAGCGCTGCACGCTCTGCACCTCGCCGCGGCCGGAGCAGGTGGCGCAGGTGGTCGGGTGGGTGCCCGGGGCGGTGCCGGCGCCGCTGCAGGTGCCGCAGAGCACCGCGGTGTCGACGGTGATGTCCTCGGTGGTGCCGAAGACCGTCTGCTCCAGGTCGAGCTCGAGCACGATGAGCGCGTCGTCGCCGGCGCGGACCCGGCTGCGGGGGCCGCGGCCGCCCACCCCGCCCCCGAAGAACGCGTCCATGATGTCGCCGAGCCCGCCGAAGCCGGCCCCGCCGAACGGGGAGCCGGCGCCGGCGCCGGCGCTGCTGTCGAAGGGGTCGCCGCCGAGGTCGACGATGCGGCGCTTGTCCGGGTCGGTCAGCGCCTGGTAGGCGCGGCTGACCTCCTGGAAGCGCTCCTTGGCCTCGGGGTCGGGGTTGACGTCGGGGTGCAGGTCGCGCGCCAGCCGCCGGTAGGCCTTCTTGATGTCGGCGTCGGACGCGCCCCGGGCGAGCCCCAGGACGCCGTAGTAGTCGGTTGCCATCAGGTGTTCGAGTCCTCAGCTCTCGGCCAGCAGGTGGCCGACGTAGCGGGCCACGGCGCGCACCGCGGCCATGTTGCCCGGATAGTCCATGCGGGTCGGGCCGACGATGCCGAGCCCGCCCAGTGCGCGGTCGCCGGTGCCGTACCCGACGGAGACGACCGACGCGCCCGCGAGCGCCTCGTGCGCGTTCTCCTCGCCGATGCGCACCAGCACCGTGCCGCCGCTGTCGACCTCGCTGATCAGCTTGAGCACCACGACCTGCTCCTCGAGCGCCTCGAGCAGCGGCCGCAGGCTGCCGGGGAAGTCGACGGCGACCCGGGCGAGGTTCGCCGTCCCGCCGACGACGAGCCGGTCCTCCCCTGGCTCGACCAGCGTCTCCACCAGGGCGGCGCCGACCGCCGCGACGAGCGCCCGCAGGTGCGGCGGGGCGGTGTCGAGCAGCTCGGGCACCTTGCCGCCGGCGTCGGCCAGGCGCGCGCCGGTGAACGCGGAGTTCAGCAGCGCCCGCAGGTCGGCGACGTCGTCGCGGGCCACGTCGGCGGGGCACTCGACCACGCGTTGCTCGACCCGGCCGGTGTCGGTGATGAGCACCAGCAGCAGCCGCGAGCCGGTCAGCTGCACCACCTCGAGGTGGCGCACGGCGCTGCGCGACAGCGTCGGGTACTGGACGACGGCGACCTGGTGGGTCAGCTGCGCGAGCAGCCGCACCGTGCGGCCGAGGACGTCGTGCAGGTCGACGGCGCCGTCGAGGAACCGCTCGATCGCCTTGCGCTCGGCGCCCGACAGCGGCTTGACCGACGACAGCCGGTCGACGAACAGGCGGTAGCCCTTGTCGGTGGGCACCCGGCCGGCGCTGGTGTGCGGCTGGGTGATGTAGCCCTGCTCCTCGAGCACCGCCATGTCGTTGCGGATGGTGGCCGGCGAGACGCCCAGGTCGTGGCGGTCGGCCAGGGCCTTGCTGCCCACCGGGTCGTTGGTGGAGACGAAGTCCTGGACGATGGCCCGCAGGACCTGGAGCCGGCGTTCGTCGTGCGCCACGGTGACACCTCCCCGTACCGGTCGACGTCTGCCGTGCGGGCCGCCGCGGGGCGGCCCCGGCGGCGGTGCCGGCGGCCCCGGAGGGCTGGCACTCGCACGGACTGAGTGCCAGCCCAGCATACGACCGGCGGGGCGTTCCGTCGCGGAGCCGGACGGGCGCCACACCCTCCGGGGGGCGGCGGCGGGCTCCCCGGACGGTGGATAGGGTGGCCGCGGACGGTGCCGGTGCGGGGTGGTCGGACGGAGGTCGGGCCCTGATCTTCAAAGCGGTGCGCAACGGGCGTCCCTATCCCGAGCACGGCCTGTCCACCAAGGACTGGGCGATGATCCCGCCCCGTCAGATCCGGCTCGACACGCTGGTCACCACCAAGAGCGAGCTGGCGCTGGACACGCTGCTGGCCGACGACTCGACGTTCTACGGCGACCTGTTCCCGCACGCCGTCCAGTGGCACGGCGACCTCTACCTGGAGGACGGGCTGCACCGGGCGCTGCGGGCGGCGCTGCAGCAGCGCACGGTCATCCACGTGCGGGTGCTCGACCTCGACGCGCTCATGCCCGCCGACCCCACCCGTCCCCTCTGAGCGCCGTCCCGGCCGACCTCGGCGGCGGGGTCGTGCTGCGCCGGATGGTGGCCGCCGACCTGCCGGCCGTCGTCGCGCTGCTGACCGACGACGTGCTCGGCGCCGGCCGGGAGACCGCCGACCCGGCGCCCTACGAGCGGGCGTTCGCCGCCGTCGACGCCGACCCCGCGCACCTGCTGGTCGTGGCCGACGACGGCGGCACGGTCGTCGGCACGCTGCAGCTGTCGTTCCTGCCGGGGCTCTCCCGCGGCGGGGCGCTGCGGGCGCAGGTCGAGGGCGTGCGGGTGGCCGCGGCGGCGCGCGGGCGGGGACTGGGTGAGGCGATGCTGCGCTGGTGCGCCGCGGAGGCCCGCCGCCGGGGCGCGGCGCTGCTGCAGCTCACCACCGACGTCCGCCGTCCCGACGCCCGGCGGTTCTACGAGCGGCTGGGCTTCGAGGCGTCGCACGTCGGGATGAAGCTGCCGCTGTAGGCCGCGACCGCAGCGGCCGGGGTCAGGTCCAACTCCCCTGTCCGGCGGGGTGGGCCGCTCCTAGCGTCGGCCCATGACTCGGAAGCCGATGCGGTGCCGGTTCGGGATGCACTCCTACGTCCGGCGCCCACCCGACCGCGAGCGGCCCTCCGGGCCGGACGACAAGGTGTGCCGGCTCTGCGGGAAGCAGACCGGCGCTCCGTTCGGGAACGCCCCGTGGGTACTCCCCGGCTGACCGTCTAGAGCCAGCCCTTGTCCGCGGCGACGCGGGCGGCCTCCACCCGGGTGCGGGCGCCGGTCTTGCCGATCGCCGAGGACAGGTAGTTGCGCACGGTGCCCTCGGACAGGAACAGCTTCCGCGCGATGTCGGCGACGGTGGCGCCGTCGGCGGCCTCGCGCAGCACGTCGGCCTCGCGCCCCGACAGCGGTGTGGCCCCGATGGCGAGGGCCGCGGCGGCGAGGTCGCGGTCGATGACCCGCTCCCCCGCGACGACGGCTCGGATGGCCTTCGCCAGCTCGGCCACGGGGGCGTCCTTGACGAGGAACCCGGCGGCGCCGACCTCCATGGCGCGGCGCAGGAAGCCGGGCCGGCCGAAGGTGGTCAGCACGACCGCGCGCACGCCGGGGAGTTCCGCGGCCAGCTCGCGGGCGGCCTCCAGCCCGTCCTGCCCGGGCATCTCGATGTCGAGCAGGGCGACGTCGGGCCGGTGCTCGCGGGCGGCGGCCAGCACCTCGTCGCCGCGGCCGACCTCGGCGACGACGGTGAGGTCGGGCTCGAGCTCCAGCAGCGCCCGGAGCGCCCCGCGGACCATCGACTGGTCCTCGGCGACGAGCACCCGGATGACACCGGTCGCGCCGTCGGCCCCGCCGCCGGTCACGCCGTCGGTCACGGGGCCGTCCCGGCCGGCACGGGGGCCAGCGGGAGGACGGCGCGCAGCTCGTAGCCGCCGTCGCGCCCGGCGCCGCCGGTGAGCGCCCCGCCGAGCTTGCCGACCCGCTCGGCGAGGCCGGCCAGCCCGGAGCCGGGCTCGGTGTCCTCGGCCGGGCCGCGGCCGTCGTCGGCGACGGTGAGGACCGCCTCGACGCCGTCGTCGGTGAGCGTGACGGCGACCGCGCGGGCGCCGCTGTGCCGCAGCACGTTCGTCGTCGCCTCGCGGACCACCCAGCCCAGCGCCGCGTCGACCGGCCCGGGCAGGGTGGGCACGCGGGCGGGCAGCCGGACGGCGATGCCCGCGCCCGACAGCGCCGAGCGCGCCTCGGCGAGCGCCTGCGCGCAGCTGACCTGGCGGTAGCCGCTGACGGCGTCGCGCACCTCGGCCAGGGCCCGCCGGGCCACCCCCTCGACGTCGGCCATCTCGGTGCGGGCGCGCGCCGGGTCGGCCTCGGCCAGCCGGCCGGCGAGCTCGCTCTTGAGCGCGATGAGCGACAGGCTGTGGCCGAGCAGGTCGTGCAGGTCGCGGGCGAAGCGCAGCCGCTCCTCGGCGACGGCGTTGCGGGCCAGCTCCTCGCGCGCCGCGGCGAGCTCGGTGTTGACCGAGACGAGGTGCCGGGTGCCGAGCAGCGCGAACGCCGTGAGCACGCACATCACCGGCAGGATGAAGAGGTTGGCCAGCTGCCCGTCGGCCGCGACGACGGCGACGCACACGGCCGCGGCGCCGACGACCGCCCACCACACCCGGCGCTGCGGCAGGGCCACCGCCGAGGCGGCCGACACGTAGATCATCAGCCCGGCCCACGACGGCCCCATCGCGACGGCGAGCCCGACGCCGAGCGCCCCGACCACCGCCAGCCGGACCAGCGTCCCCTCGGTGCGGCAGCCGCCGAAGGACCGGCGGAACACGTCGAGGTAGACGACGGTGAACGCCAGCAGCGCCGCGCCGGCCAGCACGCGGACCGCCAGGGGCCGCTCGGTGGTGACCAGCTCCGCGGCGGGGAAGACCTGGAAGAGCAGCCAGGGCAGCGACCAGCCGATCTGCTGCCAGCGGCTGTGGACGTCCACGGCGCGACCGTATCCGGGTCAGCCGGCGGTCGCGGTCAGCGGGCGACGGCGCGCGACCCCGACCGCGAGCGCGGCGAACGCGACGGCGAACCCGGTGAGCAGCGCCAGCGGCAGCACCGCGGGCACCCCGCCGGCGGCGACGTCCCGGCCGGCCTCGGCGTACCAGTACGAGGGCAGGACCTGCGCGAACGCCCGCAGCCCCGACGGGAACAGTTCGACCGGCACCCACAGTCCGCCCAGCGCGGCGAGCACGGTGGTGAGGATGCCGATCGCGCCGCCGGCCGCCTTCTCCTCCAGCGCCCAGCCGAGCAGCAGGCCCAGCGCGACGAACACCGCCGAGCCGAGCCACAGCACGCCCACCAGCCCCGCCCACTCCGCGGCGCCGAGCCGCACGCCGTTGACGAACCGGCCGACCCCGGCCACGACCAGCAGCGGCGGGAGGGTGAGCAGCATGCCGACGGCGACGTCGACGGCGACCACCGTCGTCTGCGGCACCGGCGTCACCCGAAGCTGGCGCAGCCAGCCCGACGCCCGGTCGAACGACAGCCGGACCGTGGCGCCGAGGGCCGCCCCGATGGCGCCGTAGGCCATCATCGCGACCATCGTGGCGGCCGCCTGCTCCTGGCTGACGCCGCCCGGCGCACCGGCGAAGACCTGGGTGAAGAAGACGGTGAACGCGGCCGGCAGCACCACGGTGAACAGCAGGTACTGCCGGTTGCGGCCGACCCGGCGCAGCTGGAAGGCGAACAGCGGGCTCATCGGGCGGCTCCCGTCGTGAGGCTGAGGACGGCGTCCTCGAGGCTGGCGCCGCGGACCTCGAGGTCGGTCAGCGGGACGCCGGCGTCGAGCAGCCCGCGCAGGGTCGCCTCGACGTCGGTGGTGGTGAGGGTGACGACGCCGCCCCGCCGGGTGCCGGCGGTGACCCCGGGGACGTCGTCGGGGACCCGGTCGGCGGTGAGCCGGACGCTGCGCCCGGCCACCGCGGAGCGCACGGCGGCCGAGGACCCGTCGGCGACGACCCGGCCGCCGGCGAGGACGACCACGCGGTCCGCGACGGCGTCGGCCTCCTCGAGGTGGTGGGTGGCGAAGACGACGGTGGTGCCGCGCGCGGCGAGGTCGCGCATCGTGGCCCAGAAGGCGCGGCGTCCCTCGACGTCCATGGCCGAGGTGGGCTCGTCGAGGAGCAGCAGCGGCGGCTGGCCGGCCAGCGCGAGGGCCAGCATCACGCGCTGGCGCTGACCGCCGGACAGCGCGTCGACCGGCCGGC
The DNA here is from genome assembly GCF_054049995.1 of Geodermatophilus sp. SYSU D01106. Lineage (NCBI taxonomy): Bacteria > Bacillati > Actinomycetota > Actinomycetes > Geodermatophilales > Geodermatophilaceae > Geodermatophilus > Geodermatophilus sp. SYSU D01106. The sequence continues at coordinate 3,282 of NZ_JBJGYM010000033.1, read as the reverse complement.
CGAGCAGCCCGCCGATCCCGGTGGTGGCGACGAGGTCGTCCAGCGGCCACGGGTCGGGGTAGCTGCGGCGCACCAGGTGCACGACCTCCCCGACCCGCGCCTCGCCGGGCAGCCCGCCGTGCTGCAGCATCGCGCCGACGCAGCCGGCGCGGACGGCGTCCGCCGGGGCGCGGCCGAGCACGCGGACCCTCCCGGCGGCCGGGCGCACCAGCCCGAGGACCGCGGAGACGGTGGAGGACTTGCCGGCACCGTTGGGGCCGAGCAGCGCGACGGTCTCGCCCTGGCCGATGCGCAGGTCGAGGCCGTCGACGGCGAGCACGTCGCGGTGGCGGACGGTGAGACCGTCGACGTCGAGGGCGTCCGAGGGCATGCGCCGAGCCTGGCCGCGGGGCCCGCCCGGGCAGTAGTGCGGGACGTCGTCGTCCCGCCGTGACACCTGTCAGTCGGTCAGGTCACGGACGACGGCGTCGGCGAGCAGGCGGCCGCGGTCGGTGAGCACCGCGCGCCCCGCCTCGTGCGCGCCCGGGTCGAGCAGGCCGCGGGCGACGGCGTCCGCGGCGCGCAGCCGGCCGGCGTCGGACAGCGCCGTGAGCGGCAGGCCGTCGCGCAGCCGCAGGCCGAGCATGACCGTCTCCAGCGCCCGGTCGGCGGGCTCGAGCACCTCGCGGTCGGCGGCCGGGCTCTCCCCCGCGGCCAGCCGCTGCGCGTACGCGGCCGGGTGCTTGACGTTCCACCAGCGCACGCCGCCGACGTGGCTGTGCGCGCCCGGGCCGATCCCCCACCAGTTGGCGTTGGCCCAGTAGAGCTCGTTGTGGCGGCAGCGGGCGGCGTCGCCGCGCGACCAGTTGCTGACCTCGTACCAGTCGAACCCGGCGCCGCGCAGCACGGTGTCGGCCTGCACGTAGCGGTCGGCGAGGACGTCGTCGTCGGGCATGGGGAGCTCGCCGCGGGAGATGCGGCGGGCCAGGCGGGTGCCGTCCTCGACGATGAGCGCGTAGGCGCTGACGTGGTCGACCGGCGCGGCGAGGACGGCGTCGAGCGAGGTGGCCCAGTCGGCGTCGGTCTCGCCCGGCGTGCCGTAGATGAGGTCGAGGTTGACGTGCTCGAAGCCCGCGGCGACCGCCTCGCGCGCGGCCTGCGCGGCCCGGCCGGGGGTGTGCCGGCGGTCGAGGACGGCGAGCACGTGCTCGGCCGCGGACTGCATGCCGAGGCTGAGCCGGGTGAACCCGGCCGCGCGCAGGGTGGCGAGCGACGCCGGGGTCACCGACTCGGGGTTGGCCTCCGTGGTCACCTCGACGCCGGGGGCGACGGGGAACAGCTCGCGGACGGCGGCCATGACGGCGGCGAGGTCCTCGGCGGGCAGCAGGGTCGGGGTGCCGCCGCCGACGAAGACGGTGGAGACCGTCGGCAGGTCGGGGCCGAGGACCTCCGCGGCGCGGCGCAGCTCGGCGATCGCGGTGCCGGCGTACTCGGCGCGGTTGGCACCGGGGCCGAGCTCGTCGGAGGTGTAGGTGTTGAAGTCGCAGTAGCCGCAGCGCGTGGCGCAGAAGGGCACGTGCAGGTACAGGCCGAAGGGCGTCGTCGTCAGGTGCTCGCGAGCGCCGGCCGGGAGTGCGTCGTCCGCCGGCGGCCGCGCCGGCAGCAGCGGCAGGGTGGTGGTCATCTGCTCCCAGTGTGCCGCGCGGCCGCCACCCCGGGCAGGATGCCCGGGTGAGCTCTGCGCCCGTGGGTGAGGACCGGCTGCTGCAGGTGACCGTCGCGGGGGGCGTGGCCCGGCTCGTCCTGGACTCCCCCGCCAACCGCAACGCGCTGTCCCGGGCGATGCGGGCGCAGCTGCGCGGGGCGCTGGACGCGGCGCTGGCCGACGACGCCGTCCGCGTCGTGGTGCTCGACCACACGGGGCGGGTGTTCTGCTCCGGGATGGACCTGTCCGAGGCGGCCGGGGCGGGCGCGGGCGACCAGGGTGTGCGGGAGCTGCCCGACCTGCTCGAGACGATCTGGACCTCGCCCAAGCCGGTGCTGGCCGTGGTCCGCGGGCCGGCGCGAGCGGGCGGGGTGGGGCTCGCGGCCGCCTGCGACGTGGTGGTCGCGGCGTCGACGGCGACGTTCGGGATGTCGGAGGTGCGGCTCGGGCTCGTGCCGGCCGTCATCTCCGCCGTGGTGCTGCCGCGGATGCTGCCGCACGTGGCGCACCGGCTGATGCTCACCGGCGAGGTGTTCGATGCGCCCGCCGCGGCCGCCGGCGGGCTGGTCGACCTCGTGGCCGCCGACGACGAGCTCGACGCCGCGGTGGACGTGCAGGTGCGGGCGCTGGCCGCCGGGTCGCCGTGGGCGCTGGCCGAGACGAAGCGGCTGCTGCGCGCGGGCGGGCTGCGGGGCTCGTTCGACGACCTGCTCGAGCTCTCGGCGCGGGCCTTCGCCGGCGAGGACGGGCAGGAGGGCATCGCGGCGTTCCGGGAGAAGCGCCCGGCCCGGTGGGTGCCCTCGCTCTAGCGCCGGGCCCGTCCCCGCGGGACGCTGCGGCCGTGACCACCCCGCCCGAGGACCCGCGCGAGCGGTTCCGCACCCTCCCCGAGCCGGTCCGCTCCGAGGACACCGTGACCTCGCTCGACACCGACGCGCGGCCGCTGCTCGACGACGGCGACGCGCGCGACGCGCTGCTCCGCGAGGCGGGCGGCTGACCTCCCGGACATCTCCGGCCGGGTGGCCTCCCCGGCCGGGTGGCCTCCCCGGCCGGGTGTCCTCCCCGGCCGGGTCGTGCTCTGCCCCGCCCTCGTGGGCAGAGCACGACCAGCCCTGGGTCAGAGGACGCGACTGGCGACCAGCTGGCCGAGGGCCCGGATGTCGGAGTTGCCCTTGAACTCCAGCCGCACCTTGCCCAGGCCGCTGAACCACAGGTCCAGCTCGGCGTCGAGGTCGAAGGTGCCGGCCGTCTCGACGGAGAAGGCCTGGATCTTGCTGTACGGCAGCGAGGTGAAGTCCCGCTTGCGGCCGGTCATGCCCTGGATGTTGACCGCGATCAGCCGCTTGTCGGTGAAGACGACGAAGTCGCGCACCGTCTTGAAGGCGTAGTACAGCTGCTCGCCCGGGACGAGCAGCGGGGCCACGTCACCGGCGACGTCCTGGGGGTTGCACTGGCTCAGCTTGAAGACCGAGCCGCTGGAGAAGTCGATCACCCGGACACGCTAGGTCGCCGCAACGTCACCGTCCGCCTCCCACGCCGCCGCGGTGTCCCGTTGCTGCGGCGGGTCGTGCTCTGCCCCGCCCCCGTGGGCAGAGCAC
>NZ_JBJGYM010000032.1:0-28433 GCF_054049995.1 Geodermatophilus sp. SYSU D01106 | reverse complement strand
GGTCGTGCTCTGCCCCGCCGGTGTGGGCAGAGCACGACCGCGCCCGGCGGCCCTCCTGCAGGGGCCCGTCACGAGCGTGCGGGTGGCGGGGGGCAGGAGGGTCCTTCAGCAGGCGGTGACGCGGTCGTCGTCGGTGACGGCGAGCCGGCCTCCGGCGGTGCCGCGGTCGAGCACTGCGGCCAGCAGCGGGGTCAGCGACGGCGTGCGGCGGCGGTAGCCGAACACCTCCGCGGTGCGCAGGAACAGCTCCTCGCGCGGCAGCCCGCCGGCGGCGCGGCACAGCGCCACCATCGCGTTGAGCACCTCCTGCGCCGGCACCTGCTCCAGCGGGCGCGTGGCGCTGGTGGTCTGCCGGCGGTAGACGGTCCAGCCGGCCGGGTCCAGCGACGCCGGCCAGACGACGTCGCCGTCCAGCGTGTGCGGCGGCAGCAGGGCGAGCAGCGCGTCGCGGCGGGCGTCGGTGACCCGGGACAGGCCGAACGCGCCGGCGGCGATGCGCGCGAGGCGGTCGCGGTGCACCGGTCCCTCGACCTTGAGCCCGGCGGCGAGCACCCGGGTGACCAGGCGGGCGTGGCGCGGGTCGGCGAGGGCGTCGAGGACCTTGCGGTCGCCGGCCGGCTTGGGCGCCCAGGCGCGGAAGCGCTGCTCGGTGGGCCCGGACTCCGCTGACTCCGCAGACTCCCCGGTCTCTTCGGGCTGCTCGTCGGCGACGGGTGGGACGACGCTCAGCGCGACCGGCAGGGTGGCGGCCTCGGGTTCGTCGGCCACCGGGTCGGCGTCGGGGCGGGGGAGCGGCAGCGCGGCGACGGCGGCCGACACCACCGAGCGCAGCGAGGGCAGCCCGCGTGGGCCCGGCTCGGGGGCGGGCTCGGGGGCGGGCTCCGGCGCGGCGGGCGACTCGACCTCGGGCGCGGCCTCGACCACGGTCAGCACCGGCACGGGGGAGGCGGTGGCCGGCGCGAGCACCGGCGCGGGCGCGGCGTCCACCGCGGCGACGAGGCGGTCGAGCACCGCGTCGCGGTCGCGCAGCCACGACGGCAGCCAGACCCGCTCCACCGCGGGCCAGCCGAGCAGGCCCGACAGCACGTCGACGGGCAGGCCGTCGCGGTCGCCGACGGTGCGCCGCCGCGCCCACGCCGGGCCGTCGAGCAGCACGGCCACGACCGGAGCGTCCGGCGCCGCGGCGCGGGCCAGCGACAGGTCGACGCGGAAGTCCGACAGCCCGACGTCGGTGCGCACGACGAGCCCGCGCGCCCGCAGTGCGCCGGCGATCTCCTCGCGGTGCCGGTCGGGCGTCCCGGGCCGGCGCGCCTCGCGGGGCAGCGCCTCGGTGCCGAGCGCGGCCAGGTCGAGGTAGGCGCGCAGGTGCTTGATGCCGAGCGACGACGTCTGCTCCGCCCGCAGCGCCGAGGGGTCGAAGGAGGAGAAGACGACCACCTGCCGGCGCGCGCGGGTGACCGCCACGTTGAGCCGGCGCTCGCCGCCCACGCGGTTGAGCGGGCCGAAGTTCAGCGGCAGCACGCCGCGGTCGTCGGGGCTGAAGCCGGTGGAGAACAGCACGACGTCGCGCTCGTCGCCCTGCACGTTCTCCAGGTTCTTGACGAACAGGCCCTCGCCGTCGGTGCGGTCGAGCGCCTCGGTCAGCCGCTCGTCGCCGGCGTCGCGCAGCAGCGACTCGATGTAGGACCGCTGCTGGGCGTTGAAGGTGACCACGCCGATCGAGGGCACCGCGCCGGGCGCGGCGTCGAAGCGGCGGCGGATCTCCGCGACGACGGCCTTGGCCTCCATCGGGTTGGTGCGCAGCAGCCGGCCGGCGCCCGAGCGGTGGAAGGTGCCCTGCACCCGGACCAGCGAGATGCCGTGGCCGTCGACGTCGGGGGTCGCCGGGCCGTGCGCCGGCGCGGGGAAGGAGGACAGCCGGTTGTCGTAGTAGTGCGCGTTGCTGAAGGCGATCAGCGACTCGTCGCGGCTGCGGTAGTGCCAGGACAGCCAGTGCCGCGGCACGCCGGCCTGCACGCACTCCGACAGGATCGACTCCTCGTCCTCCACGGCGACGCCGAGCAGGTCGGGCAGGTCGTCGCCGCCGCCGGCCGCGGGCTCGCCGAAGGACGTCGGCGGCATCTGCCGGCTGTCGCCGACGACCACCGCGGAGCGGGCGCGGCCGAGCGCGCCGACGGCGTCGGCCACCCGGATCTGCGAGGCCTCGTCGAACACGACCAGGTCGAACTGGCCGGCGCGGGCGGGGAAGAAGCGGGCCACCGAGTCGGGGCTGACCAGCACGCACGGCAGCAGCGCGGTCACCAGGTCGCCGTACTGCGTGAGCAGCGCGCGCACGCCCAGCCCGCGGCGGCGGGTGAGCTCCCGCTGCAGCTCGCCGAGCCGGTCGGCGCCCTCGGGCGCGGTGCCGGTCGCCGGGGCGTCCAGCCAGCGCGTGGCCAGCACGGCGGCCGGCAGCGCTGCGGTGAGGTGCCGGCGCACCGCCCGCGACGCCGCGGTGAAGCGGTCGATCGCGCGGCCGTGTGCGGCCTCGTCGAAGGAGTCCAGGCCGGTGGCGGCGCGGCGCTCGGCGGTGGAGGCGGCGGCCAGGCCGTGCTCGAAGGCGCGCGGCGCGTCCTCGGCGGGCAGCCGGCCGCTGACCAGCGCGGCGCGGGCGTCGAGCAGGCCGGCGGCGCGCAGCGGCTCGAGGGTGTCGAGGAACTCCGCCCAGCGGCGCAGCGACATCAGCCCGGAGTGCTCGACCCCGCGCTCGGGGCGGGTCATCGCCCAGCGCAGCAGCACGCCGTCGTCGCCGCACCAGTCGGCGAGCCGGCGCGGGGTGCTGCGGCAGACCCGCAACAGCTCCTCCAGCCCGTCGCGCAGCCGGGCGACCGCGGCGGCCGCCGCGGCCGACGGGCCGGGGCCGGAGACGACGTAGCGGCGCAGCGCGACGGCGAACTCCCGCGCGCTGTCGGCGATCGCGCCGGCGCGGCGCAGCCAGGCCACCTGGCCCTCGAGCAGGTCGGGCTCCAGCAGCGGGTTCCAGCCGGCCGGCACCGACAGGCCGGGGATGACGGCGGCGCGCGCGGCGATCCCCGCGGCGGCGCTCTGCACCCGCCACAGCGCCGCGGTCAGCTCGGGGACGTCGCGCAGCCGCACGGCGACCCCCGGGCGCAGCACCGGCGCGAGCTGGGCGCGCACCTCGCGCAGCCCCTCCTGGCGGGCCCACATCCGCCCGGCCTGCGCGGTCTGCGCGGAGACGAACAGCTCGCCCAGCGGCAGCGCGAGCGCCTCGGGCGTGGCCAGCTCCAGGCCGGGGTGCACCGTGCCGGCGAAGGCGGCCGCCTCGGCCAGCACCGCCGTCGTGGCGGCGGTCCAGCGCTCGGTGGGCACCTCGTCGAGGACGTCGAGGCCGACGGCGGGCCCGGACAGCAGGTGGGCCAGGTCGTCGAGGTCGCCGGGGCTGCGCACCTCGCGCAGCGCCCGCGCCAGGTGCTCTTCGGCGGGCAGCGCGCGCATCGCGTCGTCGACGGCGATCGCGGCCCGGTGCGCGGCCGGGAGGTCGACCCGCGCGGTGTCGACGAACGCCCACGGGTGCCGCGGCGAGGGCCGCACCAGGTCGGCGACGTCGGGCAGCAGCGCCAGCGCCCGGCGGACCGCGGTGAGCGTGTCCTCCGGGGCGGCCGCGGCGAACGACTGCGGCACCGGCAGCGCCGGCACGTCCCCGCCGACGGCGAGCCGCGCGGTGCGTGCCGAGTAGTAGGACATGCCGGCCGCGTTGACCGCGTGCAGCCGGTCGGCGTAGCGGGCGAGCGTGCGGCGGGCGGCGCGCAGGTCCTCGCCGTCGGCGGCCAGGGCCTGCTCGTCGGCGACGACGACGGCCTCCAGCGCGTCGCGGAGCCGGGCCCGGACGGCGGTGGCGCGGGCCCGCTCGTCGTGCAGGTCGAGCACCAGCGGGCCGAGGCCCACGGCGTCGAGGCGGCGGGCGACGACGTCGAGCGCGGCCCGCTTCTCGGCGACGAACAGCACCCGGCGGCCGTCGGCGACGGCGCGGGCGAGCAGGTTGGTGATGGTCTGCGACTTGCCGGTGCCGGGCGGGCCCTCGAGCACGAACGTGCGCCCGGCGACACCCTCGGCGACCGCCTTCAGCTGCGAGGCGTCGGCGGGCACCGGGCAGCGGGCGGCGAGCTCGTCGAGGTCGACGTCGGCGGCCGCGGCCGGCACCGGGTCGGCGAAGGGCTCGGCCGGCGCGTGCACCAGGTGGCCGACGAGCGGGCTCGCGGCGAGCTCGGCCCACGACTCGTCGAGGTCGCGCCACAGCCGGTAGCGGGCGAACTGCAGCACGGCGAGGTCGGCGGTCGCCTCGACGCGGAAGGGCAGCCCGGCGTCGAGCAGCGCCTGGCGCACGGTGGCCAGCGCGCTGTCGACGTCGAGGTCGCCGTCGGCCCCGGCCAGCCCGGGGATCTCCAGGCCGTGCTCGCGGCGCAGCTTCTCCAGCAGGCACCAGTTCGGGCTGGCGCCGGCGGCGTCGTCGGCGGTGAGCCGGTAGGCGCCGGTGCGCCCGGCGGGGGAGAGGACCACCGGCAGCAGCACCAGCGGCGAGCGCAGCGGGCGGCCGTCGAGCTCCCAGGACAGGCTGCCGATCGCGACGTAGAGGTTGTTGGCGCCGGTCTCCTCGCGCACCGTCCTGGCCCGGTGCGCCAGCCCGCGCAGCCGCGGGAGGTAGGCGCCGTCGCTGAGGTCGGCGTAGACCTCGCGGCGCTCGTGCAGCACCTCGCCGAGCACGCCGACCGGCAGCTCGCGCGCCGAGCGCAGGCCGCGCACGTTGTCGGCCGGGCGCAGCCGGTCGCTGGGCACGAGGGTGACCGCGCCGTCGCCGGCGAGCAGCTCGGCCAGCGTGGCGAGGTAGAGGCCGGGGACGACCAGCGGCAGCCCGGCGCCCTCGGTGTAGTTGACCAGCCGGTTGCGCAGGCTCAGGTCGAGCAGGCTGTTCTTCCACTGCTGCACGCGCGGCGGCACGCCGGGGCGGCTGCCGGGCACCGGGGCGGCGTGCCGGCCGGCCGGGCGGACGGTCGGGTCGTGCTCGTCGGCGCGGTACTCGACCACCTGCAGCGCGCCGTCGGGGCCGCGCAGCCGGGCGGGCAGCGGCAGGATCCCGTCGCGGCGGGCGCGGTGGACGTCGGTGACGCCCAGCAGCCGGTCGGCCGCGCCGGTCAGCCACGCGTCGGCGGCCGCGCGGTGCAGCCGGTCGGCGTCGGGGTCCTCGGTGCCGCGGCTGGTGAGCAGCGTCGTCTCCACCAGCCGGACCAGCCCGAGGGCGACCAGGTCGGCGAGCGGGGCGACGTCGGTGGTGGCGGCGCTCTCGGCGCTGCGCTCCTCGCGCCAGTAGCCGAGGAACGCGTGCCCGTCGGCGATCCACAGCAGCGTGCGGACGCCGGCCGCCTCCAGCGCGGCGGCGAGGGTGACGGTGGTGTCCAGCGGGGTGCCGACGCGGCCGTCGAGCACGTCGGCGGGGGTGCGCACCCGCTGGGCGATGTGCGCCCAGTCGGCGGGGGCCTCGCTGTGCCGGATGCCGCGGGCGCGCATCGCCGCGGCCACCGCGGCGACGATCTCGTCGACCCGGTCCGGCCCGGCCGCGTAGCCCTGCACGGACGGGTCGTCGGTGCGCTCGTGCAGCAGCGCCGCGGCCTCGTCGAGCAGCGCCGGCACCGCGGGGTGGTTGGGCTGCACGTGCGCGGCGAGCATCTCCAGCGCCAGCGGCACGGGGGAGGCCAGCCACTGGCTCGCGGCGAGCACGTGCACGGGGACGGCGGTGCCGCCGACGTCGGTGCCCCCGGCGACGACGTCGATCTCGATGACGCCGGGCCGCTGCTCCTCGATGTGCAGCATCGCGGCGGCGTCCATGACCAGGCCGACGTCGCTGAGCACCGTGGTGGCGTCGCCGCCGAGGTCGACGGGGACCTCGACGACGCTGCCGATCGGGCCCTCGGCGTCGCGCACGCCCAGGCGCACGACGGCGCCCTCGACCGCGGCGCCGCGGGTGGTGACCGCGAGCCGGGACACGACCGGGACGCGGTTGACGGCGAGCGCGTAGGACAGCACCGGGGTGCTGGTGGCCGCGATCGCCACGGCCGCCCGGGGAGCACCGTCGTGCGGATGCGGCCGGGTGTCCGTGGTGCTCACGGTGTCCTGTCTACCGGTCCGGACGGACCGGTCCGGACATCCCCGCGAGCGTCTGGGACGGGTGTGACGGACGGGGAGAGACGTTGCCCTCCGGTCGCCCCCGGGTGCCGATGTGGACGGTCCGGCCGGGTCGCTCAGCCGGCGAAGCGCTGCTCGAGGTCCTGCACCTCGGGCAGGCCCACGAGGTCGGTGAACTCGCCGAAGGTGGGCAGCCCGTCCAGGGGCGGGACGCCCTGCTGCTTGAGCGAGGCGAGCAGCGACCGGACGCCGGCGGTCGCCGCCAGCAGGGTGCCGATCGGGTAGATGACCAGCGCGAACCCGAGCTCGGCCATGCGCTCCAGCGACAGCGGCGGCGTGCGCCCGCCCTCGGCCCAGTTGAAGACCAGCGGCGCCACCCCGGCGAGCTCGCCGGCGACGCGCTCGACGTCGGCCTCGGTGGTCGGCGCCTCGACGAACAGCAGGTCGGCGCCGGCCTCGGCGTAGGCGCGGGCGCGGGCGAGCGCGTCGTCGACCCCGGTGACGGCGACAGCGTCGGTGCGGGCGATGAGCACCAGGTCGGGGTCGCGCCGGGCGGCCGCGGCGGCGCGGATCTTGCCCACCATCTCCCCGGCGCCGATGAGCGCCTTGCCGCTCATGTGCCCGCACTTCTTGGGCATCACCTGGTCCTCGAGCTGGATGCCCGCGACCCCGGCCTGCTCGTAGAGCTGCACCGTGCGGACGACGTTGATCGCGTTGCCGTAGCCGGTGTCGGCGTCGGCGATGACCGGCACGTCGACGGCGGCGGCGATGCGGCGCGCGTTGTCGACCATCTCCGCGCCCGACAGCAGGCCGACGTCGGGCCGGCCGAGCAGCCCCGCCGTCGTACCGAAACCGGTCATGTAGACCGCGTCGAAGCCGGCCTGCTCGACCAGCCGGGCGGTCAGCGCGTCGTAGGCGCCCGGCGCCATCAGCGGGCCGGGGCCGGCGAGCAGCTCGCGCAGCCGCGCCCTCGGGGCCCGCGCGCCGCTCAGCAGATCCGCCACGGTGGCCTCCTCGTGTGTCGTCCCGGTTCCCGCGCGGTTGCATACAGCGACCGTCGCGGTGGCCGTGCGTCGTCGCGAGTCTGCACCGTCCTCGACGTGCAGGGCAACGGTCCGGAGAGTTCCGTCGGGGCCCTTGTGCGCACCCGCGGCCACCCCTACCTTGCATGCAATCCCCGAGGAGGTGTGACCGTTGACACGCCCTCTGACGTCGGCCGAGCGCGCCCTGGCGACCCTCCGCGACCTGATCATGGGCGGCGACCTGGCTCCCGGCGCGCGCCTCGGCGAGGTGGAGCTGGCCGAGCGGCTCGGGGTGAGCCGCACGCCGGTGCGCGAGGCGCTGTCCCGGCTGGCGTCCGAGGGGCTGGTGGAGCTCGTCCCCAACCGCGGCGCGCGCGTGGCCACCTGGACCGTCGCCGAGCTCGAGGGCGTGTTCGACCTGCGCTCGGTCCTGGAGCCGCAGCTCACCGCGCACGCCGTCCCGAACGCCCGCCCGGCCGACGTCGACGCCCTCGACGACCTCGCCCGCCGGATGCTCGCCGTCGGCACCCCCGGCCCGGAGCAGGACCTCGACGCGCTCGTCCCGCTCAACCGCGCGTTCCACGACCGGCTGGTCGCCCTCGCCGCGCACCCCACGCTGGCGGCCGCGCTGGCCGCCGCCATCCACCCGCCGATCGTGCGGCGCAACTTCCTCACCTACGACGAGGAGTCGCTGCGCCGCAGCCTGGCGCACCACGCCGAGATCGTCGCCGCCCTGCGCGCCGGCGACCCGGAGTGGGCCCGCGCCGTCATGACCTCGCACATCGCCAACGCCCGCGCCGTGATGGTCCGGGCGGCCCGGCTGCAGGCCACCGATCCCGCGACCCGCACTGAGGAGACCGCATGAGCTACCGGCTCGGAGTCGACGTCGGGGGCACCTTCACCGACGTCCTGCTCGTCGACGAGGACAGCGGCGCGACCTGGCGCGCCAAGACCGCCTCCACCCCGGCCGACCAGGCGGTCGGCGTGCTCACCGGCATCGGGAAGGTGTGCGCCGACGCCGGCATCTCGATGCGCGAGGTGGCGCAGGTGCTGCACGGCACCACGGTGGCCACCAACGCGATCCTCGAGGGCAAGGGCGCCCGCGTCGGGCTGGTCACCACGCGGGGCTTCCGGCAGGTCCTGCAGATCGCCCGCTCGTTCGTGCCCGGCGGGCTGGCCGGCTGGATCATCTGGCCCAAGCCCGAGCCGCTGGCCGACCTCGAGGACACCGTCGAGGTCGAGGGCCGGGTCGCCAGCGACGGGTCGGAGGTCCGCCCGCTCGACGAGGCCGACGTGCGGGCGCAGCTCGAGCGCCTCGCCGGGCGCGGCGTGCAGGCCCTCGCCGTCAGCCTGGTCAACTCCTTCGCCGACGCCTCGCACGAGCGGCGCATCCGGGAGATCGCCACCGAGGTGCTGCCCGGCGTCCCGGTGTCGCTGAGCTCGGACGTGCTGCCGGAGCTGCGCGAGTACGAGCGCACGCTCACCACCGTCGCCAACGGCTACGTGCAGCCGCAGGTGGAGAAGTACGTGCGGCACCTGTCCGAGGGGCTGCGCGAGGGCGGGGTGGCCGGCGAGCTGTCGATCCTGCGCAGCGACGGCGGCCTGCAGTCGGCCGACGCCGCGGTGGAGGCGCCGGTGAGCATGCTGCTGTCGGGCCCCGCCGGCGGGGTGACCGGCGCGGTGTGGGTGGCCGAGCAGTGCGGCCACCGCGACCTCATCACCTTCGACATGGGCGGCACCTCCACCGACGTGGCGCTGGTGCGCGACCTCGCCCCGCGGATCGGCCGCGAGACGAAGGTCGGCGACCTCACGGTGCGGGCCTCCAGCGTCGACGTGCGCACCGTCGGGGCCGGCGGCGGCTCGATCGCGCACGTGCCCGAGCTGACCCGCGCGCTGCGCGTCGGCCCCCAGTCCGCCGGCGCCGACCCCGGGCCCGCGGCCTACGGCAAGGGCGGCGTCGAACCCACGGTCACCGACGCCAACGTCGTCCTGGGCTACCTGCCCTCGGACCTCGCGGGCGGGGAGATCACCCTCGACGTGCAGGCCGCGCGTGACGCCGTGAGCAAGGTCGCCGAGGCGATGGGCCTGGACTCCCCGGAGGCCGCGGCCGCCGGGATCGTCGACATCGTCAACGAGAACATGCTCGGCGGGCTGCGCCTGGTCTCGGTGCAGCAGGGCTTCGACCCCCGCGACTTCGCGCTGGTCGCCTTCGGCGGCGCCGGGCCGCTGCACGCCAACGCGCTCGGCGTGCTCACCGGCGCGTGGCCGGTCATCGTGCCGCCGTCGCCCGGGGTGCTGTGCGCCCTCGGCGACGCCACCACCAGCCGCCGCGACGAGTCCGCCCGCACCGTGCTGCGGCGCTTCGGGCAGCTCGGCGACGGCGAGCTGGTGCAGGTGCTGCGCGAGCTCGCCGACGACGCCGGGCAGCGGCTGGCCGCCCACGGCACGCCGCGGGAGCAGCAGACGGTCGGCTACCAGGTCGACGTCCGCTACCACGGGCAGGGCTTCGAGATCCCCGTCGAGGTGGACCCCGCGTGGCTCGACGGCGGCAGCCCGCTGGCCGAGCTCGGGCGGGCCTTCGACGCCGAGCACGACCGGCTGTTCTCCTTCCTGCTCACCGTCGACCACGAGCTGGTCAACGCGCGCGCCACCGTCACCGGCCCGCGGCCCGACGTCGCGCCCGTGCGGCTCGAGCCCGGCGACGGCGACCCGAAGGGGGCGCTGGTGAGCGAGTCCCCGGTGCACGTCGGTGGCGAGCGGGTCTCCGCGTCGGTCTACGACCGGGCCCGGCTGCGCGCCGGCGACGTCGTCGCCGGTCCCGCGATCGTCACCGAGATGGACAGCACCACCCTCGTCCTGCCCGGGCACGTGGCCACCGTGCACGAGTCCGGCTCGCTGCTGATCACCCCCGTGGAGGGCTGACATGGCACGGATCGTCGAGACGGCCACCGGCACCGTCGAGCGGGTCGACGTCGACCCGGTCACCCTCGACCTCATCGAGAACGGGCTGCGCAACGCCCGCTACGAGATGGACGAGGTGCTCTTCCGCACCGCGCTGTCGCCGGGCATCCGCGAGCAGCACGACGAGTTCCCGCTCATCGCCGACCCCGCCGGGAAGATGGTCGTCGGCCAGTTCGGCCTGTCCATCCCCGACTTCCTCGAGGGCTTCGACGACACCGTCGAGGAGGGCGACGTCCTCCTCACCAGCGACCCGTACGCCTGCGGCGCGGCGATCAGCCACGCCAACGACTGGCTCGTCGTCGTGCCGGTGTTCCACGAGGGCCGGGTGGTCGGCTGGGCGTCGATGTTCGGGCACATGTCCGACGTCGGCGGCAAGACGCCGTCGTCGATGCCCACCGACGCCCGCACCATCTACGAGGAGGGCGTCGTCATCCCGCCCTTCAAGCTCTACCGGAAGGGCGTGCTCAACGAGGACGCGCTGCGGATCGTGCTGAACCAGGTCCGCATGCCCGACTGGAACCGCGCCGACCTGAACGGCCTGGTCGCCGCCTGCCGCACCGCCGGCCGGCGGGTGGTCGAGATGTGCACCCGGTTCGGCACGGCCACCTACCTGTCGGCGCTCGACGCGCTGCTGCAGCGCAACCACGACGCCATGAAGGTGCTGCTGCAGATGGTGTTCGAGGAGGGCCGGACGCTCTCGTTCACCGACTACATCTGCGACGACGGCGTCGGCAACGGCCCCTACGAGCTGAAGCTGTCGCTGACCCGCACCGGCGAGAAGGTGCACCTGGACTTCACCGGCTCCTCGCCGCAGGCGGCCGGGCCGATCAACTACTACATCAACGAGAACCTGACCCGGATGTTCTTCGGGATCTACATGATCACCGTCGCCGACCCGCAGATCCTGTGGAACGATGGCTTCTACCCGCTGGTCGACGTCACGATCCCGGACGGCTCGTACTGGAAGCCCGCGCACCCGGCCGCGCTCAACGGCCGCAACCACGGCATCGGGCGGGTGTTCGACCTCTTCGGCGGGCTGCTCGGGCAGACCAACCCGGCGCTGCTCAACGCCGCCGGCTTCTCCTCCTCGCCGCACTTCATGTACTCCGGCCACTACTCCGGCGGCGAGCGGAAGGGGGAGTGGTTCCAGCTCTACTCGATCGGCTTCGGCGGCATCCCGGGCCGGCCGCTCGGCGACGGCCCCGACGGACACTCGCTGTGGCCGAGCTTCGTCAACATCCCCTGCGAGTACCTCGAGTCCTACTACCCGCTGCGGATCGAGCGGTGGGAGACCGTGGCCGACACCGGCGGGGCCGGGCTGCACCGCGGCGGCAACGGCGTCGACGTCGCCTACGTGTTCGAGGAGCCCGGCGAGATCGCCATCCACGACGACCGCTGGCTCACCTACCCGTGGGGCGTCAACGGCGGCGAGCCCGGCGCCCGCGGCCGCAAGTGGATCGACCGGGCCGACGGCACCCGCGAGGTGCTGCCGAGCAAGTGCCACGGGGTGCCCGTGCACCCCGGCGACGTCCTGCACTTCGTCACCTGGGGCGGCGGCGGGTGGGGCGACCCGCTCGAGCGCGACCCCGAGCTGGTGGCGCAGGAGGTGCGCCGCGGGCTGGTCACCCAGGACGGCGCCCGGCGCTACGGCGTCGTCGTCTGCGACGGCGGCGAGGTCGACGCCGAGGCCACCGAGACGCTGCGCGACCAGCTGCGCGCCGACCGGCCCGCCGACCTGCCGGTGTTCGACATGGGCCCGCCGGTGGAGGAGCTGCTGGCGCGCTGCGAGGAGGAGACCGGGCTGCCCGCGCCGCGGCGGCCGGTGTGGTCGGCGACGTGACCGGTGCCGGGCCGCACGGCTCGGCGTTCTCCGGCCGGGTGGGCTGGGGGACCCGCCCGGCCGTGCTGGTGATCGACCTCTGCCGCGCCTACACCGAGCCCGGCGGGCCGTTCGCGCTCCCGGACCCGGCGCCCGCGGTGGAGGCGGCGCGGGCGCTGGTGGAGGCCGCCCGCGCCGGTGGGCACCCCGTCGTCTGGACGGCGGTCCGCTACGCGGCCGGGCTCGCCGACGGCGGGCTGTTCGTGCGCAAGGTGCCGGCGCTGGCCGCCTTCGCGGAGAACGCGCCCGGGGACTGGGGCCGGCTCGCGCTGACGCCGTCGCCGGGGGAGCCGGTGGTGGTCAAGCAGTACGCGTCGGCGTTCTCCGGCACCTCGCTCGCCTCCACCCTGCACGCTGCCGGGGTGGACACGGTGGTCGTCGCCGGTGTCTCGACGTCGGGGTGCGTGCGGGCCACGGCGATGGACGCGCTCAACTCCGGATTCCGCCCGCAGGTGGTCCGCGAGGCGTGCGCCGACCGGAGCGCGGCGCTGCACGAGAACAACCTGGCCGACCTCGACGCCAAGTACGCCGACGTGACCGGCCTCGCCGAGGCGCTCGCCCACCTGGGGCGCGGGTAGACCGCGGCTCCTCCCGGGTGACCCCCTCCCGGGAGGAGCCGCCCCTCCTGGGGCGGGTGTGACGGGCCGGCGGCCCGCCCGCGGGTCGCGGAACGGATCCGGCCCGCCCGCTCCGTAGGTTCGCCCGGATGGACACCGCCCGCCTCGACCCGGTCGACCCCGCACCCGAACCCGCCGTCGACCCCGCGGGGGAGCAGGACACCGACGTGCTGCCCACCCGGTCGCGGCACCGCGCGGCGCCGGCGGGGGTGCGCCGGCGGTGGGTCGGCGTCGGCGCGGCGGTCCTGGTGCTGCTCGTCGCCGGGTTGGCCGTGCTGGTCGCCCCGGCCGTGCGCGGGGGTGGGGCGCCCGAGGCCCCGCCGCTGTCGGGGCCCGCGCCGGCGAGCGCGCCGCCGGCCGGGCGGACCGCGGTGCCGTCCTCGTCGCCGGAGCCCGCGTCGGAGGCCGCGCCGTCGCCGGACCCGGAGCCCGCCCCGGTCGCGGAGGAGCCCGCGCCCGCCGCGACGCCGGAGCTCGAGGTGCCCGCGACCCCGCCGCCGCCCATCGCGCCCGTCGTCCCCGCCTCGTGCGACGACGGCCCGGGGCGCGGCGACGGCCCGGGCAACGGGCACGGGCGCGGGAACGGCCCCGGTGACGGCCACCGCCCCGGGCCCGACGGCTGCCGCTGACCGGGATGACGGTCGCGTGACGACTCGTCCCACCGCCGGTGTCGGCGCCCCGGGCGGGACCGCCGCCCGGCAGCCTGCGGTCTCCACCCGCTGACGGAGGAGGCCGGAGATGGCGTGCGAGCACTGCGGGACGAGGCGGCTGCCCGGACGGTTCTGCCACGGCTGCGGGCGCCGGTCGGCGCCGGTACCGACGGGCGGTCGCCGCCCGCTCGACTGAGCCGGGGCGCCGCCCGTGCGAGGGTGGGCCGGTGCCGAGGCGGAGCGCGGGAATCCTGCTGTACCGGCTCGCCCCCGCGCCGCAGGTGCTGCTCGGCCACATGGGCGGGCCGTTCTGGGCGCGGAAGGACGACGGCGCCTGGTCGATCCCGAAGGGCGAGCACGGCGACGACGAGGAGCCGCTCGCCGCGGCCCGGCGCGAGTTCGAGGAGGAGCTCGGCAGCCCCGTGCCCGCGGCGGCGTTGATGCCGCTCGGTGAGCTGCGGGCCGGGTCGAAGCTGCTCACCGTGTGGGCGGGGGAGGGCGACCTCGACGCCGGCGCGATCGTCAGCGGCACGTTCGAGCTCGAGTGGCCGCCGCGGTCGGGGCGGGTCCAGCACTTCCCGGAGGTCGACCGGGCCGCCTGGTTCGGTCTCGACGAGGCGCGGGTCAAGCTGGTCAAGGGGCAGGTGCCCTACCTCGACCGCCTGGCGGCGCTGCTCGCCTGATCACGCCGGTCGACGAGCGGCGCGCGGGTGGCCGCACGGCGTCCCCGGTACCGGCCGGGGGAACGGCGTGGGTCGGTCGGGTGACGCTTCGTCCCACCGCGGCGGCGGCGCTGTCGCCGGGGCGCGGGAGCTGTCACCCTCGGCGGCCACCGTCACCGGGAGGTCCCGTGAGCACCGCGCACCGCTGTTCCGGCCAGGCCTGCGCCTGCGCCCCCGCGTCCCGTCCGGTCGCCACCGCCGTCGTCCGCCGGCGCCCGCGCTGGGGCGCCGGGCCGACGGGCGACGTCGCCCAGGTGACGGATCGCTGACGAGTCGTCCCACCCGTCACACGCGGCGCGGGCACGTCGGCGCGGGGTGGCAGGGTCCTGGCTCCCCGGTCCGACGGACCCCGAGCGAGGAGACCCCGCGTGCTCTGTGAGACCTGCGCCGCCGAGACGCACCCCGGCCCGGTGTGCCAGCGCTGCGCCACGCTGGCGCAGCTGACCCAGCCGGTGCTCCGGCTGGAGACCCGCCGCCGCCCGCCGGTGCCCCCGGCCGTTCCCGCCCGCTGACGCGGCACCGGCTCCGCGGGGAGTCCCGCGGAGCCGGTGCGATCGAGGCGCAGAGCCCGGCAGGTCAGGCCATGCCGGCCGGCTCCAGCGGACGCGCCGCCGGCGCCGGGGGCTCCTCGCCGTCGGACTCCGTGATGCCGTACCGGGCGTAGAGCCGGCCCAGCGGCCCCGGCGCCCACCAGTTGGCCCGGCCGAGCAGCCGCATCGTCGCCGGCACCAGGAGCGTCCGGACGACGGTCGCGTCCACCACGATGGCGATCGCCATCGCCACGCCGATCATCTTGATGAAGGTGATCCCCGACGTGGAGAAGGCGCCGATCACCACGAGCAGCAGCAGCGCGGCGCTGGTGATGATCCCGCCGGTGCGCTGCAGCCCGGTGGCCACCGCGGCGGTGTTGTCGCCGGTGAGGTCGTACTGCTCGCGGATGCGGGACATGAGGAACACCTCGTAGTCCATCGACAGCCCGAACACGATCGCCAGCACCAGGATCGGCTGCGTCGCCTCGATGAAGCCGGTCGGCGTGAAGCCCAGGGGCCCCGACAGGTTGCCGTCCTGGAAGACCCACACCAGCGCGCCGAACGAGGCGCCCAGCGACAGCACGTTCATCAGCACCGCCTTGACCGGCAGCACCACCGAGCCGAACGCGAGGAACAGCAGCACGAACGTCGTGCCGACGACGAGCAGCGCCATCCACGGCAGCAGCGAGCCGAGGCTGTCGAGCAGGTCGGTCATCACCGCGCTCTCCCCGCCGACGAGCACCTCGCCGCCCGGCGGCGCCGGCACGCCACGGACGTCGCCCACCAGCGCGCGGGCGTCGGCGTCGACCGGGTCGCCGGCGTAGGCCACCGACACCCGCGCCGTCGTCCCCTCGGCGCCGGTCACCGTGGCGCCCTCCACCTGGGGCAGCGCGGCGACGTCCGCCACGTAGGACTCGAGCGCGGCGGCGCCGGCGGGGGAGTCGACCGGGTCGGCCAGGCTGACGACGGCGGTCACGGGGCCCGACGGCGAGGTCGGGAAGTCCTCGTCGATCGTCTCGGCCACCACCCGGCTCTCGGTGCCGGCCGGCAGCACGCGGACGTCGATGGCGCCGAACTGCACCCGCAGGAACGGCAGGGCCAGCACCACGAGCAGCCCGACGACGGCGACGGTCACGAGCACCGGGCGCCGCATCACCCCGCGGGCGACCCGCTCCCACCAGCCGCGGCCCGGGACGGTGGCCACCGCGCGCCGGTGCCACGGCAGCGCCAGCGCGTCGACCCGCGGGCCGAGCACCGCCAGCAGCGCCGGCAGCAGCGTCAGCGCGGCGAGCATCGCGACGAGCACCGCGGCCACCCCGCCGAAGCCCATCGAGCGGAGGAACACCTGCGGGAAGACGACGAGGCCGGCCAGCGACAGCGCGACCGTGACGCCGGAGACCGCCACCGTCCGCCCGGCGGTGGCCATCGTGCGGGCGAGGGCCTCCTCGACGCTCGCCCGCCGGCGCACCTCCTCGCGGAACCGGCTCACGACGAACAGGCCGTAGTCGATGGCGAGGCCGAGGCCGAGGATCGTCACGATGTTGACGGCGAACACCGACACCTCGGTGAACAGGCTGACCACCCGCAGCGCGGTGAAGGCGCCGAGGATCGCGGTGACGCCGATCGCCAGCGGCAGGCTCGCCGCGGCCAGGCTGCCGAACACGACGACGAGCAGCACCGCGAGCACCGGCAGCGAGATCATCTCCGCGCGGGCGATGTCCGCGCCGACCCGGTCGTTGATGTCGCGCTCGACCGTGGCGGCACCGCCGACCGACACCTCCAGCCCGGGTGCCGCGAGGTCGTCCTCGATCGCCTCCAGCGCCTCGGTGCGCGCGTCGGCGTCGCCGGCCAGCGTCAGCACGGCGTAGGTGGACCGGCGGTCGTCGCTGACCAGGGGAGGGGCGCCGCCGTCGAACCACGTCGTCGTCCGCTCGACCAGGCCGGCGGGCAGCGCGGCCAGCGAGCCGGTGACCGCCTCGGCGTAGGCCGGGTCGTCGACGGTCAGGTCGTCGCTGCGGTACAGGACGACGACGTCGGCGGCGTCGCGGCCCAGCTCGCTGTCGGCGAGCGCGGCGGCGCGGGAGCTCTCGCTGCCCGGGTCGTCGAAGCCGCCGCCGGTGAGCCGGCCGAACACGCCGGTGCCCCACACGGCCGCCACGACGACGGCCAGCGCGCTGAGCGCGAGCACCAGTCGGCGTCGTCGGTACACCACTCGTCCGAGGGCCTCGAACACGGCGACCCCTCCTCGTCCTGATAGATTGGTGAACGCTGTTAGCGAACGGTGGTAACTGTGCATACACCGTTCACTGATGTCAACGGCAGGAGGTGGACGGCGATGACCGGACCGGTGAACAGGCGGGAGCGGGCGCGCGCCGACACGCTGCGCGACATCCGCGGCGCGGCCCGTCGCGTCCTGGTCGAGCACGGCGTCGAGGGCCTGGCGCTGCGGGCGATAGCCCGGGAGGTCGGCCTGACCCCGCCCGCGCTCTACCGCTACTTCGCCAGCCGCGAGGAGCTCGTCGAACGGGTGGTCGCCGACCTCTACGACGAGCTGTGCGACCGGCTGGAGGAGGCCCGCGACGCCGTCACGCCGCCGCGACCCGGGGTGCAGCTGATGACCGCCGCGCGCACCTTTCGTCGCTGGGCGATCGACCACCCGGCCGAGTTCGGCCTGCTCTTCGGCAACGCGGCCGACGGCGTCGTCCCCGAGAAGGCCGACGACGGCCCCGCGGCCGCCGCCGGCCGGCGCTTCGGCGGCGTCTTCGCCGCGCTCATGGCCGCCGTCTACCTGCAGCAGCCCTTCCCCGTCCTCGCCGACGGCGACCTCGACGAGCGCTACCGGGCCCAGCTGCGCGCCTGGTGCGCCAAGCTCCCGGTCGAGCTCCCGCTCGGCGTCATGGCGGTGTTCCTGTCCTCCTGGGTGCGCCTGTACGGGCTGGTCTGCATGGAGGTCTTCGGTCACCTGCGGTTCGCCCTCGACGACGCCGCCTCGCTCTTCGAGGCCGAGATGCGCGACGTCGCGGTGCGGCTCGGCATCGAGGCCGACCTCGTTCACCCGGAGGAGTGACCGACCTCACCGCTAGCAATCCGCTTGCTCTAGTTAGCAGGGGCGGGGGCGGGGCATACCTGGGAGGTCAGGCCGTACCCGACCGTTGGAGTCCTCCGTCGTGACCGACCACGCCAAGATCGTCAACCAGCTCCGCGCGCTGGTCCTGCTCACCCAGACCGAGGAGCAGGTCGCCCGCACCCGCGTCTCGCAGGCCCGCACCGACGCCGTGCGCCGCGAGCTCACCCAGAACGCCGACAACGCCGCCGAGCGGACCCGGCTCATCACCGCCGAGCTGCGCGAGCTCGGTGGCGTCCCGGACGTCGTCACCCCCGTCGTCGGCCGGCTCTCCGCCGTGCTCAAGGCCACCTTCGAGCAGGCCGAGCCGCTCGAGGAGGCCCTGCTGCAGGACCTCTCGCTCGAGCACCAGCTGCACGACCGCGCCACCTACCTCAAGGTGCTCGGCCAGGCGGCCGGGCTCGCGAAGGTCGAGCGCCTCGCCGAGGGCCTCGTCGCCGCCCACGAGGCCACCATCGAGTGGCTGACCGTCGTGCTCGCCGAGGAGGCGCTGGGCGGCCCCGCCGCGCTGCAGGCCACCCCGTTCCAGCAGGTCGCCGGTGTCGCCGCCCGCGCCGCCAACGCGCCGTACCGCTTCGTCGCCAACCGGGTGAACGAGGCCCTCGACACCGCCCAGCAGCGCCGCGAGGCCGCGGGCGACCGGCTCGGCGAGGTGGCCGGCAAGGCCTCCACCCTCACCGACGCCGTCCGCGAGACCCTGAGCGTCGGCCGGGCCGCCACGCTGCGCCGCGCCGAGCGGATCGCCCGCCGCGAGGGCAACCGCGAGGCCGCCGACGCCGCCAAGGCCGCCCGCGAGGAGCTCGGCGACGTCACCGCCGACGAGCTGCCGGTGAAGGGCTTCGACTCGCTGTCGACCTCGGACGCCGCCAAGGCCGCCAAGGCCCTGCGCGACCCGCACGCCATCCGCGTGCTGATCCGCTACGAGGAGACCCACAAGAACCGGTCCAGCGTGGTCAGCGCCGCGCAGGTCGCCCTCGCCGAGGTCGCCAAGGAGGCCGTCGGCGTCGACAGCTGACGCCGCCACTCTCCGGAGGGCCCGCACCCACCCCGGGTGCGGGCCCTCCGCGCGTCCGTGAGATCCCGCTCGCAGCGGCTCGCCGCCGTCCGGTACCTCGGGGAAGGTGGGAGGCATGCAGATCACTCCCGAGGCCCTGGAGCAGGAGTTCTCGCTCCAGACCGCCGCCACCCGCCTGGACTTCCTGAGCCGGCGGGACTCCGGGACCACGTCCCTGAACACCGTCGCCGACCGCGACGACGACGACTGGAGCTCGCTGCTCTCCGACGAGACGCAGCTCGACGTGCCCGAGTCCCTCGAGCTGCTCGCCCTCGGCGAGGTCATCGCCCGCAAGGCCCACGACAGCCAGCTGACCGGCTTCCGCGCGGCCCTGCGCGGCGGGGCGAGCTGGGAGCAGATCGCCGCCGCCCTCGACGTGACGCCGGCCGAGGCGTGGGCCAGCTACCACCGCGTCATCGAGCGCCAGGAGCGTTCCGCCGTCATCGACGCCCCGGCCGCCGCCGCCGCGCGCGAGCTGGCCGGCGCCCGCCCCGCCTGACCGCCCCTCGCACCTCCGCGGTCCTCCCGGGCCCGGCCGCACCCCGCGGCCGGGCCCGCGCCGTGTCCGGGGGCGGTCAGCGCACCTCGACGCCGCGCCAGAAGGCCACCCGGCCGGTGATCTCCTTCGCCGCGTCCTTCGGCTCGGGGTAGTACCAGGCGGCGTCCGGGTTGGTCTGCCCGTCGACCTCGAGGGAGAGGTAGGAGGCCTCGCCCTTCCACGGGCAGGTGGTGTGGGTCGAGGAGGGGCGCAGCACGTCCTCGCGCACGGACTCGCGCGGGAAGTAGGCGTTGCCCTCCACGGTGACGATGTCGTCGGACTCGGCGATGACGGTGCCGTTCCAGGTCGCAGTGGTCATGGGGTGATCGTCCTCCGCCACGGCCTGCGGCGTCACCCCGTCGTGCGCGATCCGGGTGCCCGCGACGTGCGTACCGGCAGGGCGGCTGGGCATGTGTCGGGAGAACGGGCCCCGTGCCCCGACCGCCGTCCCCGACCGTGAGGAGCACCCATGTCCCACCCCGCCGCCGCACCCGACCCCGAGGACCCGCGCCGCGGGATGAACCCCCGCCCGAAGCGCGGCCGGGCGCTGTTCCTCGGCACGTTCCTCGGCCTGATCGTGATGGTCTTCGCGATCATCCTGCTGGTCAGCCAGTGCGGCACCGGCGACGACGACGAGGTCTACGACGACGACAACCAGGGCCTCGCGCTCGTCGTCGACGAGGCACTCCCGGCACTCCTGCCCGCCTGACCCCACGGGGGGAGGTCCGGGCGCGTCCTCCTGACCTGCGACGACGCCGCGTGTGATGGTGCCCCGCGGACGGCGCCGCCCGGTGACCGTCAGGCACACCGAGGAGCACGTGATGACCAACCCGGGACAGCCCGGCCAGCCCTTCCCGCCGCAGGGCGGCCCGCAGCAGCCGGGTCAGCCCTTCCCGCCGCAGGGTCAGCCGCAGCCGGGCCAGCCGTACCCGCAGCCGGGCCAGCCCTTCCCGCCGCAGGGCGCGCCGGGCCAGTTCGGCGCCACCCCGTTCGGCGGCCCGGGTCAGCCGGCGCCGAAGTCGGGCAAGGGCAAGCGTATCGGCAGCGTCGCGGCGGCGGTCGCCGTCGCCGGCGGCATCGCCGCGTTCCGGTTCTTCGGCGTGGGCGACCCGGAGGTCGGGGACTGCATCGCGCAGGAGGGCGCCAGCAGCTTCGAGACGGTCGACTGCGACGACGAGTCCGCGCAGGCGCGCGTCGTCGGCGTCGTCGAGGAGAAGGTCACCGAGAGCGAGTTCTACGAGACCAGCTACCAGCCCTGCGGCGAGTGGCCGACGGCCACGCAGGCGCTGTGGAGCGGCGACACCGGTGGCGAGGGCACCGTGTTCTGCGCCGAGGACGTCTGAGTCCCCTGCACCTCCGCGAGCGCCCCGTCGGTCCATCCGGCGGGGCGCTCGTGCGTCGTGGCCCGGCTCAGCGACCCCTCCCGGTCAGTGCTGCAGGACGGCGAAGGTGGCGACGGCGTGCGCCAGCGCCCGGCCCTCCTGCTCGACGTCGGCCTCGCAGATCGTCAGGTGCTCGCCGCGGGTGCGCACGCGGCCGCGCACCTCGAGCGGCCCCGGCTTCCCCGGGCGCAGGTAGGTGACGGTGAGCTGGCTGGTGGCCGGCACCTCGCCCTCGCCGGTGGTGGTGCGCACGGCCTGGCCCATCGCGGTGTCCACCAGCGTCGCCAGCACCCCGCCGTGCAGCGTCCCCGCGGGGTTGAGGTGCTCGTCGCGGACCTCGAAGTCGAGGACGGCCGCGCCGTCGTCGCCCTCCCGCACGCGGGCGCCGAGCCCGCCCGCGAAACCGCCCACCGAGCCGCCCACGTCCCCGCCGTCCGCCATGCCGGGCCGGTACCCGGGGCCGCGTCCGGGACACCCCACGGACCGCGCGGTCCGGTCTAAGGTCCGCCGCCGTGACGGTGCGACCGCGGACGTGGATCCTGCTCGGGGCGGTGGTCGCCGTGGTGCTCGCGGTGGTGACCCTGGTGTGGTTCCAGCCGCAGAAGCTCTTCTACGACAGCCGCGTGGACGAGGCGCTGCCCACCGTCGCGGCGGACGCGCCGTCCCCGTCGGCAGCGGCACCGGGGGCCCCGGTCGCCCCGGCCGCCCCCGTCGACCTGGCCACCGGCACCTTCGTCTCCCGCGAGCACGAGACGGTCGGCACCGCGCGGCTGGTGCAGCTCGCCGACGGGCAGGTCGTCGTGCGGCTCGAGGGCTTCGAGACCTCCAACGGTCCCGCCCTGTTCGTCTACCTCTCGCGGAACCCCGCGGGCGGCGAGGAGGCGGCCTTCGACGACGAGGCCGTCGACCTCGGCGCGCTCAAGGGCAACGTCGGCGACCAGAACTACGCCGTGCCCGCGGGCGTCGACGCCACCGGCTACACCAGCGTGGTGATCTGGTGCGACCGCTTCGACGCCGCGTTCGGCGCCGCCGACCTGATGCCGGCCACCGCGGCCTGAGCGCTCAGGCCGGCTCGCGTCGCATCGGCACGTGCGGGATGCCGTCCTCGACGTAGCCCGGGCCCGACAGCCGGAACCCGAACCGCTCGTACCAGCCCTGCAGGTGCGCCTGGGCGCCGAGCGTCACCGGCAGGCCGTCGCTGAGCGCGACGCCCTCCTCGACCAGCCGCGCGGCCAGGCCCCGGCCGCGGGCGGCGCCGGCCGTGGCCACCCGGCCGATAGCCCGGGTGCCGCCGTCGTCGAGCAGCCGGATGGTGGCGAGGACCGCGCCGTCCTCCTCGAACCACAGGTGCAGCGTCCCGGGCTCGGTGTCGCGGCCGTCGAGCTCGGGATAGGGGCACTCCTGCTCGACGACGAACACGTCGACCCGCAGCCGGCACAGCGCGTAGACCTCGAACGGGGTGAGCTCGGCGAAGCGGGCGGTGCGCAGGGCGGGCGGCATCCGACCGTTCTAGCGCACCGCCGGCCACGGCCCCAGAGGCGGCTCGTCCGCGGCGGGCCGGCCGGTCAGGGCGAGCAGGACCTCGTCGAGGCCCGGCCGGTCGAGCGAGAACTGCGCGAGGTCGATGCCGGCGTCGCCCAGCGCGGCGAGCGCCCGGGTGGCCGGCGCGGACCCGGGGACCCGGGCGGTGAGCGCGGTGAGGTCGGCGTCGGCCTCGACCGGTACGCCGAGCACCCGCTCGAGCAGCTCCCGGGCCTCGGCGCGGCGCTCCCGCTCGCGCACCCGCACGTGCAGCGTGCCCGGTCCCACCGACGCCTTCAGCTGCGCCGGGCTGCCCTCGGCGACGACCCGGCCGGCGTCGAGGACGGAGACGCGGTCGGCGAGCAGGTCGGCCTCGTCCAGGTGGCCGGTCGACAGCAGCACCGTCGTCCCGCCCCGGACCAGCGCGCGGACGACGTCCCACACCTGGTTGCGGCTGCACGGGTCGAGCCCGGCGGTGGGCTCGTCGAGGAGGACGACGTCGGGCCGGACGACGATGCTCGCGGCGATGTCGGCCCGCCGCCGCATGCCGCCGGAGTACCGCCCGACCCGTGTGCCCGCGGCCCCGGTGAGGCCGAAGGCGCTCAGCAGCTGGTCGGTGCGCCGGCGGGCCGCGGCCCGTGAGTAGCCGAGCAGCCGGGCGAGCAGCAGCAGGTTCTCCGCCCCGGTGAGCTCCTCGTCGAGCGAGGCGAACCGGCCGGTGAGGCCGACCCGCGCGCGGACCGCGCCGGGCTCGCGCGCGGCGTCGTGACCGAGGACCCGCGCCCACCCGCCGTCGGGCGGGACCACCGCGGCCAGCATGCGGAGGGTGGTGGTCCTGCCCGCACCGTCGGGCCCGAGGAGGCCGTGGACGCCGCCCTGTGGGACGAGCAGGTCCACCCCCGCGACCGCCGTCGTCGACCCGAACCGCTTGGCCAGGCCCACGGCCTCGACCGCGGGGACGTCGCCGCTCCCGCCCGCCCGCCCGCCGGCCGGCACGGTGTCGCCGAGGTGCGCCGTCACCTGCCCCACCCCCTGCTCCCGCGCCGGGTGCCCGCACATTGCGCGCGGGTCTGACGGGCAGACGGTGCCCGGGGCGCGGACTCATCGCTGTCGGTGCAGGCGGCCAGGATCGCGGGCGTGGGAGGACCGGGCCGGGCGCCGCCGCCGTCGTCGGAGGTCGTGGCCGCGCGCTTCCGCCGGCAGGGACGGCGCGACACCCGGCACGAGCTCGCCGTGCGCCGCCGGCTGCACGCGCGCGGCGTGCGCTACCGCGTCGACGTGCGGATCCGGCCCCGTCCAGAGGCTCGCCCCGAGCCTGCGAGGGGTGAGGGGGACGGGGTCCTTACCGGGTGCTTCTGGCACGGGTGTCCCGACTGCGGGCACCTGCCGAGGGCCAACCGCGGCTGGTGGGCGGCGAAGCTGGCCGCCAACGCCGCGCGGGACCGCCGCGCCGACGCGCTCCTCGCCGGTCTCGGCTGGACGGTGCTGCGCTTCTGGGAGCACGAGGACCCCGACGACGTGGCGGACGCGATCTGCGCGGCGCTGGGCCGGCCGGCTCCGCGGGACGAGTGAACCCCGGTGGCCCGTTCCTGGCGGGGAAGCGGGCCACCGGGGTCCGGTGGTCGCGGCCGGGGGTCACTCGTCGTCGGCGCCCCCGCGGGCCCGCTGCACGGCCGGGCTGCCGATCCACAGCCAGCCGAGCAGCACGGCCACCACGCCGCCGGTGACGAGAGCCTGCGGCAGCGCGAACAGGAAGTCGACCACCAGCACCACGGCCGCGACGATCGCGACGGCGAGCACGCACAGGCCGAGGAAGGCGAACCGGTTGCTGCGCCGCAGCAGGTCCTCCTTGTCGTGCTGGCGGAACAGCGCGCGGTGCTGCGCGGCCGGCGCGATGAGCAGCGCGGTGGCCACGACGACGGCCACCAGGGTCACGAAGTACACGTCGCGCTGGAAGTCCGTGGCCCGCTCGGTGGCCTGCTGGAACGGCACGACCAGCAGGAACGCGAAGAGGAACTGCACGCCCGGCAGCGCCACCCGCAGCTCGTTGAGCAGCTCCATCAGCTCGCGGTCGATCCGTTCCGCGCGGCTCTCGTCCCGCCCGTCGTCCCCCCGGCGGTCGTGGTGACCGTCGCGCTGTGCGGGGACCGGCCGCGTGCCGCGCCGTGCCCGCTGTCCCGATCCCGTGGTGGCCATCGCCGGCTCCTCTGCCGTCCGTGAGCGGGTCCGGTGACCCGGCTCGATCCCGTCCGTATGCCCATCCGCCACCTCCGTGTCACCTGACGTCCACCTCACCCGGCGAGGACGGGGTAGGGGAGGGGCATGACGTCGATGTGGGAACCGATGACCCCGGAGCTGGGCGGCCCGGACGACGGGATCCCCGCCGCCGACCCCGGAGCCGGCGCACCGCCCCCGGCCGAGGGTTTCGGCGTCGGGGGCGAGGAACCCGACCGTCCCGAGGAGGCCGACCGCCCCAGGGAGACCGGGGAGGACTCGCCGGCCCCCGACGGCGCCGACACCGCCTTCCGGACGCCCGACCCGGACGACGTCCGCCGCGACCCCGCCGGCTGACGTCCGGCCGGCGTCCCGCGGTCTCGTACCGTCGGGGCGTGGACCTGCACGTGCTGCCTCCCCGGACGACCGCCGAGCTCGACGCGATGCGCGCCGCCGGACGCGCGGTGGCGCTGTCGCTGACGGCCGTCCGGGCGGCGGCGCGGCCGGGCGTGAAGCTGCGAGAGCTCGACGACCTGGCCAAGACGACGATGTACGAGGCCGGCGCCACGTCGTCGTTCCTCGGCTACAAGCCGGCATGGGCGCCCACGGCCTACAACGGCGTCACGTGCCTGTCGCCCAACGAGGTCGTCGTGCACGGCCGGCCCAGCGGGCAGCGGCTCAAGGACGGCGACCTGCTGAGCATCGACTGCGGCGCGATCGTCGACGGATGGAACGGCGACGCGGCGATCACCGTGCAGGTGGGCGACGCCGAGCGCCCCGAGGACGCCCGGCTGGTCACCGCCACCGAGGAGGCGCTCGCCGCGGGGATCGCCGCCGCCGTCCCCGGCGCCACCCTGCTCGACGTCGCCACCGCGATCGACGCCGTCGCCCGGCGGTACGGCTTCGCGCACCTGCCCGACCACGGCGGGCACGGCATCGGCCGGGCCATGCACGAGCCGCCGTTCGTGCCCAACCGGCCGGCGACGGGGCTGGACCGGGTGCGGCTGCACGCCGGCAGCACGCTGGCGATCGAGCCGATGCTGCTGGCCGGCGGCGAGCGCTACCGGCACAAGAAGGACGGCTGGGCGGTGGTCACCGCCGACGGCGCCCGGGCGGCCCACGTCGAGCACACGGTGGCGGTCACCGACGACGGACCGGTGGTCCTGACCGTCGCCTGACACTCATCCCCGCCGGCGCCGGCGGGTGAGCGCCCGCCGCACCGCCCGCACCTGGGCCTGCGCCAGCGGCGGGGGCGCCCAGGTCGCCGACGGCGGCTGCAGTGCGGCGGCCAGCTCCACCCGCAGCAGGTCGACGGCGTCGAGCAGCGTGCCGTGCTGCGCCCAGGCGGCCGCGTCGTGCGCCGGGTCCACCAGCAGGGCGTCGGCGAGCCGCGCGCGCAGGTCGAGCATCGCCGACAGCCGCCCGGCGTCGACGCCGGTGGGCACCGCGCTGCCGTCGGCCACCGCGCCGGCCTCACGCAGCGTCCGCGCGACGGTGCGCAGGACGTCGGCCAGCGCCGCCCGGGCCGCCGGGGTCCAGGCGCGGTCGGCCTCGTCCTCGGGCACGAAGTAGGTGCGGTCCAGCAGCACCCGGGTGAGCGTGCGCAGCGTGACGTGGACGCGCTCGAGGGCGGTGAGCGTGTTGCGCAGCCGCGGGCGCGCCTCGCGGGCGGACCGGCCGCGCGGGTTGAGGCGGGCGCTCTCCTCGGTGCGGGCGAGGTGCCGGTCGGCCCGGGCGACCTCGGTCCCCACCCCCCGGGCGCGGTCGAGCAGGTCGTCGGCGAGGCGGCGCGACCACGGCCCTCCGAGTGCGGCCGCGAGGTCCTCGGACAGGGCGGCCATGCGCCCGGCGAGCTCGGCGATCGCCTCCCCGGCGGGCTGCACGTACAGCGGGGGAGCGACGAGCAGGTTGACCAGCACCCCGACGCCCGCGCCGACGAGCGTCTCGGTGATGCGGCCGAGCGCGGCGGTCTCGGCCCCGCCCACGGCCAGCACGAGCATCGCGCTGATCGGCACCTCGGCGAGGTGCGGCCCGAGGCGCAGCAGCCGGCCGACGACGAGCGACAGTCCGACGACGAGGCCGAGGCTCCACCAGGTCAGGCCCACGACCGAGGCGAACAGCACCGCGATGAGCACCCCGGAGGTGACGCTGGCGACCCGCTCCCAGCCGGTGGTCAGCGTCTCGTAGAGGGTGAGCTGGACGACCAGCAGCGCGGTCAGCGGCGCGAGGATCGGGGAGCTGGTGGTGTCCAGCCAGGTGGCCACCTGGAAGGCCACGACCGCGGCCAGCACGGTCTTCGCGGTGCGCAGCCCGGGCGTGCGGCCGCGCCGCAACAGCCGAGAGGGACGCTGCGGCGCCGGCCGGGGCGGGGGAGTGCTCACGGGCGGGGTCCGGGAGGGGACGGACGCACACCGGCCGCCGTCCGGGGGTGCGGACGGCGGCCGGTGGAGGGCGCCGGGGTCAGCCGAGGCCGAGGGCGCTCGTCGCCCGGTCGACCAGGTCGAAGTGCCCGACCGCCCAGAACACCGCCCCCGCGGCCGCGAGCCCACCGACGGTGATCGCCGCCGAGCTGACCGGGTGCTGCTCGGCGTGCCGCCAGGCGGCCACCGCCTTGCGGCGGAAAGCGGCGAAGAACCGCCGCGCCCAGTCGAACTCCGTCGACCACACCCACAGGCCGCCGAGCACCGGCGGGATGGTCAGCGGCCCGGGCAGCACGGTGAGCGCCAGGCCGAGGAGCACGAACAGCAGCCCGACGACGAAGACGCCGACCCGCCACGCGAGGTGCAGCCCCGGGTCGGCCCGGATCCGCCCGCGCCACGAGTCCGGCGGGACCGGCGCCGGGGCGCCGAGGCCGTCGGTGCAGTCGGGACACCGGGTGGCGCCGGGCCCCTCCGGGCCGTGCTCGCCGTGCGGGTCGACGGCGCGGTTGCCGGAGAAGGTGACGCTGCGGGCCTGGGTCACGGTGCCCTCCTGGTCCTGCGGTGGTGCGGAGGAGCGGGAGGTCAGCGGCGGACGCCGGAGATGACCTCGCTGGCGCGCTGCTGCTCACCGGCGTAGGAGCTGACCCAGACGAGGGCGCCGGTCAGGGCGGGGATGACCCACTGCAGCGTGTCGAGCTGCTCCTGCGCGGCGGCGACCTCGGCCTTGGTGCGCTTGGTCGGCTTGGTGCCCGACTTCGACGACGGGTTGTCCTGGCTGTTGACGACCATGCCGAGCGAGCGGCTGTAGGCGGTGGCGCCGAGCGCGGCGGCGGTGAGCAGCGTCTTGGCGGCGGACATGCTCGCCACGCCCTGCTGCTGGGCGACGCGGCCGCGGTTGCCGATCAGCTGGCCGACGCTGCCGACCAGGTGCGCCCCGATGGCGACGGCGTTGACCGGCGTCCACCGGTTCCAGCCCTCGTTGGCGACCCGGCCGGTGTCCTTGCCGGCCTCACCCGCGGCGGCGTTGAGCGCGACGGCGTTGGCGAGCGTGCCGCCGAACCAGGCCGACAGGCCGAGGTCGTGCAGCGCGCGGGACAGGGTGTTGCGGGCCATGGCAGGACTCCAGGGGCTCGGGGTTCGGGTTCGTCGTGCGAGTCCCGGACCTACCCGTTCCGCCCCCTGCCATGCCCCCGGGAGCGCCCGACGTGCGCGTTCCGGTCGTGCGCGACCGGAACGCCCAGGTCAGCCCCCGTACCGGAGGGCGGCGCGGGCCCGCGCCCGGGCCGCCTCGACCTCGCGGTCCTTCGGCGGCGCGGAGGTGACCAGCGCGTCGAGCAGCCGCGCCGAGGCGGCGGCCACCTCGGCGACGGCGCGGTCGAAGGCGTCGGCGTTGGCCCGCGACGGCTTGGCCGAGCCGCTGATCTTGCGCACGTACTGCAGGGCCGCGGCGTGCACCTCGTCCTCGGTGGCCGGCGGCTCGAAGTTCGACAGCGGGCGGATGTTGCGGCACATGCCGGCAGCGTATGGCCGCCGGACGACGCCCCGTCCCCCCACCCCCCCCGCCGCGGGCGGTCCGGGCCCGGCGCCACCCCACCCGCCGCCCGCGACCCCCGCCGGGGGTC